>JAUVGW010000344.1 GCA_030593565.1 Phycisphaerae bacterium | reverse complement strand
GCAGGCAATGGAGAAGCACAACTCGCCGGGATGAAAGACCTCGAACGCGCCGGAACACTCCGACGGATCCATGACGTCCCTGCACGCGTCCGGGCCGCCGATTGGGTCTGACACGTCGCAACAAGCGCCGAAGTTCGGCGGCACGCCCTGTCCGAACAGTGCAAACGATAGCTTCTTGTTCGTCCCTTGCGGCGGTGCGTCCGGACAATCGCCGATGTTTCCCGGGTCCAACGCCGTCCAGAACGGAATCTCGAACAACTCAAAACCACGGTACGACGGAAGGGCGCCGCATCCCCCCGGATCCTCGGATATGCACCACGCCGTCTGTGGAGGGCCGATGAATTGCGGTAGCAGGGACAACCAATATCGCGTGTTCTTCGCCACGGCAATGTTGACCGGGATATCGATCTGCCAGTACGGCTTGCAGTACTCCTCACCACCAACGTAAACCTCATTCAGCAACTCGGCCGCTTCCACCCACTGCGAAGCGATGACGTTGCCCGTTTGGTCGCCGCTGAGATCGGGATTGGGCGCCCCGTCCGGATCGTCGTCAGGCGAATTCGCATACACCGTCACATAGATGCCGTCCCATGTCGTCGTCGGGGTTGCCTCTTCGTGCCCCTCCCCGAAGAACACGAACGACGCGCGGACCATCGTGAGTTGGCAGTTCGTGTCCGGATAGAGCGGGTCGTACAGAACGAACTCGTCCGCCGCCCCGGCGACGAATCGCCACAGGCCGGTTGGCGCGGGGCTCAGTTGACTGGCCGGATCGCCAATGTCGTCCAGCGGAATGCCGCCATCATAGGTGCAGGCCGAGTCCTCACGCGGGACACCGAGCGGCATCAACCATGTCGCACGCCGCTCCGCGCCGTCACGGCGTGCCGGTGAGATCAACTCGAGCGTCGTTGCCGGCGCCGGACCGCCCATCCGCGATCCATGCCGCGAATCGTCGCTCCAAGACGTCAGCTCGCCGTCGTCCGACACGCCGGCCCTCGAATCACCCGCGCCGACGAGCAACAGCGACGAGACGGCCAAGGCAACGGCTAACCAGCTTCCCATTCCCATGTGCTTTCTGACACCCATGCAACCGGCTCCTTCTGATCCTCACCGTGGGCCTCGCATCGATCCGAGGCGGAAACATTCAGGGTTGTTCATGCGCCTCGCCGGCGCTCGGCGTGTGTCCCGTCGTCGCGTGGCGCGTTCTCGGACGCCGGCGGCTCGGTCCACGCCGGTCACAACGCGATCCGTACGGGCCTATCGGCCCCACAGGATCGAACGATGAAACGCCATTATCCCCCGCATCCTCATCGGATCGGCGCGCCACCATTGCCACTACTTCTTCGATGGAACCCAAGCACCGCCCACGGGAATGTCCGTTCTACCTGCGGGCGGGCCTGCCACTCCATTGATTGTTCCAAAGGCTGCGTACCGTTCGTCCAAGCTTCGCCGTCCCCATAACGCCGAGCCGGGGATGACTCGACGCCGATCCGACCGGCCGAATCCTGCGGCCGGTCGCTCGGCGAGCGCACCCATTACCTGAGCGCGTGGACCAAGCAATCCCCTCGACTATAACCTCATTTTCATCATATAGGTAGACCAAGTGTCCTCCGTCGCGAGAACGCCGATAACCTCCCGCCCGTGCTGCCCACTAGTGCATTGCCACACATGGTTCTGCGGGTAGCGTCGGCCCCCCGTGGCCGACGTAACATGTGGAGGGTTTCCTCCTCGCATACGTCGGCCACGGGGGGCCGACGCTACTTTCCGTGTCGCACGCGGCGGGCCAGCCGGCGGGCGATGATTCTCGACACCACGCTCGATTATAGGCCCCCACGAGCAGTGAAGGAGACACACTGCCGGTACGACAACGGTTCTCGTCCAAATCAGCGGGGTTTCGCGGTGAGCGCCGACCGCTTCGTCACAGGCTTGGCTTTGGTTCTGCGCTTCTCAGACGCGTTCACAGGTCCCCCTCGGAGCATGTTGACCAGGACGCGCAGCAGTGTATCGCCATGGAAATAGTTGTCCGGCAGCCGCCAGTGAAGCGTGTGTCCGTCCGGCACCCGAACCGAACCGCCATGCCCCGCGAACAAAGGCTCGATTTTCTTGACCTCGCCCTCGATTTGGAACACGACATCCGGTTCCTTCCTCATGATCGTCCGAATACCCCACCTCGCCGCCAACACCTTGATCTCCGCAAATGTCAACAACGCCTCCACCGCCTCCGGACACGGGCCGAACGCATCTTTCAGATCAGCGGCAAGCTGCTCCACATCCTCAGGCGAACGGCACGCGGCGAACCGGCGATAGCACTCCATGCGCTGGCGCTCCGACGGGATGTACCCGCGCGGCACGTATGCCTCCACATCCAGTTCCAGGTGTACGGCGGGCCGGGCGACATGCACCTCGCCGCGCATCCTTTTCACCGCCTTCTCCAACAATTGGCAATACAACTCGTATCCCACAGCCGCGATGTGCCCCGACTGCTCCGGGCCCAGGATGTTGCCCGCGCCCCGAATCTCCAGGTCGCGCATGGCGATCCGGAAGCCGGCCCCCAGTTCGCTGAATTCCTCGATCGCCTTGAGCCGCTTCGCCGCCGTGGACGTCATCGGCCGATCGGGATTCAACAGTAAATAGCAGTATGCCCGATGCTTGTACCGCCCGACGCGCCCGCGAAGCTGGTGCAAATCCGCCAAGCCGAACATGTCCGCTTGGTCGATGAAGATCGTGTTGACATTCGGAATGTCCAATCCCGCCTCGATGATCGTCGTGCACACGAGCACGTCCGCCTCGTGCCGCACGAAACGCAGCATCACGTCCTCCAGTTGCTCACCCGGCATCTGGCCATGCCCCACGACCACCCGCGCCTCGGGCACCAGGCTCGCGATCCTGTTCGCCAGCGCCTGAATCGGGCGGACCCGGTTGTGGACGAAGTATACCTGTCCGTCGCGGTTCAACTCGCGGATGATCGCGCTGCGGATCAGGTCGTCGCTCCACGTACAGACACGTGTCGATATCGATCGGCGGTCCATCGGCGGCGTCGCCAGGCTCGATATATCGCGAAGCCCCACCATCGCCATGTGCAGCGTCCGCGGGATCGGCGTCGCCGTCATCGTCAGCACCTCGACCGTCGCCCGAAGCTGCTTCAGCCGTTCCTTGTGCTCGACGCCGAACCGTTGCTCCTCGTCGACGATGACCAGGCCCAATTCCGCGAAGCCCACGTCCCTGCTCAAAATTCGGTGCGTCCCGATCAAGATGTCGATCTGCCCCTTCTTTGTCGCCGCGATGATCTCGCGCTGCCGACGCGCGGACCGAAACCGATTCAAACGCTCGACCACGAACGGATAGTCCGCCATTCGCTCCCGAAATGTGCGATAGTGCTGCTCCGCCAAAACCGTCGTCGGCACCAGAACGGCCACCTGCCTGCCGAACTCCACCGCCTTGAACGCCGCCCGCATCGACAGTTCCGTCTTTCCGTACCCCACATCGCCGCACAGCAGACGGTCCATCGGCCGTGCCCGGCCCATGTCCTCCTTGATTTCGCGGACAGCCGAAACCTGATCCGGCGTCTCGGTATACAAGAACGCGTTTTCGAATTCCGTCTGCCAGTGCGTGTCCTGCGGATATGCCACGCCGGACTCCGACTGCCGCGCCGCCTGAATGCGAAGCAGCTCGCCCGCCAGGTCCGTCACCGCCTCCTCGACCTTGTCTTTCGTCTTCTGCCAACGCGTGCCGCCCAGCTTCGACAAGATGGGGCGCATCGCCTTGGCGCCGACGTATTTCTGCACCAGGTCGATCTGTGCCACCGGCACGTGAATCGTCGCCTCGTCGGCGAATCGGAGCGTAAGGAATTCCTCGCTCTTACGCGTCTCTCGCTTCAGCATCGTCTTCATGCCGACGTAGCGCGCGATCCCGTGGACGACGTGAACGACATAATCGCCGTCGTTCAAATCGAGAAACGACTCGATCGGTCGCCCCCCGCCGACCTTCCGGATTCGACGCTTCTGCGTATACCGCCGGAACAGTTCATGGTGCGGCAGAATCGTAAACCGCTCGCCCCGGCCCCTCCGTGGTTTCCACGTAAACCCCCGGTGAATCAGCCCGACGCGTGTCTCGATCCCCGACGTTCGCGCCGAGCGGCCGGTCGCCTTCCCCGATTCCGCGTCGGCCTGTTCGACCAACTCGCGCAGCCGCTCCTCCTCGCCGCGGTTGTCGCAGAAGACGACGACCGTCTGTTCCCGCGACAAATCCGACAACTGCTGAATCGCATCCGTCGCCTTCGTCTCGAAGCTCGGCAGCGCGTCACATGACATCGAAAACACATCCGCGTCCGCCACCGTCGCAACAGGGAATCGGCTCACGTGCAACTGGCCGAACGCCGCCGCGCGTTTCAAAATGGCTTCAACGGGATAATGCCCGACCGGCGTCCCCAGCCGATCGAGGATGATTCGGGCCGTCTCCGAAATCTCGACCGGCTCCTCCAAGACAACCAGCGTGTCGGCGGGCAGATAATTGAGGAAACTCGTTGTCTCCCGAACCTTCGCCTTGGCCGCGTCGGGCGAAAGCGTGATCCGTGTCTGCTCCAGCGTCCGAGCAGACCGTTGAGTGCCGACCGCAAATTGTCGGATCGACTCGATCTCGTCGCCGAAAAACTCGATCCGCACCGGATCGGCATCCGCCGTCGCGCAGATGTCGAGGATGCCGCCGCGCAGGGCAAAATCGCCCGGCTGCTCGACCTGATCCAGCCGCTCGAAGCCCCGTTCCAGCAAAAACGCCGCGATCTCGTCCGGTTGCCGCTGCTGCCCCACCGCCAGTGTCAAGGTGTTGGCATCCAGGCTGTCCGGCGAAGGAGCAGGCTGCATCAACGCCTGGATCGGCGTAATCAGGAATGAATGCTCGCCGGTAGATTCGCCCGCGGCCCCGCCATCGAGCAGTGCCGCGCACAATCGCGTGCGCTCCGCGCCGATCTCCCCCGCCCCCGAGCCCTCGCCCGGCAACGTCTCCCACGCCGGCAACAGATCGACCATCCGGCCGAGCACCGTCTCGATGTCGTCGCGCGCGTCGTCCGCCTGTTCCAGATGGGCGGTCACGTACAACATCGGACGCCCAAGCCCCGACGCGATTAGCCCGGCCAATATAGGCGCAGCAGAACCCCACAACCCGTTCGCCCCGGCTGGGGTCCGCGCGTCGGAAAGCCGGGCGCAAAGGGCCTTCACGGTCGCATCAGCCATGACCGCCTCGGCCACTTTCACGGCCTGATTATAAAGCCGAAAGTCGAAAACCGAAATGTGATGAATCGTGACGTTTTCTCAAAGCCTGTGCTGGATCGGTAGGATCGCCCTGCAGCCCAGACTTCGGCGGGGTGGCATAGGTGCCGGCGGGGTGGCATGGGTAACCGGAGCCGCCGATGGCGGCGGAGTTTACCCGTGGGCCGCCAAGGCCGTCCCGCCTCCTCGCCCCACAAGAGCCCCCGGCCTTGGCCGGGGGGTGCCACCCAACGCCGTTAACTATCGTACGGGGTTTTTGATGGTTTTGAGTCATAAAGAACGCTCCTTTCTGCCGATTGTCGCCTGCGCAATACCAAGGCGAGC
>JAUVGW010000127.1 GCA_030593565.1 Phycisphaerae bacterium | reverse complement strand
CGGCTGCATGGGCGAAGGAACCTGCTGCTCTAATACCGGGGCCGGGGGATCGAAGATCCAGTTCGATACGCTCCAGAGTGGCTCGAACTATGTGGTTGTGAGTATCGACCCTGATGAACTTGAAGATGGCCCGGAGTGGCTGAACCTGCGCATTGTCTGGACGGCATCCGGGAATTAGTAGTCGCAGTCCCGCAGCCCCCAACGGAGGAGTAGGACGTCGTGATCGCGCCTCGGCGCCGTGAGGAGCCGGCTGACCATTGACGAGGTCCGCCCCACCGCGGCGCCATCGCGTTTGAACGGAACTGAGAAGGCAGTGTCCTCGTATAGGTCTGAATGGAGAACACACGCGCAACGCTACTGGTCAAGATCAAGGACTCCGGAAATGCGCAGGCATGGACGGAGTTCCATCAGCTCTATGCGCCGCTGTTGTACGGCTACGCATCTGCCCGCGGGCTGTCCCATGAAGACGCGGAAGAAGTGCGCGACCAGTGCCTTGAAATCGTGGTTCGGAAGATTCCCACGTTCGAGTATGACAAGGAAAGTGGCGGATTCAGAAGCTGGCTGTACAGAATGGCAAACAGCAGGGTGGCTGATCTGCTGCGGAGGCGCGCCGTAAGAGTCGCCGGCAAAGTGGACATCAAGTCGCTTGTCGATCCGTCACCAACTCCGGACGAACTATGGGAGCGGAATTGGAAGGACGAACATCTCAGGTTTTGTGTCGAGCAGGTGCGCGACTCGGTTCCTGAAGAGAAATACCGGGTGTTCTGCATGCTTCTATACGAGGATTGCTCGGCGGGCGAGGTCTGCGACAGGCTTGGCATGAACCGTAACCAGGTCTACAAGGCGAAGGCCGGCGTGCTCCAGCAGGTGCGCAACAAGCTGGCCGAACTGGGGTCGGACCTCGTGTAGCACGCCCCCACGCCGACGTAAACAGAAAAACACCATCCCCGTGCCCCTTTTTCATCCTTCATGCTCCCATCTTGGTCGTATTCAGTCCTTCCGCCTTCATCTTTTCATGCTGATGGGAATCTCGCACGAGCGATTATTGGTTCAGCATGGCGGTGATGAACAACTGAATGTCGAGTCCATCGATGGTGCCGTCACCGTTCAAATCGCCGTCGAGCGGAGGCGAGGTGAAGGGCGTTTCGTCGGCCCCGATATCGACGCGGCCGCCCGAGACCCGCAGGTCTTCATCGTGGTCCAACACCGAAATCGACCAGTCATAATCCGGGGTTCCGCGGTTGATGCACGGAGAGGCGTCGGTGAGGTGATAGTCGCCGGCGGCCGGGCTCGCGAACAATGGGTCGGCCGTCAGGTTTCCATCGCCCGCGATGGCGATGTTCGAGCAGGTATAGGTGATGTTCGGCGTGCCCGAGGGGTCGGATACCGCGACGCCGTTGGCATAGATGATCGAATTGCGGACGAGGTCGAGCCCGGTGCCGAAGAACGTGACGCCGACGCCGTCGTTTGCGACGATCGTGTTGTTGTCGGCGGCGGTCTGCTCGCCCAGGATCAAGCCATCGTCGTTGTTGACGATGTAGTTGTCGTGAACGCTATTCGGGGTTGGGCCAAAAACCGCCACGCCTGTTCCGATGTTGTACCCCACGGTGTTGCGGCCGAACTCGTCGAGGCTGTCCATCAGGGCGCCGCCTTCGAGGTTGTATTCGATGGTGTTGCCGATCACGTCCGCGAAATGGCCCTCCATCCCTACGTAGTTGCCCGAGATCTCGTTTCCGATGACATGGACGGGCGTGAAAGAGGGTGAGAAGGATCGGATTCCAGCGAGGGAGCCCGTGATCATGTTGTCGATGATCCAGACTTCGGCATAGGTGCTGTCAATGTCAATTGCGTCGAGACAATAGCTCAAGATATTGTTTGAGATAAAGACTGTAGTCTCAGGTGAATTCTCAAAGTAATCGAGATTGATGCCTCCGCCGCGGATGGTCAGGCCGGAAACCTGGATCATTCCGGGCAACATGAGGTGATCGTATGCGCTAATCCTGATGCCGCCTTGAATAATGGTGGATGCCACGACGCCGGGATCGTCTGGGTCGGTGCTTTGGATGGATGGGAAGTGGAAAGGCCCGCCGGGTTCGGGCACAGAACCGATGTAAACCGTTTCGTCGTAGGTGCCGGGCGCTAGAACGATCGTGCAGTCCTGGAGTCCCCATTGCTGAATATTGTCAATAGCATCTCGGATGGTGGCGTACTCCCCCGGTACGCTCAGGACGCATGCCTTGGCGCTCGGCAGACACAACGAGAACGCGACGAATGTTGAAAAAAGAACTCTCTTTGCCATGATGACCTCCTATCAGCCGGAATGCCCCAATGACCAACCTTCCGATCATCATCCTACCACATGAGACCACTCGACTCAAGCGACACGCCCTCTTTCCTCGTGAATCCGCTCGTTGGGCTGACTGGTGCGAGAATCCCTTCTCGCACCCTCTCCGACGGGAATCCTTTCCCGTGGTCCCGGCAGGATAGGAATCTTGCGAAGAACGCGTGCGAAATGGGAATCTCGCACGAGGGAAAAAATTTTCTGCTCGCGACTACGTCGCATGAAGCCACGGCAGCGGCCCTCTTGTCCGACGCGCCGTTTGCAGCAAGATTTCTGCGAACCGCCGCAAACTGCCGCAAACTTTCGGCCTCGGACGGACCGAGACGACGACCGGGGCTGTTCCTGTGTGCAATGTGTAGTCTTGATCACTGTTCCGCATGGTGATGCGGCTGTTCGAGCTATCGCTGGTGCGAGCAGGTCGGGCGGGCTCTGCCCGCCTGCCGCAGGCGAATGGAAAACGACCGACGGGCACAGCCTGTCCTACGACCGGCCGTGGTTGAGTCAGGGCTTGGCGGTCAGAGCCCGCCAAGCGTCAGGCAGAGCCCGACCTACGTGTGTGACCTACCCGGCTGGGCGAGGTCATCTTCCAAGGTGCCGCCGCGTGTAAGCCGGCTACGATTCGGTAGGATCAAGAGGCGGTGCCTTCTGAGAACTCGGCGGGGAGGCGATGATCGGCGGCATCGGACCAAAGTGGAACAGGTCTGGATCAGGCAGCTTCGGATTGGATGAAGCTTGGTCGATCTTGTAGAAGTCACTGGGCACTCGTGATCCGGGAACCTCATTGCCAGATTCATCAATCGTCCACCTCACACAAGCTTCGAGCTCCTTGTCAACGAACACATTCAGGTCAACGCACTGCATGGGGTCCGAGCCGATTGGTAACACGAGATTCCATAGAGTGATTTCCTCGCGCGTGGCAGGGACATCCCCCTTGTATACCCACCGGTACCAGACGGGGCTCCCCGGATCGTCACCGGGATCGAGCGGAATGACCTCGGAGTCGTTGAGAAAGTCGGTGTTGTGAGTGTAGCCTGGCTCCGGACGAATGGCGAAGACCACCAGTGGATCACGCTCGGCTCGCAAGAGGTTGCCGCGGCCATCCCAGTTTACTAAAGCGTTGTCAGCTCTAAAGACAAGTAACCGTGGTTGTGATATCCAGTAGGGTTGTGATAGGGACCCCTCGTGCCACACCTGATAGAGGAGGTTTCCGCCAAGGTCGTAGATGCGGATGATCCGTTGCGAAAACTCATTGTTGAAGGTCACCACGACCTCGTTACCGGGGTAGTGTGGATCAGGAAAGATATCGGCGATCCTGCCCCTCTGGACGCTGAAGTCCTTGCCGACGAATCCTCGGTCTTGACACACCTTCAATGGAATGTCCTCGATACGTCGGCTCCAGATGGGCACCTCGAGGTCACCGTCAACGTCATACGCACAGAGTGATCCCCGCAAGTCATCAGCCGCGGAATGACCATGGCCGATCAGGGCCAGCTTGCCGCCGCCGAACTTCGCAGGGCACTCGACCAAGCTGGCGAAGGCGATCGCACACGTTGTGCCGCCCCACGTGTGTAGTTCCTTTCCACTGAGGGTGAATAAACGTGCTTCGTCTGCATACCTATCGGCGCTCGCATCAACGGGCTGACCGCTTCTGTACTTTACAATGCTGTGTGGCCGGGTTTTGAGAACCCAGATCGAAATCCAAGTCGCGGCAATGGTAAGCGCTGCCACGGCGAAGCAGGCCACCGACGCAGCAACGACCGGATGCCGCGTCACCCAACGAACGCCACGTGTCCAAACTGTCGGTGACCGGGCCTCGATCGGCTCGTGAGCCAGATAGTGGCGAATATCTCTCCCTAAGTCGGCCGCTGCTTGGTACCGCTGCTCCCGATCCTTCTTCAACGCTTTCAAGACGATCACTTCCAGGTCGCCCCGGAGTCGCCGGTCGATCGTGCTTGGTCGCATCGGTGGCCTCTCGGAGATGATCCGCACAGCTGAGGCGAGCCCCCGGCCGGTCACGTCGTACGGAAGCTGGCCGCACAGCAACTCGTACAGAACAACGCCGAGCGCATAGACGTCGCTGCGCGTATCCAGCTCGTGCGGGTCGGCCTCGCATTGCTCTGGGCTCATGTACTGTACCGTCCCGATTATTTGGCCAACGTCCGTTTGCAGCGTCGTCATCGCGATGTCCGAATCGGTGGACCTCGCCACGCCAAAGTCGATGATCTTCACATGACCCGTTCCATCCACGAGGATGTTCCCCGGCTTCAAGTCCCGGTGAATGATCCCTTTCTGATGCCCGTGGTGGACGGCCTCGCAGACCTGAGTGAACAGTTCGAGACGATCCCGAATCGTGAGCCTCTCTTGAGCGACATACTTTGTGATCGTTCGGGCCTCTGGGATGTACTCCATCACGAAATACGGGACGGTGCCCCCTGAAACCGGATCATCATGAATCCCCGCTTCGTGAACATGTGCGATGTGAGGATGCCGCAACCGAGCAAGGATCTCCGACTCGTACTCGAACCTCCGCAGTGCCGACCGCGAGGCGAGCCCTGTTCGCATCACCTTGAGCGCAACATCCCGTCGGGGACTGGCCTGCTCCGCGAGGTACACTGTTCCCATGCCACCTGAGGCAATCACGCTCTTGATCCGATACCCTCCGATGCTGGTCCCGACTCTCGGGTCAGGGCCCTCTGGAGCACCTCCCTGGTGGGATTGGAGATGGAACTCCGGCGGACGCATGAAACCTACACGGGCTTGCTCGTCGTGCGCGATTAGGGATTCGATCTCCGCCATCCACGCGGTATCCCCTTCACAAGCTTCGAGGAGGAAGGCTGCACGTTGCTCCGGCTGCCGTTCCAAAGCCTGCGCGAAGATCTCCGGCATCCGTTCCCGTTGATCGGGAGTCATTGATCGTGCTCCCCGTCAGGTGTCGCATCACCTGTTGACAACTCCCGATGCAGCCACGCTCGGGCGACGCGCCACTCGTTGTCCACTGTTCTACTAGAGATGCCGAGGGCATCCGCCGTCTCATCCCCGGTCAATCCAGCGAAGTATCTCAACGTGACGACCTCTGCCTGCCGCGGATTCTCCTGCTCCAACCTGCAAAGCGCCTCGTCGACCGCCAGGACCTCAGTGGGGTCCTGATCGAATACGGCGGCTTCCTCCGCTAGGAGCCCAAGGCTCTGGCCTCCGCCGCGCTTGAGGCTCCTTCTCTTACGGGCGTCATCTAACCGGATGCGGCGCATTGCCAGAGCCGCAGATGTGAAGAAATGTCGTCGGCTGGCCCATTGGACCTCCTGGCCCGCCGTGAGCCGCAGGTAGGCTTCGTGAACAAGCGAAGTTGGCTGTCGACGGTGCCCAGTGGCCTCGTCGTCCAATTGGTGTTGAGCAAGGCCGTGCAGTTCGTCGTAGATCATCGACCATAGCTTCTCATGCGCTGCCGCATCTCCTCGGCCGGCTGCGGCCAGAAGCTGTGTCACCGGGCTTGGAGGCTTCGTCGTCACCTTGGGTCTCTCCAGAACAGGAATCCACTGGTTCCATTGTACAGCAGAGTCGCCATCTTCCCAACAACTGCCGCCGTAAGCCCGCTTGGCGACACGAGTTACATCCCGATGTGCGATGCCGCCCGAGGCCGGCCCAATCGGCGTTTGGCTCGCCCAAGCGCGCCATGTAATGGATGACCGCCTGACCACGGGAGTTCCATGTGACAAAAACATCAACCCTGCGTGCGCCCCCCGGGCCTCCTTTACGCCCCTGTATACGGTGCCAATCCAAATCACGCAGGTTTAGGGCACCGGGAAAGAACGCGGGCTTCAACGTGAGGTCCGATCCTGACGGAACGGCGGCGTCGAGTCCAGCGACACGGCCGCTCAACTTGAAAGGGCAAAGAGATGCGGATGAACGAGGCAATTCGGGTGGGATCCTCAAGAATGTGCAATGGGCTGGCGGGCTGGCCTGTAGGTGTCACGTTAGTTTGGGCATTCCTCTTGGTGACGACACCGGAAACGACGTATGCACAATGCTCGGCCAATGAGTACGCCAAGGTCCTTGCCCCAGATCCAGGACCGGGTGATTTCTTCGGCGGTCCGGCAATCTTCGGAGACACGGCCGTCGTCAGTGCGCCGGGGCGCGACTCGGGTGCTGGATGCGCGTTCGTGTACTGGTTTGACGGGGCTCTTTGGCAGGAGGTGGCCAAGCTCGTCGCCTCAGATCCGCACCGGTCAGCACACGATGAATTCGGTGTAGTGAGCATCTCGGGCAATACGATTGTGGCAGGGGCCAGGGGAGACGATGAGCTTGGGGCTGAGGCGGGTGCTGCGTATGTGTTCAGTCTCACATGTGGGGCTTGGGGTGTCCCAGTAGCCGGGGGCAGCCCACCCACGTCTGCCGAACACGCCAAACTCACCGCACCTGACGGCGAAGCCAGTGACTCCTTCGGGATCTCGACGGCAGTCGATGGCGACACGATCGTGATCGGTGCGAGTGGCGACGATGGCTACTCCGGATCGGCGTACGTGTTTACATTCGATGGAACTGCCTGGAACCAGGTCGCCAAGCTGGTTGCCTCGGACAGAACGCCAGGCCATGACTTCTTCGGCATGAGTGTGGCGATCAGCGGCAGCACAATCGTGGTCGGTGCTGAGCAAGAAGGCGTCGGCCGCTTCGGCGCAGCGTACGTGTTCAGCTTCGACGGCACGAGTTGGGGGGAACCCGTAGCCGGGAGCAGCCTGTGCACGTTCACCGAACGCGCCAAACTCACCGCCTCCGACCGCGACGTCTACGACCGCTTTGGTCTCGACGTCGCGATCAGTGGCGACACGATCGCGGTTGGAAGCTACTGGGATGACGACGGTGGGTTGAACTCTGGTTCGGCGTATGTGTTCAGCTTCGACGACACAACCTGGGGCGTTCCCGTAGCTGGAAGCAGCCCGCCCACGTTCACCGAGCACGCCAAACTTCTGGCTTCCGACGCGGCAGCGCACGACTCGCTCGGCAACGCCGTCGAGGTCGGGGAAGATGGAACGGTTGTTGTCGGCACACACGCGCCGCGAACGCTCACGTCGAATCCGGGCGCGGCGTACGTTTATCAGCAGCCCATGAATGGTTGGGCATCCTGCACCTCACCGATTCTGCAAGACGCCCGATTGACTGCGTCCGACCGCGCAAGCAGCGATCAGTTTGGGCAGGTCATGTCTATCAATGGCGGTGTCCTGATGGTCTCCGCAGCCATGAAAGACAATTTCAAGGGCGCCACGTACGTCTTCCACGGCCTCTCCGACTGCAACGCCAACGGCACGCTGGATATCTGCGACATTGCTGATGGAACCAGCCCGGATCTTGATGGCAACGGCATCCCCGACGAGTGCGACAATCAGCCCCCCATCATCACCTGCAACGGCCCCGTCTCACTCTGGCCGCCCAACCATAGGCTGGTGGATGTGAGTTCGGCGTTTACGGCGTGGGATCCCGACGGGGGCGACGTGACACTCACGGTCAGGGTCTTCAGCGACGAACCCGAGGGGCCGGAAGACGGGGATGACACAGGCGATCACGCACCCGACTTCAAGGACGAGTATCCAGAAGGCCGCGGCCTGCTGGTTCGCGCTGAACGCCACGGCGAGGAAGACGGCCGGTTCTATATCTTCGTCGTCACGGCCAGCGATGGTAACTCTGAAACCACGGTAGTCTGCGCGGCTGCGGTCGTTCCGCATGACCAGAAGCCATCCTCCCGCAACGGCGTGATAGCGCAGGCAGAGGCCGCACAGGCCATTATCCAGGGAGCAGTCGACAATGGCGACTCTCTTCCGCCAACGGGATTCTATGAGCATGGGCTGAGCGAGCCCATAGGGCCGAAGCAGTAGGACGCCGGGCAGGCGCGAAAGACTTTCTTCGGGCTTGCCATCAGAGATCCTATCCCGCGTCGTGATCACAAAACGGGCCGAGCACGGATGCTCGGCCCACTCTTGGCCACCTCTGCCATGAAAGCGGGTAGGGTCCACTTGGTGGACCGTCCTGGGCCGGCACGATGAACAAGCATGTCATACGTCAAAAGGAAAGAGGTCGCCGAAAGGTGCCGGTCGGTCTCGCGCCGGCTCCGCGTTGTGGCGGCAGGAACTCGCCGAGAAGTTGCGGAAAGTTGCACCTTTTTGCACTTGGGCAAGTGCAACAACGCGTTCGTAGCTGCCGACGCCCCTGTCGGCCGGGGGAGAGCGAAGCCCCGTGAGGGGCGAAAGGATTTAGCCCACGGCGCAAGCCGTGGGTTGGAGAGTGTGTGGACGAGCAAGCCCCGTAGGGGCGAAAGACCCGATCAAGCCGTATCTTCCGCCCCGCTGGGGCTACGCAGCACGTTTGCCGATCCGTTCCCACGGCTGACGCCGTGGGCTAACCTCTTACGCCACTCCGTGGCTGGCTTGGCTGTGGTATTGGCGATACGCCGGTGTCACAGTTTTACATCGGCTGGGTAGCTCACCGACAAGCTGTCAGGCGTGGATTAGCAGTGTTGTTTCCGGCGGCAAATTCTCGGCCACCTGGGTGATGACGTCGCCCTTGAGGGCGCGGTACAGGGTACCACGGCGGGTGACGCCCATGATGACGTAGTCGACCGCGTAGGTGCCGGCAAAGTCGAGGATCATCTCCCCGGCCGACCGGGCGACGGAGTAGATGGGCATGCACGGGATGTTCTTCTCCCGGGCGAGCTTTTTCGCGCGCGAGATGATCGTCACCGCCTCGGGGTCGTCTTCGGGGCGATAGGTTCCCGAGCCGGGCGGGCCGTAGGCTAGGCGGATGTCGTGGACGAATAGCACGATAAGGTTCGACTTCCGGGCGACGGCCTCCTCGGCCGCGAATTCGAGCAGCTTCGGATTGCCACGCGTGGCGACCAGGATCTTGCCGAGGCCGGGGTCGAACGGTGGGATGTCCGCCATCGAGAGCAGGTCGGCGGACTCGGGCACCGGCGGCGGCTGGAACAGCTTGCCGACCGTCTCGGCCACCTTCGGCACGTGCTTCTGTAACTCCGGCGCCTTCCTCATCCCGACCCGCAAGGCGTACCCGCCGACGAGCACGACGACGACGAAGATGTCCGCCGCCAGTTGCGTCGCGATGATGGTCAACTCGACCACCACGAGAAAGCCGGCGATCAGGATCAAGCCGAGCCGTTCGTATCGTCCTACGTTGACGTCCTTGTTGAAGTACGTCGACGTCAGGTTCACGGCAATGGCCCCGACGACGCCGATGGCGTACAGGTGGCCCAGCTTGTCCACTTCGCCGAAGACCATCAGCGTGCCGCAGCAGACGCCGCAAGCCACGACGAGCGAGATCCACGGGACGCCGAAGGCGTTCAATCGCAGGAACGCCGGCGGCATCTCACCGTCCTGGGCCATGACGTACTGAACGGAGATCATGCCGGCGACGGCCGTGTTGACCGCCGAGAACAGCAGCATGGCGAAGACGAACGAGGCGATCAGCGAGAACCACCTCGCGCCGAATTCCAGGGACATCACGCTCAGAATCGCATCGCGGTACTGAGCTTCGCCTTCAGTCAGAGCCCCGACCTTCTCCGCCAGCGGCGCGGTGAGATCGAGCTGGCCTAGGGCCATCATCGCTCCGGCGAACAGCATGTTGAACAGGACGACCTCGCCGAGGACGGGCCAGATCGCCTTCTTGCTGGTGCGCCCGACCGGCTTGACCATGACGCCCGTCATGTTCGCGATCGCCTCGACGCCCGACAGCGCGAGGATGATATGCACGAAGCTGACCCACTCCTTGCCGACCCCGCGAAATGCGAAGTTCACGTTCGAGAGTCCGTCGCGGATGTGTGGAATGCAGAGCACCGCCAAGGCAACCGTTACGACCAGCGTTGCCGCGGCGATCACCGTCGCGAAACGGCCGGCGCTCTTGGGCCCGACGAAGTTGATCGCGCCGATGCCCAGAATGGACACCATCGCCAATCTAGGAGCCCACTCCACGCTCACCCCGAGATAGCGGAACGCCGCGACGGCCGAAATCGCCGCCGTGATGACGTAGCTGGCGAACAACAGCATGGCCCCGACGACCGCCACGCGCTTGTTGACGGCCCGCGCGGCGGAGTACACGCCGCCGCCGTCCTGGAAGCAGCGGCAGACGATCGTGTAGGCCCACGCCACGACCGTCATCAACAGGCACATCGCCATGACGTGGTAGATTGACGAGCCCGCACTGTAGAAGAGCGCAAGGCCGAGGACGTAGAGCCGGCTCGTGCCCCAGTCGCCGAACAACATGCTGCTGGCATGAAACCAGCGAAGCTCGCGTGGGCGTTCCTGATGGACCTGAAGCTGCAAAATCAGTCCTGCCGTCGGGGTTCCGTCAACATAGGTCGGGTCCGCAGACCCGACGCACAGGTCTGTGGGTGCTCATGAATCGTCGGGTCTGCGGACCCAACCTACGCGGCTGGACCTGTGCCACTGCTTCGCACGCGCTTAGCGGGGTGGCATGGGTTAGCGGAGCCGCGCTGAGCGGCGGAGCTTACCCGTGGGCATCCACTCCAGCCAGGCTCCACGGGTAATGAACGCCCCGCCCTTGCAGAGCGTGTCATTCGTTACCCATGCCACCCCACCTGACGCTAAACACGAACACTGCTTGAAGCAGTGACACACAAACCCGACAACTCCGCCAATGCGGGCGAGCAGAGCTTACTGCACTGCCACACATGAATGTGCGGGTAGCGTCGGCCCCCTGTGGCCGACGTAAAATGTGGAGGGGTTCCTCCTCGCATACGTCGGCCACGGGGGGCCGACGCTACTACCCGCACGTTTTCGTGTGGCGATACACTACTGCATCACGAAGGTTTTCGGAATAGCCGGAGATTCTTCCTTTCTTCCCGCCGGTCGCATCATATAATGGCGGTTCCATGGATGGGCAAGGCATGAACAAAACGATGGAGCGTTCAGATCTTCTGCACCCTCGGTGCGTCGCCCTTCTTACGGAGTTGTTCGGACTGATGCGCCAAATGCACGCGCGGCGGGCGGCGTACTCCTCGTGGTACGGCGAGTTGAATGGCCGGCCCGGCGTGTGGGAGCACGTCAACCGTGGGGCCGACTACGAGCCGTGGCCCGGCAATCCTGATGAGCAACGCGTGCCGTGGTTTCTGCTTTGGGAGATTGTCTGGCTGGTGGTCAATACGCCCATGGATCGCGGCTCGCGCGTGCTGGACATGGGCGGCGCCGGCTCGCTGTTTTCCTGTTTCCTCGCCAGCCGCGGCCATGACGTACACGCGATCGACCTTCGCGAGGATCTGTGTCGGGAGGCGGAGCGGACGGCGGGCGTCATGGGCTGGCGGCTGTCGGCCAAGCAGATGGACATGACCGACATGGCGTTCCCCGAGGAGCACTTCGATCATGTCTTCAGCGTCTGCGTTTTTGAGCACCTGCCGGTGTCAGGGCGTGTCCGCTGCAACGATCAAGTTGCTCGGGTGCTGAGGCCCGGCGGAACGGCTTCCTACACATTCGACTACGCGAATCCCCAGGCGTTTGGCCGGCTCGATACGCCCGAAGACGTCCGGCGTCAGTTGGTGGGGCCGTCGAAGCTCCGCCTGCGGGGCGACGGCGTGTTTCGAGATACGGGCCGGCGCTATCTGGCATCGCCGCAGTGCTTCGGCTTTGGACGATTCACGCGATCGGCGGCGAGGCTACATGCGCTGGTGACCGGCTCGGTCGATCGCCGGCGCGTGTTGTGCGGTACGACGACGTACACGATCGGCGCTCTGTTTCTGGAAAGGTCGGCCGGGGCGCCGGCCTCGGTCCGGCTCGGCGGCGCCGAAGCAGAGCGTGATGGTGAACCAGATAGGGGAATGGGCGTATGAGGATAGTCCCGATAACTCGGCGGCGTGGCGGTCCCGGACGTAGGATGGGCATTCATGCCCATCTGCTGAACCGCTCAACAGATGGGCATGATTGCCCATCCACGCCGCGCTGAGATCAACAAGGCTGCGCCGGCGCGAGCGGAGTGCCGCCGCCGCCAACCGTGTTCGGGATCGCCGCAACGGGTCGATGCCCGACGCCCGATCATCGATGCGTTTCGATGATGCGGTCCGAGTCTGTGAATGCTGCGTCCGGTATGGAGAAGGATCTTTTTTGAAAAGGCCGATCCGGCGAACGGCCAATCGCCGATACGTAGGATGAGACGAGTTCGTGCCGGAAGGTACGCGGTTTCGACGCCGATGCCAGCACTGTGAGGGATACATGGCGGCCAGGACTGCCCGACATCAACACAGACACTACAAGACGTTGATCGTCCTGGTCATGTCGATGACGGGCGGCACGATGTTCCTATTCTGGATCGGCCAGCTCGCCCCGGTCACGCCCCTGCGAAGTAGTACGCCGACCGCCAGAACGTGGACCCAAATCGCCGTCCGATCACAGGATGCCCGAGAACAAGACGGCTTCCACCATTTCAAAATCGACGAAGCCGGTCGCCCGAGTGTGAGTGAGGCCTGGGATCAGGCAAAGCACGATGCTCGAGGATCGGGCACGGTTCACATCCTCGTCACCTGCGAATCGACCGAGGCCCGGCTCACGACCGTTCAGGCCGAGAAGCTCAAGCGGCTGATCGACATCCTCCGGACCGAACATCGGATCGCGCCGGATCGCGTGCGGATCTCGCAAAGCCGATAACCCGTCATCACGGCTGCCTCACGTCGCGCAGCGCCCCACTCTTACGGAAACACAGAAATCAGCGGCTTGCCCTTCTTTGCCATGTCGATCAGTTCTCGGGCCTCGTCCAGCATCTTCGCCATGCGACGCGTGGATAGCACAAGCTCCTCGTAGAGGCGGTTGTCTCGCATGAACAAGGCCGCCGATCCCTCTCCCTCGTTCAGCATCGCCAGCGACGTGTCCATCCGTTTTAGAACCGTGGACATGTCGTCACTTGCCTGCGCTAGTTTGCGGACCATCGTGTCAATGTTCTTGATGACCTGCTTGCCGTCCTCGCTTATGACCACCAGGTTATCCGCCAGGACGATGCCGGAGTCCGACATTTTCCGCGTGTTGGCCAGCAAATCGCGAAGATTCGCCTGGTTTTGTTCGTCACCGATGACCGTGTTGAGGTTCTTGAGCGCCGTGTCGAACCGCTGGATGACCGTATCGAGGTTCGCAGTGAGCTTCTGAAGATCGACCTCCTGGATGTCGCGGGCACCGAGAAGCCGGTCGATGTCGACGGCGACCGGCTTCAGGGCTCGCGCGAGGTCGCCCAGGCTCTCCGCGGTCTCGTGCAAGGTCTGCTGCATCTCCTTCGGCAGGACCTGATCCCGAATCTCGATCATCCGGCCCGTTATCCTCGCTTTGCCATCTTGTGGGAGTTTGTCAGCGTCGTATGGATCGTCGATGATCACCTGGATGGCGGGGCGGCCGAATCCCATGATGCTTTGTGCGACGATGATGCTGCACGAGGCAGGCAAGACGTATTCGACATCAACGGCCACGATCACGTTGACGCCCTTCTCCGGCCTTTGCTCGCCCGTCAATCCATCCGTCCAGAACTCGACCTTCGTCGTCTCGCCGATCCGCTTGCCGTGCAGCGTGACGCCCTGACCCGCCTGTACGCCCACCACGCCGTCGGGAAAGTGAACCCGTACGTCGTAGGTCTCGGCGAGCAGACCGCGCCCACCTCCATAGACGAACACCAGCCCGGCCATCACGGCGATACCGGCCAGGGCAAACAGCCCCACGATCGTATTTCGACGCGTCTCCGCCATTGCACTCCCT
>JAUVGW010000168.1 GCA_030593565.1 Phycisphaerae bacterium | reverse complement strand
CACGATGTGACGAAGCATGCAGCCGGGATGGTCGAGCAGGGCCTTGAGGCCCCAGACGTTCCAGCCCCGTCGCCAATCAGCCAGCACGCGCTGCGTGATCGGGATGTACTTCGCGTCGGCCGTCGTGCCACTCGTCAGGGCGAACATGAGGATGCGCTCTCGCGAGCCGAACAGGGCGCCCGGGCGGCCTTGGCGGACGTGATCGATGTACGGGGCCAGATTCTCGTAGGTCTGGATCGGGACGTTGGCGGTGAAGTCTGCGTAGCTACGAATACGGTCGAAGTGGTGCGCGCGGCCGAAGTCGCTCGGGGCGGTCTCGGCGATGCGCTGGGCGAGCAGCCGGTCCTGTGTGGCATTTGCCCGGGCTACGGCGCGGAAGAACTGCCGTGTCATTCTGCCGGCATGTATGCCGGCGAGCTTGCCCATCAGCTTGTCCAGGATCGATTGGCTCGCCATCGCGATTGGGCGTTTCCTGTCGTGTGCCTCGCACGGGGGAGCCGACCACCGGGCCAGCCGCGCCACGCGCGTGATCGAGCATTGTATCGCCTCTGTAGCATTGCCGCTGCCCGCGGACGCCGGGGCACACGTGCGCGGGTCCGTGACAGTTTGGGCGGCATTGCTCCGAAGGGTCCAACGGGTGCCACTGGCGGCTCGTCCGCCAGTGCCTCAACAGATAGCGCCCTACACGGACACTGGCAGGCAAGCTGCCAGTGGCACCCCGCCGCCGATTGTGTCATGGACCCGCTTGTCCGTGCCATACTTCGTTGGGCAGTGTTCGGGAATTCGGCGTGGGTGCGAGAAAGGATTCTCGTGGAAGTGGGTGCGAGAAGGGATTCTCGCACCAGGGTGGGATTCTCGCGTTATCTTGGACCTTGATGTCTGTTCCTTGGCGGTGGGCGTCAGGACGGCTAACATGTCTTGTGCCTCGGCGCTGCAAGGAGCGATGGAAGCTCGATGGGGCCTGCGGGACAAGGAACGAGATCCGGTGAGATGATTCGAGAGTCGTCTGAGACAGATCTGGCCGTCAGCGCCAAGGCGCTCACAAAACGATACGAGGGCGGTCGGATCGCCGCGTTGGACTGTCTGGACCTCGACGTGGAGGCCGGGGCTTTCGTTGCGGTGTGCGGGCCGTCGGGCTGCGGCAAGTCGACGCTGCTGAATGTGGTGTCGGCGATCGACCGGCCCGACTCGGGGACGGTGACGGTCTGCGGCCAAGAATTGACGGGCATCGACAACCGCGAGGCGGACCTGTTTCGGACGTCGGCTGTGGGGTTGGTGTTTCAGTTGCACAACCTGTTGCCGAATCTGACCGCGTTGGAAAACGTGCAAGTGCCGATGATGGCGGCGGGTGTTTCGCCTCAGGAACGGGTCGACCGGGCGATGACGCTGCTGGATCGTGTCGACCTGGGGACCAGGGCGATGGCGCTGCCGCCGGTGTTGTCAGGTGGCGAGCGTCAACGCGTGGCGATCGCACGGGCATTGGCCAACAGGCCGCGGATCGTTTTGGCAGACGAGCCGACGGGCGCGCTCGATTCAAAGACCGGGCAGCGGTTGTTCAACCTGCTCGTCGAGTTGCAGCAGGATTCGGGGACGACGCTCATCGTGGTGACACACGACGCGGACGTGGCGGCACGTGCGGGGCGCGTCGTCCACATGCTGGACGGTCGGATCGTGGACGAGACGAGCAGTAGATGATGAACACCGATGCCCGGTTAATGTTGTTGCACGGCCTGGGAGCGACGATTGTCTGACGCCCGGGCCGAGCCAGCGGATTCGGGCGGTTTTTTGTCGTGGTCGGATTCGCATCGAGCCGAGAAAGACCTATAATGGCGCGACGTCCGCGGTGTCATCGGCAATGCCGTCATTCGGCAGGTGATCGACTGGGGAGCCGCGTAGGAATGACGTGAACGGTTGATCCGCCAAACGGCAAGCCAACAGGCCAGCCACGCGACACAATCGGTCATGTTATTCCTATGCGATGCCTAAGCGAGCGGGCGGGACAGACAACGGTTAGCAGGGAGGCCCAAACACCATGTCACGGAAGACAAAAGCGGTGGGCGCGAGGTGTTCGGCCTCGGCAAAGCCCAAATCCAAGACACGATCCAAGACGAAATCCGCCGCGCCGAGCGGCAAGAAGCGGACTGCGAGTTTCAAGGCGTCCGGCTCGACGACCGGTCGAACGGCCCGTGCCGGGGCTGCCAAGGATAACGGGAAGGCGAAACGTGCCGGCAAGCCGGCCGCCACCGCCAAGGCGGGCGTAAAAACCAAGACCAAAACTATCGTCGCCAAGCGCTCCGCGCGGACCAAGACTGTCGTTGCGAAGCGTCCCGCGCGGACCAGGACGGCCGTCGCCAAACGCCCCAACCGAGGCAAGGCGCGGGGGAGCACCGAGGCCTTTACAGGCGAGGTTCTGACGAGGGTCGAGGCGGACATCGCATCCGTGATTGAATCGCTGAACACACAGATGAATACGGCGCTGGCTTCGCTCACCGAGTTGGCAGCGGCCAAGCGTGGTCGAGGTGAGGCGGTGATTCGCACCGCGCCGCTGGACCGGGCGACGGCGATGTTTCAGCGGTTGTTGAACGACGTCGTTGATGAGCATGTGTCGGGCATGCTGCCGACGTTGGTGGCGTTGCGCTGTGAGATGGCGGATCGGGCGGGTGATGCGCATTCGGCGGATTCGCACGATGACGATTTCTTTGATCGAGGCGCCGCCATGCTGGACCAGGTGCTTTCATCGGCCCGCGTGAGCCGGTTCGACGCGCGCGAGGGTGAGGCGTTTGATTCATTGATTCACCTCGCTATTGGCGAGACGGCGCGAGACGATCTGGCGGACGGCATGGTGTCTGAGTCGTTCCGGCCGGGGTTCCGGTGCGCGGACGGCAAGGTGATCGCGCCGGCCCGAGTCAAGGTCAACAGGAGGTAGGCCATGGCCCGGTTGGGAGTGGATTTCGGAACGACGAACACGATCGCGGTGATCCACGACCGCGGCATTTTTTCCGAGGCATTGCACGCGACCGAGACCGGCGTGGGGAAGGTCGTCCAGGCCGTATTTCCGTCGACCATCCTGATCGATACCGCCGCGGGGGAGGTCTGTTTCGGCATCGAAGCGGATCGGCGTTTCGGTCAGTTGACACCAGGCGATCATCACATCTTCGTGCCGTCCATCAAACGTCGGTTGCGCGATTACTCGGAAGGTCGATCGGCCGGTGGCATTGGCGACGCCGAGACGGATTCGCAGCGATCATTCGATCTGGCGAACCTCCTGCGGGGCTATCTGTCGGCGCTGGCCGCGTCGATTCGGCGGTCACAGGCCTGGGCGGATGACGAGCCGTTGGAAGTGGTCATCACCTGGCCGGCGAATGCCAACGGGGCTCAGCGGCACATAACGCGCAGGTGCTTCCGGGACGCGGGTTTCGATGTGGTCGACACATTGAACGAGCCGACGGCATCGGCGATCGAGTTGGCCGACTGTTTGACGGCCGGCCGCGGCGGCGGATCGGCACGACGGGAGCCGGGCGCGGTGGCCGTGTTCGATCTGGGTGGTGGGACGTTCGACGCGTCGGTCGTGTGGGTCGATGACGATGATTTTCATGTGCTGGCCTCGGGCGGAATCGAGGACCTGGGCGGGGACGATTTCGACGAGGTCCTGCTCGGCATGTTCCTCGACGCGCTTGGCCAGTCGGATGCGGCAATCGGCTCGCTGACACGTCACGCGCTGTTGCGACAGGCCCGAGCGCAGAAAGAAGCCATCTGCGGGGGGAGCATTCGCAGCCTGTTCCTGAATCCGCGGGATTACGGCCTTGACGGCAGGCCACTGTCGATCTCCGTGGACGCGTACATGGATCGGCTTCGACCGATGATTCGGCCCGCGATCGACATGTTGGGCAATATCATCGAGGCGGCGGGCCGCGAGGAGCCGCGCATGGCGACGGGTTCCGCGATGACCATCTACCTCGTGGGTGGGTCATCAAAGTTACCGTTGGTCGCGGAAATGGTATCCGAGGCGTTTCCTGAGAATCGCGTCGTGTTGAGCGATAAGCCGTTCCGGTCCGTGGCGATGGGCGCGGCGATCTGCTCGACGGAGCAGGTTCGCGTTCGCGAAGTTTTTGCGCGGCATTTCGGACTGATCCGCCTGAAAGACCACGGGCGGACCGAGTGCTTCGACACGATCTTCCCGGCAGGCACGGCGATCCCTCGTCGTGGCGAATCGCCGATCGAGAAGGCGGCGTGGTATCATCCGCATCACAACCTCGGGCATTTGCGGTATCTGGAGTGTACGGCGATCAACAGTCAGGGACTGCCGGCGGGAAATGTTCGGGCTTGGTCGGATATTCTGTTCCCGTATGACCCGTCGATCTCGATGGCGGCGGATGTGGGTGCCTCGGAAATTCTTCCGACAGACCAGTTCGTTGACGAGGCCGTGTGCGAGGTCTATCGCTGTGATTCCGACGGCGTGATCACGGTGGAATTGCGCCGGCCGGTGGGCCAACAGGCGCGGACCTACGAAGTCTTCCGGTATTGAGGGGCGAGGGGATCGAGGGACCAGGGGACCGAGGGATCAACGGAAACAACCGCTGCTCTGAAAATACGCTGGCGTACGAGGGGTGGCACGGACAAGCGTACAAGACAAGGTGACGCGGATCCGAAAGACTGCGCTGAGAACAAGGAGGCTATCCACAATCCGGTGCAACCGAGCTTGTCCGTGGAGCCCGCCGGACTCGCTCATTTTCATTCATAATGGTGAGCAATGCGATCATGGGGTCCTGGTGCGAGATTCCCATTTCGCGCCCATTGGTGCAGGCTTCCTATCCTGCGACGTTTGCGGGAGGCGATTCCCGTCGGAGTGGGTGCGAGAAGGGATTCTCGCACCAGTGGCTGGAACGCCCCCCCCCCGGCAGGAAGACCGGCTCGAGATGAGCCGGCTCGCTGGGTCAGGGGGGGCATTGCCGTCTGACTGGTGGAACGAACCCCCCGACCAAGGTCGGGGGCTCCTATTCCGGTGGGGCTGAAATCTACCTGCAAATGTGACGTACACGCGGCCTTGTGTTCAGTCGTACGCGGCGGTTTCGCGTCGTGCGGCGCGGCCGTACAATGCTCGGCTCGGCAAAATCTGTGGACACGGGAGCGAGTAGGGTATGAGGATCGGCGGCCTGGCGGTGACAAAAGGAATCACGACGAAGAAAGGCAGCTCACCGCTACACTTTCTCCGCGTGCTGCGGTACGCCAAGCCGTACATGCGTTATCTGTACCCGGCGATGGCATGTGTTGTCATCGTCGCGCTCACCTATTCCGTCAACATCATGGCACTGCTGCCGGCGATCAAGCTGATCTCGCCGGATGAACAGGGCATCCCCGCCTGGGCGCGGCAAAGCATCGCCGAGAATCGCCTGGGTCTGGTGTTCGCCCCGTCCGATGACGTCGCGCGGGTCGTTAAGGTGAGCAACGAGGATGCCGAGAAGGCCGGCGTTGCGCGGCGCGATACGCTTGTGACGCTCAATGGCGAGCGGTTGTCGGCGTTTGACATCTTCGCGCGGCTGGCCGATCCGAGCGCGGATGCCGCGGTGAAGCTGGGCTTCGCGTGCGGGACGGACGGCGAGCCCCGCGAGGTGACGATCACTCCCCGTGAAGCCTCGTTCGCCAATCGCTGCCTGTGGCGGGTGGCTTCGTGGCTGCCGCAGGAGAAGACCAACGACGCGAAGATGCGGATATTGGTGATCCTGCTGGTCATTTTGTTCGTTGTCGGGCTTGTGGGGGCCGTGTGTCGTTTCTTCGGGGAGTATTTGATCTCGCTGGTGGCGGGGCGGACGATCGTGGCAATCCGGCGTCAAATGTACGGCCGCGTGTTGAAGCTGCCGCTGTCGTACTTTGCGGCCCACGGCATCAGCGACACGATGAGCCGGTTCATCCAGGACAGCCAGGACATCTATCGCGGCCTGAACTACGTCTTCGCCAAGACGATACGGGAACCGCTGAAGGCGATGTTCGTGTTTATTCTTGCGATGATCATCGACCCGCGGATTACGCTGATTACGGTGCTGGCGGCGCCGGTGGCGGCCGTCCTGATTCGGAAGTTCGGGCGGATGATCCGCAAGGCGAACAAGCGGCTGCTGGAAGGCTACGGTCGAATGCTTGCCGCCCTGGAAGGCTCCCTGGTGGGGATTCGTGTGGTCAAGGGCTACACGATGGAGAACTACGAGCGCCGCCATCTTCACAGCGTCGATCAGCACATGCTCAAGCAGCAGCTCAAAATCGCCCGAACCGAGGCGATGTCGAGCCCGGTGTTCGAGATGATCGGCCGCATTCTTGCGACGCTGGCGATCATCTACTTTGCGCAACTGATGTTCGAAGGCGTGATGACGTTCGCGAAGTTCGGGACGTTGGCGGCGTGCATGGCGGGGATGTTCGATCCGATCCGCAAGATGTCGTCCTTCTACAATCGCATTCAACGGGCCAACGCCGCGGTGGACCGCGTGTTCGAGGTGATCGACATGCCTGTCGAGTCGGCAGGCTCCGAACGGATGCCGCCGCTTCCGGTGTTGAGTGAATCCATCCAATTCCGCGGCGTGACGTTCACCTACGAGGGCGGCGACCGGCCGGCTTTGCGGGACATCGATCTGACGATTCGTCGGGGGGAGCGCGTGGCCTTCGTCGGCGCCAACGGATCGGGTAAGACGACGCTGCTATCATTGCTGATGCGGTTCTTCGAGCCGGACGACGGCGCGGTGCTGTTCGATGGTCGCGATGTCCGCGAGCATTCGATTTCATCGCTGCGCAAGCAGATGAGCCTGATCACACAGGATACGGTGATCTTCGCGGACACGCTGGCGAACAATATCGCGTATGGGAATGAAGCGTTGTTGCGGCGGATCACGTTGCGGCGGCGTCACCCGAATCGCCGCTACTCGATGGACGGTGATGAGGAGCGGATCATCGCGGCGGCGAAGGCCGCCCACGCCGATGAATTCATTCTGGAGAAGCCGGACGGTTATGACACGTACGTCGGCGAACACGGCGTGACGCTGTCCGGCGGGCAGAAGCAGCGCATCGCCATCGCCCGCGCGATCCTGCGCGACGCGCCGATTTTCATCTTCGACGAGGCAACCAGCCAGATCGACACCGAAAGCGAGCAGAAAATCCACGATGCGGTCGAGCGATTCCTCGAGGACCGTACGGCGCTCATCATCGCACACCGAATGTCGACCATTCAGCAGGCCGACCGAATCGTCGTGATGGAAGCCGGCCGCATCGCGGACATCGGGACGCACGAGGAGCTGATGGAGCGATGCAAGCTGTATCAGAACCTGTGTGGCACACAACTCGTGGATGATTCCCAGGCCGGCCCGCGCGACCAACCACAATGACGGTTGCGGCCGGCGGCCATGGAGTGTGGCGGGCTGGTGTTCCAGTCCGCGGAGCGGACGACGGAATAAAGCCCAGGGTGAGCGAAGCGAGCCCTGGGTTGGCAGGAACCTGTTGCGAACCATAGCCCCTGTAAGGAGCGGCGGAAAAGCCGGATTCGTTGATCTCTGTCCTGCGGGCCGTGCCCATGCATGCGGTTCCGTCGCCCCCATTCGGGGGCTCGTGTCGTTTGGCCACCTTGACCCAGGGCTCGCTGCGCTTCGCCCTGGGCTTTATTCCGCCGCCCCCGTTGGGGGCTCGAAGGGGGGGCTTCGCTCACCCAGGACTCGCGTTGCTCGTCTTGGGCTGTATTCTGCCACCCACCTGCGCGGATTTATTCGATCGTCCATCGCTGCTCCGTCGGAATCGTCACGGATCCGGGTTTCGCCCGCCGTACTCAGCCTACTTGTGAAGCGCTTCGTTCTCGACGTATTTGGCGGGGCGACCGCTGGGGCGCGCGGCGTCTACTGGCGGGCTGTCCGTGATATCCGGCATGCTTCCGGGACCAGCCTCCGGTTCGCGGTGTCCGTGCAGGTCCGTCACGACGATCCGCGAGCGGAAGTATCGGCCCAGTGCGCCCTTGAGCAGCTTCCTAAATGCCGGCACCAGCAGCAGTAGCCCGAACGCGTCGGTCAGGAAACCGGGCGTGATCAGGACGGCTCCGGCGAGGAGAATCAGCACGCCGTCGGCCAGTTCCGAGGTCGGCATTTTGCCTGCCGTTAGTTCGGCGTTGATCCGGTTCAGTGTGCGGAGGCCTTGCCGCTTGGCCAATGCGGCACCGGCAAAGCCTGTGACGACCACGATCGCGATCGTGGCCCCGAAACCGAGATACCCGCCGACGTGGACGAGAATCACCAGGTCCACGAGCGGGATGATGATGAAAGCGAGCAGCAATCGGGCGAACATGGCCCGTTACCTCCGATGGGCGTTCCGGTGTGGGCGCCTGTGAATCATAACCTATTAACCGGTTTGGGATTATAGCGGATTTTATTCACGGCATCGTCCACGGCGTTGGAGGCGCAATTTCTGCGTAAGTGGCAATCCGACTGGCGAACTGCCGAAGATTTCAGTACTGAAAACAACATATTCGGACTTTCGGGAGACCGGAGGAGCAGGTATAGTATCGCCCTGCGGCGTTTTCGGATATTTGGAGCGCTCCTTCCTTGAGGAATAGGACATTGGCAGAAACAGGGACGTTTCGTCAAGTCGGCCGGGTACGTTGGCTCATCGGGGCGGTGGGCGTTGTATTCGTGCTCGCGTCTTCCACGGGTTTTTTACAGGATAAGCCGGATCAGGATCGATCGATTCCCCCCGTTCAGGCGGAGGGGCGGGTGATCGGCGACGTCCTGTTTGAGGGTATCAGCGCTGTTGATCCCGGCTATCTGCGGAGCGTCGTGCGCATCACGCCCGGCACGGCGTGGGATCGTGACGAGATCGCGCGCGCCTGTGCCCGGCTGGCAGCCACGGGGAAATTCGAGGGTAGCCCCCACGCCGAAGCGCGCGAGCGCGACGGCGAACTGGTGCTCGTCTTCGTCGTGACGGAACGTCCGTTCGTCACGGAAATCGACTTTGTCGGGAACAGCAAATTCAAGACGGGCGATTTGCTCGACGAGATTGACTTGTCCGTGGGGTCGCCGATCAGCGAGTATTTCATCGCTGATGCGTGCCGCCGGATCGAGCGCAAGTACAAGGATGCCGGCTATGGACACGCGACGGTCGAAGTCGACCGCGGCGTGCTGCGCGAAGAACACCGCGTCCTGTTTCGCATTTCCGAAGGACCGCGCATCAAGGTTCGCAAGATACGATTCGAGGGTAACACCGCCTTCAGCGATCGGAAGCTCCGGTCGAAGATCGAGACATCGACATACCTGTGGGTGTTCCGCACCGGCGCCTTCGACGACGAGGCGGCGCAGCGCGATGCCGCTGCGCTCAAGCAGTATTACGTGGACCGGGGGTACCTCAATGCTCAGGTCGGCTACCGCGTTGATCTCGACGAGGAAGGCAAGGATTTGACGCTGACCTTTCAAATAGACGAAGGCTTGCAGCATCTTATCAAGTCGATCGAATACGCCGGCAACACGGTATTCGGCGACGAGGAGATTGCCGGCTTCATGAAAAGCGTCGTCGGCGATCCCGTGAACGCCGACATCCTCAAGGCCGACCGCCAGCGGCTTCTCGCCGAGTACGGCACGATCGGCTATATTTACGCCGAGATTGGCACGTCCCACGTATTCACGGATGAAGACGGTTATGTGGATCTGACGGTGCGGGTGGCCGAGCGCGACCAGTACCGTGTCGGCCGGATCACCATCCGTGGCAACCGTCACACGAAGGACAAGGTCGTCCGCCGGGAGCTGCGCTTCTACCCGGAGGAATTGTACGACACGGAGGAGGCCAAACGCGCCGAGCGGCGTCTGTTCGAGACGCGATTGTTCAGCGAGGCATCCATCATGCCGCAGGGCGACATGCCGGGCGTCCGCGATGCGTTGGTGGACGTCACCGAGGCCGACACGACCACGATCCTGTTCGGCGTCGGCATTACGAGCAACAGCGGCGTCGTCGGTTCGATCTCGATCGAGCAGCGAAACTTCGATCTGTTCGACACGCCCCGAACGTGGGGCGAGCTATTCAGGGGCCGGTCCTTCCGGGGGGCGGGTCAGACGATGCGGCTGAGCATCGAGCCCGGCACGGAACTGACGCGCGGCCGCATCGAGTTTCGCGAGCCGTATCTGTTCGACAAGGAGATAGGCTTCGGCACGGGTTTCTACATCTTCCAGCGCGGCCGCGAAGAATACGACGAACGGCGGATCGGTTTCTATGCCAGCATCGACAAGCGTTGGCGCGAGGGTTGGCTGAAAGACTGGTCCGGCGAGGTCGCCGCTCGCTTCGAGCATGTCAAGATCGACGGCACCGACTGGTTTACCGCGCCGGAGATTCAAGACGATGCCGGCGGCAACTGGCTCACGTCGGTCAAGGGCACGATCGTCCGCGACAAGACCGACAGCCGATGGCTGCCTAGCGTCGGCAACCGGTTCAAGGCATCCTGGGAGCAGTTCGGCATCCTCGGCGGGGACCACACCTTCAGCCGCGTCATCGGCGAGTACAATCACTATTGGACCGTCAAGACGGACAACTTCGACCGCAAGCACATCATGCAGGTGGGCGCGACGACCGGCGGGATCTTCGGTGAGGCTCCGGTCTTTGAGCGGTTCTACGCCGGCGGCATCGGCTCGATCCGCGGATTCGAGTTTCGCGGCATCAGCCCGCGCGCGGGCTGGCGCGGTGATCGCGTCGGCGGCGACTTCATGGTCCGCACGAATGCGCAGTACTCCTTTCCCATCGCGGGCAAAACGGTCCGCGGCGTGACCTTCTTCGATATGGGCACGGTCGAGGATGACTTCGGGATCCAATCCTGGCGTGCGAGTGTCGGCGTCGGCGCGCGGATCTACATCCAGTATTTCGGCCCGATCCCGCTTGCCTTCGACCTGGCCTTCCCCATTGCCCAGGACAGCGACGACGATACGCAGGTCTTCAGCTTCTCGTTCGGTACGACGTTTTAGTTAGTTACTAAACCCACGGCCTTTGGCCGTGCGACCCGAAGAGCTTCGGAGCGATCCGGCGTTTACAGGCGTCCGTTGGCGCGTAGGTTCTCCTTCCGGGAACGCCCCGTTGGGCAGAAGGAGAACCTGAACAATG
>JAUVGW010000379.1 GCA_030593565.1 Phycisphaerae bacterium | reverse complement strand
AGTGACAGTATGGCCCAACTGTCGGATATCAAGATCATCGCCTGGGCTCAGGAAGACGGTGTACCCGGGCCGGGTGTGGCAGAGCCACCACTTTTACCCGACGTGGAGGTGTATCAGGCCGCAATCATGCCTTGGCCATTCCCGACCGGTGAACCGGGAACGACGACGATACCCTTCTTTGATGACTTTCCGACGACCACCATTGACCAGACGTTGTGGACCGGCATTGACGACGCCGAGATCAACGACCTTGGTATGAACGAGCCCAGCGGATCCTACTCGCTGAACCTGGACGGATCCGCGGACGGCGGAGACGCAGCTCGCACGGCAATCATCAACTTCACCAACTACCCGGACTTCGTGGTGGAGTATCAATACCAACAAACAGGCGGTGGTTACCCCCCTGCAGCCGGCGACGACCTTGTCGTGGAGTACCTCAACAGCAGTGATGTATGGGTCGAGCTTGCCCGCTATGCGGGTAGCGGTGGGGATATGACAACGTTTGCGGCCGCGTATCACGCCGTGACGGCAGTGGACGCCATGCACGACGGACTCAGGATCCAGTTCCGCGTGGAATCTTTCGAAGCCGGCAAGGATGATTGGTTCGTTGACGACGTGGAGATCTGGAGTGATGCTGATGTGACCGCACCGTCGCCCGCACCGTCGTTTGCGACGCCGCCCACGCCCGTCAGCACGACCTCCCTGACGATGACCTCGACCGTGGCGACCGACGACACCCCGCCCGTCGAGTATTACTTCTGGACAAGTCCATTTGCCACTCCGTCCGGCCACACCAGTCCGTGGCAGGAGGATACAACCTACGCCGACGTGTCGCTGGTGCCGAACACCAGTTACACCTATGTCGTCAGAGCACGGGACGGTGCCATCCCCGTTCCCAACCAGACAGGGTTTTCCATCCCCAGCGCCGCTTCCACTTACGTCGAGACGCCAACGGGGATCCAGGATGTTTCGATCACCGAGACGTCGATCGAGGTGACCGCCCTGGGCACATTCACGAATCCGACGGAAGGCGACACGGGTCTATATTTCTCGTGGGAGCTGCTCGACGCGACGCCGATCGGCAATAGCGGCTGGGTCGCGACGGATGCGACGGTCACGGCCGGCGGCCTGACGGCCGGGACGACCTATCGCTTCCGCGCGATCTCGCGCAACCGCGACAGTCAAACCGATCCGGCCGGCGAGGCGACGGCGGAGTTCACAACCAACGGCGCCGCGTGTGCCTGCTTCGGTGACCTGAACACGAGTAACACGGTGGACGGCAACGACATTGCCCTGTTTGTCGAGATGTATCTCGGGGCGACTCCAATCGATCCATGTGCCGATTTCCCGCCGGCCGGTTCGCCCCTGGACGCCGGCGACCTGGTGGACTTCGTGACGCGGTTGCTCGAGGACGCCGCCTGCTCATAGCGCGACAAGCTCTGCGGCCCGTCGCGACGGGCCGCTTGTCTGGAGACGATCAGCGACCCCTCGGCCAACCGGTCGAGGGGTCGCTTTCGTATCCGAAGCCTGGGTCGGTCACGTCGCCCGCATCGATCGAATCAAGCGGATGTTCAAATGGGTGGGCGTCGATCTGTCGCCCGCGACAGGCGTAGCCCCTGCGCATTCCACTGACGCGGCCGCCATGATAGGCTGCACACAATATGAGAATCCTCGCCCTCGAACCATACTGCGGCGGCAGCCACAAGGCGTTTCTCGACGGATGGTCCGCTGCTGGTCGGCATGACTGGACCCTTCTCGGTCTGCCGGCGCACAAGTGGAAATGGCGGATGCGACACGCCGCCATCACGTTGGCTACGCAAGTCGACGAGCTCGCCGCGACAGGCAAGACCTGGGATTGCGTCTTCTGTTCCGACATGTTGAACCTCGCCGAATTCCTCGGCCTGACATCCGCACCCGTTCGTGGACTGCCCACCGTCGTCTACTTCCACGAAAACCAACTGACCTATCCCGTGCGACATCACGACGAGCGCGACTACCATTTCGCCTTCACGAACTTGACGTCGGCCCTGGCCGCGACACAGGTCTGGTTCAACTCGGCGTTTCACCGCGATGCGCTGCTCGATGCCATGGCCGCTTTCCTCGCGCGCATGCCCGACCACCAACAGCTCGACGCCGTCGAGCGCATCCGCGGCAAGTCGCACATCCATCCGCCGGGCATTGCCGAACTCCCGCCGCGCAAGACGCGAGCACCCGGCCCGATGCGCATCCTGTGGGCTGCACGTTGGGAGCACGACAAGAACCCCGAGACGTTCTTCGACGCGATCGCCGCCTTGAAGTCGAGCGACATCCCGTTTCGCCTCAGCGTGATCGGTGAGCAGTTCAGCGACGTGCCGCCGGTTTTCGACGCCGCAAAAAAACGCTTCGCCGACCACATCGACCGGTGGGGCTATCAACCGTCGCGCGGTGAATACGAGGCCGCGCTGATGGAGGCCGACGTGATCGTCTCGACGGCAGACCACGAATTTTTTGGCATCAGCGTCGTCGAGGCCGTCGCCGCCGGGGCGTATCCGGTCCTGCCGAACCGGCTCGCCTACCCGGAGATCTTCGGTCCCGCCGCCCCGGAAGGCGACGACGCCTTCCTGTACGATGGCGGAGCGGACGAACTCGCCGAGCGTCTGACCGAACTGAGCTGCCGCATCGAACGCGGCGATCTGTGGGCCGGCGACCCCGATCGAGGCCGCCGGATCACGTCGAGATTCGCATGGCCGCAACTGGCGCCGAAACTCGATGCGGCACTGGAAGAACTACAGGTATCCCGCTGACGTGCGTTAGAACGGGTTAATTCCAAACGTAGCGGCAGACGCCCCTGTCGGCCGAGCGACCGGTGCGCAGGAAATTCCCGGTCCGGGCTGGTTGAGCCCCTCATCCTTCTGCGGGTGATAGCTCGTTGGGTACTGTGCAGTCAGCCTTCTTGGCTTCTGCGCGGCAGTCGGTGTAGAACCTCTGGAACGACGCGTGATCCAGCATCGCCCGGAATGCACTGTCGGGCGCTTCCTTCACGATGCTTGCAACGAGATCGCTGGCATCCTGATCCGGCCCCTGCATTTTCTTCAGCGCGTTCTTGATCAGGCCGGTGGGATCCTCGCTTGTCGAGAGGTCGGCAGGGGGAATGTTCAGCTTCTCGGCCAGGTATGGTTGCATGAGATTCAGCCACAGCTCTGTGTTCCTCACGGCGACGCCGCACACCAACGTTTCGCCTGTGATGTCCTCGAACGTCTTCTGTTCTCCCCGTCGAACATCTTGCCAGCGATGGTCGTCAGCGTCCGTAAACCGGACGATCAGATCCACGCCCTCCTTTCGAAACTTGGCCCGAGCAGTCATCGCCTGCTTCCGCGTCATGTACACGCTCTTGCCTACGTTTGTGGGCGCGTAAGCCCACTCCGCATCACACTTGAGCCGAGCCTTCAAGCCCTTCAAAAGGCCCAGGCTGTTCGCGTCCTGGTAAATGACCCCGATTTTCTCGATCAATCCAGCAACTCCGCAGCATATTGCTCGGCCAGGGTCAGGCGATCCGGTCCCTGATCTTCGGGCGCGACCGGTGGCGGGGAGACGATTTCCGTCCTCTCTTCCTTTCGACGCAAGAGCGTCACGCACTCCCGGGAACCGTCGAATCTGTCGATTACGTACGGTGAGTGCGATGTCAAGATGAACTGTGCATTCGGTGCCCGTTCTTCGAACAGATCGAACACCTTGCCGAGGAGAGTCGGTGCGATTCCGTTCTCGGGTTCCTCGATGATCCACAGGGCCGGAACGGGCCACTGTTCATTGGGATAGAGCCCACTTAATTCGATGATATACGCAAGTGCTAACAACCTGATTGTCCCGTCGGAAAGGCCGGCCCAGGAGGCGTGAGGGCGGCCGCGCAGCGCCACCGAGGGCACGATACCCTGATCGGGTGTTGGGTAGAAATTGATAGCCTCAAGAGAGGGCTCGAGCGTTTTCACGTGTTCGATGATTCGCCGATACCGCATTTCCTCTCGGTTCTTGAGCTGAAAGAGGACGTTTGCCAAGTTGTCACCGAGTTGACTGAGTGCGAAACCGTCTGTGGTCTTTCCTTGCCAACCGATTCGCATGGAATGAGGGCTCAGGGTATTGTACATCCAATTGGCCAAGAACCTCCTGAAGAGGATGGCGCGTCGATTGGTGTCCAATTCATAGAGCTTGGAGAGCATGGTCGCATTGGGCGGTGCAAGCGTCTTTGGTGTGTATGGCGAGTCGACCCCTTGGGCCTGCTGCTCCTCGTGCAACATCTTGGCCTCGTGTCCGTCGTTATCGAGGAGAACCGCGTTTTGGAAGCTCTTCGAGCAAAGCGTAAGCCGCTCTCGTATCACACGCAATTCCAACGTTCCCAAGGAGCTTGTCTCCGGCGAGGGCACGGGACCGATCACCAATTCGTAAGTGAACTCGCACAACTCTCCTTGGTAATCGAGTTCACAAGTGCATTCGATCTCGATGGTGTCTTTGTCCAGTGACCAATTGCGTATCTCGGGGATACCGCCAGGCACCCATGTCGTAGCGACATTCAGGTCGCTTGTGGCTGCCGCGCCGAGGAAGTGGATCGCGCTCACCAAGTTGGTCTTTCCGCTGTTATTGCGGCCAATGACCAGATGCCGCTGCTCGAATTCGATTTCGGCGTTGAGATAGGTCCGAAAGTTGTGCAGCCTGAGTTTCGTAAGCATTCCATCGCTCCCGCGCTTTGGCATGTGGACGATACGGTTTTGAGAATCCGTTGATGCCGGCATTGTCGCACCGATTGGCCATCGTGTCGAGAAAGACAAGTCCTT
>JAUVGW010000294.1 GCA_030593565.1 Phycisphaerae bacterium | reverse complement strand
AGGCGGTGACGACGCTCGCCGGGAGCAGGATTCGCCGCGCCAAGGACGATTTCTGTCGGGGGCGCTCGCGGCCATTCTAGTGTTCCATGGAGTCTGTTTGTCTTGGGTGTTCTTTCGGGCCCAGGATCTACCGAGCGCGCTCACTGTGGTAGGTCGCATCTTGACATGGACGGTTGGTGCCGCGCTACCTCTGTCGACGGTGGCACCGGTGGCGATGATCAGCGTCATCAGCGGGCTGTATTTCGTGATGGCCGATCGCGGTGACCGCAGGCACAATGCGTGGTGGTGGATTGCCGGTCTGTTTGGGGTCGTGACAATTGTGCTATTCGGGAGGACAGGCAATGAGTTCATCTACTTCGTATTCTGAGCTCATCTCCGAGAAGCAGGGTAGGAAGAAGAGCCCTGCGTCGGGCTTTCGGGCGTTAGTCTTTTTCGCGCTCGTCGTCCTGACGCTTCTCGTGTTGGGGGAAGTCCTCGAAGAAGTCATGTTCAGGCTTGACTACAATTACCCGAAGGTACGCCAGATGATGGCGTTGAGGGGAGAGCGACATGACGTGGTGTATCTGGGTGATTCGACCACGCTCGAGGGTGTCAACCCTGCCATTGTCGACGAGCAGCTTGACGTTAGCAGTTACAATCTGGCGACGGGCGGGCAGAGTCCTATCGAGGCGGAAATCGTCCTGCGACATTATCTGGCACACAACGACAGGCCACGCCTAGTGATGTTGGGCGTCTATATAAACCAACCTGGATCGGAAGACGTCACCGGCGCAATCAATCCAAATGTGTATCTGCGACTTACAGACAGTCTCAAGGAACTGTATCACAGGCGGGTCAACGAGGCGACAGGCGAGCCTCTTCCATTGAGCTTCCGGCTGTTCAATGTTGTCAAGGCGTATCGATATCGGACAGCAGTTGACCGACTCGTCAAGTTCATTGTGGCGGGGCGGTCACGGATTCCCGAGTTGATTCAGGGGCATGTAACCTTCGACTTCACGCGAGGGGCGAATCTGGGAGTAGGGCACAGTGTTCGGACGGAATTGCGGTGTCTGGATGACCTGCTCGCGCTGTGCAAAGACAAGGGGATGCCGGTGCTGATGTTCGAACCACCGAACCATCCGGGACGCTCGGAGTTGAGTAGGGGGCGAGCCGATTTCCTGGATGAACTGCTTTCTTACACGGATGTCGAGTCGACAGTGGTGTTTCGCTCATACAATGATGAAGGGTCACTCCAGTATGCGAAGGACGAGTGGTTTGGCCTGGATCACCTCAACCGTCGAGGTGCTGCCCGGTTCACGCGTGAGCAGATCGTGCCCTATCTTGCACAGTATCTGGGTGAGTGAAGACCCACGGTGCGTGGCCGCAGCCAGCCCACCATCCTATACGACCGACTCGGCCGAAGCGGTGCGCTTCTCCTCCAGATGATGGATCAGGACACAGGGGGCTCTCGCTGTACGGGCACAATGACGGGGCCTGGGTCTTGCCCCTGAGCGAATGCGACGTCACTAATTTTCGCCCGGTAATCAAAGCGACCCACTACCTGTGCAGCCGGCAGCGGTCGCGGGGGCCGGTCCCTGGAACGAAAATCTGTTGTGACTGTTCAGCGCGGAAGCCCTGGTGCCGGCGGCGCCAGCGAGATGCCCGACAACGTCGGCATTCGACGCCGGCGGCTACTACACGATTAGCAGGGTAACAGTTGTCCATGATTCGGCGCCACACCCATGGCGACCGATCCGTTCAGTGCGACCAGTTACAGCTCGATCTGTAATGGCGCGGGCAAAACTTCCTTCAGGACTGCGGCTCGTATCGCTACTGTGTTCCGGGCAGGAAGGACGTCGTGTACTACTTCAAGTCCACCGCAGCCCACAACGCCGCGGGAGTAGACCGTGAGGGTCCGATGGGACCTCGGATCACCTTTTTTGTTCTTCCCCTGGGCGCGAGCGAGAAAGTGCAGTTTCTCGCCATCAAGCGATGGTAGCATATGCTTCGAGGGTGTATGTTGTGACTATGGCTACAATCGGCATCCTTGGTGGGTTTTGGTCCGCCGCACGGCGCATGGTTACGGCGCGGGGGCGTGGATGGTGTCCATGATGATGGAGGTGCCACGATGAGGGCGTTTGCACACCGTTTGAATCCTTTTAGGCTGTACAAGGGCGCCCTGTTTTTCGTAAAGAGCGCCTGGCGCCGCAAGGGATGGTTCATCGGGAATATTACGCCAGCGAAGCTGATCAACATGACCGTGGCCATGGTAGAATATGCACTCAAGCGGGAGAGGATGACATCATGGCCGGTGGCGCTGAACATCGATATATCACCACTCTGCAATCTGCATTGCACGGCCTGTGTTCACGGTTACCCGAATGGCAATCCGCTTCTGGAGAAGCAGGAGTTCCACGGCGGGCAACGCATGACCGTGGAGCAGTACCGACGAATTATCGACGAGATCAAGGGGAAGTCCACGGCCGTTTCGCTTTACTATCTCGGGGATCCCATGGTTCATCCCAACGTGGACGAAATGTGCACAATCGCCAGCGCTGCGGGGCTGAACGTGCATACCAGCACCAACTTCAGTTTCTCATTGTCTGACGCACGGATTCGTCGGCTTGTCACTAGCGGCTTGACCCACTTGACCGTATGTGTTGACGGCCTGACTCAGCAGACCTATGCGCTGACGCGCGTCGGTGGCCGCATTGATCGAGTGCTCTCGAATTTGAGACGGACTTGCGAATACCGCAAGAGCTTAAGGCAGCGCTATCCCCAAATCGAGGTACAGTACATCAAGTACCAGCACAACTTGGCTGAACTTGAGGAGGCCCGGCGCATCTTCACCGAGCTCGGAGTTGATCACGTGACTGAGTTCTGGGGTGCATTGCACAATTATACCGACCACGATCCCGGGAACTTCACGGTCTTCGGGCCCAAGGCGAAGGCTTTGCTTCCGCAATGCTTTTGGACACACCTTTCCATGGTCATCAAGTATGACGGGGATGTCATTCCCTGCTGCTGTTATCGGCACGGCCAGCAGTACACGAGTATCGACGACCCACGCGTTCTAGGCAATGTCTTCGAGACGAGCGTCCGCGACGTATGGAATTCCCGAGCGTATCAGCGGGCCCGGCGCCTGGTCGCGAATCCAGAGTTAATCAAGTCCGAGGCCTCCCTCGAGGAGAGTTTCTGCTACGCCTGCAAGCAGATCTTCGAGACGGACATAGAGGCTAAGAGGGATTTCCGCGGCGGGACACACTCCATTGAGGAACTATACACCATTGGCGAGGATGGCCGGCCCATTCGCCGCGCGGGGACTTGAAGCAGCGCAGCGAATCGCTGTGGCCGACATGCAGCGGCCTCAGCCGCTTCGGATCCCGAGGACAATGGGAAAAACCGGACTTCGACAACCATCCGATAATGGCCCGTTCGATGACTTCCGAAGAGCCCTAGACACACGTATATAAACAGGTTTCTGACCGCCCTTCGGGCCGGGCCAGGATTGGGGAATCAGAGCGGTCTTTTGCATCCGGCGTTCTAGCGATGCACATCTTGTACATCCATCAGTATTCGGCTACTCCCAGAGGGCGAACGGGAACGCGGCCCCAGAGCATCGAAACGACAGTTAAATGAGTCCGTTCCGCATTGCCTACAACGTCCTCCGCTACCTTGGCCCGCGAATTGCCTGGCTGCGGGCCGGGGTGTACTTAGGCAAAGCTCTGGGCGTTTCGCGCCGCAGATTCGCGCCGAGGCCGTGGGGCGAGTTGAACTTGGGAGAACTCACACGAACCGGCACGCCGACGGAACCGGATGCATATGTCGACTTCAAGCGATCGAATCCGCCGGCGTTTCTGTTCGAGCTGGGACACCCACCGGCTGTCCCGGAGGCGATTCGGGAGGCGAAGGTCGAACGTCAACCGTCGTTGGCTGACCGGCTGAAGCTGCTGGGGGAGGACAGATGTATCTACTTCTTCCGAACGCCGTCACCCGAGCCGATCGACTGGCACGCCAATCCAATCGATGGGATGCGGAGCGATCCGGGCAAAATCTGGTGCGACATCCCGGACTATCTGCCGGAACAGGGCGATCCGCGGATGTTGTGGGAACCGTCGCGGGCAGCCTGGGCCATCGACCTTGCGCGGGCCCCTGTTCACGGGTACGGTGACGATGCTGGCCGCCTATTCTGGCGGTGGTTCGACTCGTGGATGGAGGCGAACCCACCCTATTTGGGCTTCCAGTGGAAGTGCGGCCAGGAAAGCTCAGTCAGAATGATCGCGATCGCCATGGGCTTCTGGAGCCTTGCCAACGATGCGACCGCGACGCCCGAGCGGTGGCTCCAATTCGCCCGCTTCTCTTGGGCGACCGGCTATCGAGTACACAAGCATATCAACTACGCGCTCTCACAGAAGAACAACCACGCAATGTCCGAAGCATGCGGATTGATGCTGATCAGCCGTCTGTTTCCGGAGTTCCGTGACTCGGCGCGATGGTGGGCCAAGGGTCGGCACGTGTTAGGGCAGGAAATTCACCGGCAGACCTATGCGGACGGCAGCTACCTTCAGCAATCGATGAACTACGAGCGCGTGATGCTTCATGGCTCGATGCTTGGTTTGCGTCTGGCCGAGCTTGCCGGGGAACCGGTCGATCGCAGCGTGTACGACCGGCTGGGGCACTGTGGCGAGTTCCTGTTCCAAATGATGGATCCGGACACGGGACGGCTTCCGCAGTATGGCCCAAATGACGGAGCGTGGGTGTTGCCGCTCAGCGAGTGTGACTTCAATGACTTCCGTCCGGCCATTCAGGCTGTGCACTACCTCTGCCATCGTGAGCGGTTGCTCCCTCCCGGGCCGTGGGATGAAGACCTGATATGGCTGTTCGGTCCGGAGGCTGCGGAGGCGCGTCAGGCAGAGCCGCGGCGTCCGACGTCATCCGCATTTGAGGTCGGCGGCTACTACACATTGCGCCGGCCGGACACGTGGGCGATGATTCGTTGCCATACGTATCGCGATCGGACCGGCCAGTGCGATCCGTTGCAGCTTGACTTGTGGTGGCGCGGGCAAAACATCCTTCAGGACTGTGGCACCTATCACTACTCCGTTCCGGGCAGGAAGGACATCGAGCGGTACTTCAAGTCCACCGCGGCCCACAATATCGTTGAAATCGACGGTGAGGATCCGTTGGAACTCGTGTCGCGTTTTTTGTTCTTCCCGTGGACCAGAGCGGAGAGGCGGCACTTCTCGACGGCAGGCGACGACGTCATCTGGTTCGAGGGTGAGCACTACGATTATGACCGCCGTTCCTGGAAAGTGCTGGTGCGCCGGACGGTCGTGTGCCTCGGCGACATTGCGTGGGTGGTCGTCGACGACCTGCTGGGAGAGGGCGAGCATGATGCCGTGCTTCGATGGCACATGGTTGATGTGCCGCATCAGGTCGATGGGGAGAACAACGTCGTTCATCTACACACACCGTCTGGGGAAGCCTTCGTCACCGTCACCGGGCATCCAACGCCGTCGAAGCGATTCGAGGTGGTCCGCGGGCGCGACGAGCAGGGCCGTGTTCAAGGCTTCGCGTCGCCGTACTATGGCGAACGGCTTCTGATACCTACGTTGGAAGTGGCTTTCCACGGCAGGTTGCCGCAGCGTGTGGTGACGGTTATTGGACTTGGCGAACACGTTCGCGCCAGACGCGTGGCGAGCCAGCCGAATGGTGAGCACTGGGAGGTTCCAACGAGCGAAACTGTTTATACTATGAGACTTGCCGGCCCACGGCGCGGGGCGGACAGGACGCTGCTCGGATGTTCGACTGCTTCTGATGTGGTTCGGTCGCCGGCATCGGATGTGAGTGAAGGGAGAACAGAATGAAGATTAGTATCTTTGGCATGGGCTACGTCGGCATCGTGAGTGCCGCCTGCCTTCTTCGGGACGGCCATGAGGTTGTGGGTATCGACCCCATTGCATCGAAGATTGGTGATCTGGCCAAAGGCCAGACGCCGATTCAGGAACCCGGTGTAGCCGAGATGTTGGCGGCCGGCCACAAGGACGGGCGCTTGGCGGCGAGCACGAATCCGGCCGATGGCGTCCTTGGCTGTGACCTCGTGTGGATCTGTGTCGGCACGCCGTCAAGGCCCGACGGCGGCATCAATCTCGACTACGTCGAGAAGTGCATCCGCGAGATTGGCACGTGCCTCCGCGAAACCAACGCGCGCCCGTTGATTGTGCTTCGTAGCACATCGATGCCGGGGACGACGCGGAACAGGGTTATACCCGCGTTGGAGGAGGCGAGTGGGTTGACCGTCGGTCGGGACATCCATGTGGTCTTTCACCCGGAGTTCCTTCGGGAAGGCTCCGCCGTTTTCGATTTTGACAATCCGCCGAAGATCGTCGTCGGCGAAGCCCATTCCGGCGGGGGGGAGCGGCTACTGGCCGCGTACGGCGAGAAATACGAGGCCCCCCGTTTTTGTGTGGACGTTGGCGAGGCGGAACTCGTCAAGTACGCCGACAACTTGTTCCATGCGGTCAAGGTGACCTTTGCCAACGAGGTGGGCGCGATCGCCCGCGGCGCCGGCGTCGACGCGCGAAAGGTGGCCGACATCTTCTGTTCGGACACGAAGCTCAACATCAACGCCTACTACCTTCGCCCCGGTTTTGCCTTCGGCGGATCGTGCCTGCCCAAGGATCTTCGCGCGATCCTGCGACACGCGGCGGTGATGTCGGTGAAGGTGCCGATGCTGGAC
>JAUVGW010000283.1 GCA_030593565.1 Phycisphaerae bacterium | reverse complement strand
CCCCGTGGCCGACGTATGCGAGGGGGGGCTCTCCACATATTACGTCGGCCACGGCGGGCCGACGCTACCCGCAGATTCATGCGGAATGGACCACTATTCCCTCTGCACGGCTGTTCGAGACGCCCTATTCGCTACACGTCGACATGCGCCAGGCCGAGCCGTCGGCGATGTCAGGCGGGGAACCGGGCAGTTCTCGCTGATGCCGGACACACGCGTGGCACGCCCGCCAGACGCATGCAAGCCTGGTCAGACCACCTTCAAATAGGGCTTGCCCGGCGCGTCGGCCACGCGGATGGAGGCCTTGCCCGACAGTAAGCGGTCGAGCAGGTCTCCGACGGCTGTCCGGCGCCAGCCCGTCTTCAGTAATATCGGAAGCTTTTCTTCCCCACTTCTGGTATATGAGCGAATCAAAGTGCGAAGGTTTTGTTTGTTGGCCAACAGCGCGTAGGACAAATCGTTGGCGGCACAATGGTCTCGGAGCACTGCGGACACCAACGACAGCAGCACCTCCTCCTCGACACTGTCGTCATCATTCGGGAGGTCGGGCCAGTTCTCCTGCGGCAGTTGCTTCGCCTTCTCAACCGCGTCGGCCAGGCGGCGAACGGCGGCCGCCTTGAGGTTCAGTCCGCGTAACGAGCGGATCTGCTGGATGTCGGTCCAGCCCCGGCGTGCCATTTCGACCAGGAGATGATCGCGCAGGACGCTGCGCGGAGGGCGGTTGTATTCCTCCGCCAACTTGTCACGTTCTTCCAGCAGGGCCTCGGCGATCGCAAGCTCCCGGCGGCGCAGCGAGCCGGTGCCCCGCAGGCGTCGCAGCTTCTGTTCACGCTCGGCCGGACCCGCCGCCGAGCGGCAGGCTCGAAGGCACTCCTCCTCGGCCCAGCGCTCTCTGCCCAGCGACATGAGGCGATCCTGAATGGCTCGACACATCGATTCCAGATGAATGACGTCGTCAACCGCATAGACGATCTGCTCACGGGTCAGTGGTCGCCGCCGCCAATCCGTCAAGGTTTGCGACTTGTGGAGCCGTGCGCCGACCGTCAAACGAGCCAAGCGCGTCAGGCTCATGGGATAACCATAGCCGACCAGGCCGGCGATGACCTGTAGGTCAACTACGTTTGCCGCCGGTTTGCCGATATGTTGCCAACATAACGCCAAGTCCTCGGCGCCGGCATGAACAACGACTCGCACCGATTCATCGGCCACGAGTGCCCAAAACGGCGAGGAATCCACACCGCCGAGCGGATCGATCAAAGCATGCCACGTGTCGGTTGCCACCTGTATAAGGCACAGCTCGGGTTGGAACTTGTCCTCACCCACGAATTCGGTGTCAAACGCAAATGAACCCGCATCGGATAGACGCCGACACACGTCGTCCAATGCTGACGAACTCGTCACGATTTCCGGCTGTGGTAAGTCAGGCATTCGCTCGAACTTCCATTTGGCACGTCACATCAAACCGCCACACGAGAAATCCCCCGAAAAGGCGGGCCGACAAGGACGAGTATATCACGCTGAAGTTACCATGTCGTGCCCTTCGCAAAGACGATGGCAGTTCAGCGCAAAGTAGGCGGCGACTGCGCCCAAGAGCCCCCGAGCTTGCTCGGGGGGTACATTTCCACATGCCGCAAGGCAGCCCCCCGACAGGAAGACCGGCTCGAGACGAGCCGGCTCGCCGGGTCGGGGGCTCTTGAAACGCTGCGTTCACCACCATCGGTTGCCTGAATTGTCACGGCCCCGGCCCCGGCCCCCTATTCATTCTCGGACCACGCACCGACAGGCTCAGCGGCGAACAACATGATCAGGCATTCCCATTACAATCCCCGTGGACCCAGTTTGAGGAGAATGTCGCATGACCGGTCATCGCATAGCCACCCTGTTCGTTTTCCTGCTTATTGTCGGGTGCTCACAGTCCAAGGAAGGATTCCCCATTCGGCCGAAGGCTGCGCCGGCCGATCTGATCGTGATCAACGCCAAGGTCTGGACCGCCGATGAATCGTGCCCGGAGGCGACCGCCTTTGCCGTGCGCGACGGACGTTTCGTTCATGTCGGCGACGGCGCTTCGGTCCGGTCCTGGGCCGGTCCCGATACCGGTTGCCTTGACGCGGGCGGGGCTCGAATCATCCCCGGCATTATTGACGCGCACCTGCATCTGATCGGCGGCGGACTGCAACTGGCACGCCTTGACTTGCGCAATGTCGCCGACCGGCCGGATTTCATCGCCGCCGTGGCCGAACGTGCCGACGGGATGCCGCGCGGCGATTGGATCCTCGGCGGCCGCTGGTCCACGGAAAGTTGGCCTGACGTGGCGCAGCCGATCAAGGAATGGATCGATGCTGCCACGCGGGACAAACCGGTGTTCCTCGTGCGTATGGACGGCCACAGCGCCCTAGTCAATTCCGCCGCGTTGAAGCTGGCCGGCATCGATCGCGACGGACCGCCTGATCCTCCCGGCGGGAAGATCGACCGCGACCCGAGGACCAAGGAACCCACAGGCATCCTCAAGGAGGCCGCGATGGACTTCGTGCGCAACCGTGTCCCCGAGGATTCCGCGGCCGAACAGGACCGCGCCCTCGCCGCCGCCGTCCAACACGCCCATCGGCACGGCATCACGACCGTCCATACCATGTCGCCGTGGTCGCGACTGGCCGTGATGGAACGAGCCCGCGATGCTCGCACGCTCACGCTGCGCGTCCGGTGCTATGTCAGCGAAGATGATTGGACCGACTACGTCGACCACGTCATGGCATTCAGGAATGACGACTGCCTCCGCATCGCCGGATTCAAGCAGTTCATGGACGGCTCGCTCGGCTCGCGCACCGCGTACATGGCCGAACCGTTCGCGGACAAACCACATTTGTCTGACGAGCCGCGGACTGCCGGCGAACCGCGGACTTCAGTCCGCGCGGGCGCTCGTCGGCGCGATTGGCGCGGTCTCCTGACCGCCGCAGCCGCGAAGAAAGGCGAAATCCAACGTCTGTCTGCCGTTGCCGAAGCCGCCGGGCTGAATCCCGCCTTTCACGCCATCGGCGATCAGGCGAATCACATGCTGCTCGACGCGTACCAGGCCGTTGCCGACGCAAACGGTCCGCGTCCGGACCGCCGGCAACGCGTCGAGCACGCCCAGCACCTGCTTCCCGGCGATATCCCGCGCTTCGCCGATCCGGGTGTGGTCGCGTCCATGCAGCCATTCCACAAAGCCGACGACGGCCGCTATGCCGAACGAGCCATCGGCCCCGAACGCTGCAAGACGAGCTATGCTTTCCGAAGCCTCCTTGACGCTGGGGCGGTCCTCGCGTTTGGAAGCGACTGGCCGGTCGTCACGCTCAATCCACTAAAAGGCATCCGGGCTGCCGTGACCGGCAAGACGCTGGACGGCAAGACGTTTGTCCCCGAGCAAAACATCACCGCCGAAGAAGCGCTACGCGCTTACACGGTAGGGGGGGCCTACGCAGCGGGTGACGAAGACCGCCTCGGCCGGATCAAGGCCGGTTATCTTGCTGATTTTGTCATCCTTGCAGACGACATCCTGTCGGCCGATCCGGAACAAATCGGTGCAATCGGTATCAAGGCCACCTACGTCAACGGCCTGATGGTGTGGCCGTAACCGTTCACGGGGCTTTACTGATTTGTGGTACAGGCGTCTCGCCTGTGTTTGCCACACCGCCGAGACGCGGTGCCACAGTAGAGCCCGCCTTTTTCGAGCATATTCTGCAAAACCCCGTGAATGGTGACGTGTGGCCGGAGTGAGATGTGCGGCTTGGCGACCCTACATTCGGTGTGGCGGTGGCGCCGAAGGCATCGGAGCCGGCTCGTGCCGAGCCGGACCGGGGCGACACGCCCCGGCTCTGAATCCTAATGACTCGTCAAGCCGCCTGTGATGATCGGCCGAGTATCCGCGAACCGCGATCGTCAGGACCGTGCGTTCCTCGCCGTGATCGCCGCGTTGCGCTTCCACATGTGCAGCTTGGCCCGGCCGGTCGCCTTGCCTTTCACGAATGCCCTGTGTGACGCCGCGTCCCACGACAGGATATCTTCCAGCAGGGGGGCGGCTGCCGTGGATTCAGCGCGATCGGGCGTGGCGCCCGCGTATGGCACCCAGCGATTGTAAGGACAGACCATCTGGCACAGGTCGCAGCCAAAAACCCAGTTGCCCATTTTGCTCGCCAGATCGGGTTCGATCTCGGCCCGGTGTTCGATCGTCAGGTATGAGATGCATCGTCGCGCGTCCATTTCGTAGGCCCGCGGCAGGGCGCCGGTCGGGCACGCCTTCAGACATCGCGTGCATTTGCCGCACCGGTCCGGCATCGGTGAATCAGCCGCCAATTCCAGGTTCGTGATGATTTCACCGAGAACGAAGAACGATCCGAGGGACGGATGCACGACCATTGTGTTCTTGCCGATCCACCCGATTCCGGCGGCGGCCGCCAGTTCTCGCTCGATGATCGCCGCTGTGTCAACGCACACGCGCGTTTCCAACGGCATGTTGACCATCGCCCGCATCTGGTCGACCATGGCATCGAGTTTCTCGCGGACGATCACATGGTAATCCTCACCCCAGGCATACATGGCGACGCGGCCAGATGCCTGCTCGTGTGAATCGAGGATCGGCGATTGAGGATTTGAGTTGGACATCCCCGTCTCTGCCGCGGCGATTGGCTCCCTCGAATCGTGACTTGCACGTTCGGCGTCGTGCGGTTCCGATGTTTTGGCGTTTCGCCGTTTTGGCCCGTAGTTCATCGCTACCACCACGACGCTCCGTGCCCATGGCAGCCACGTGCGGACGTCCACGCGCGATGCCGGATGCTTGTGCAGATAGCCCATCGTCCCGGCGCAGCCTTTCGCCAGCCAGTTCGCCAGGTAGTCCCGACGCACGATCGGCCCGGCCTCCGTGATTCCACAGTGGTCGAAGCCCGACGCCTTCGCCGCCGCCTTGATCTGATCGCTACATTCCTGCGGCGTCATATCTGCCCGTCCAGTCCGCTTCAGGGAGCCCATGTCGTGTCGCCTCCGCCACCGCACCGCGATTATACAGGTCGCAGCCCGCCGAATCTTTCATGGACCCTCCTTCTGCCGTCTTGTCCTCGAAAGCTACCGCTGACGGCGGTATGATGCCAGACGGAGTTTTCCGGGCGTGAACGGTTGATCCGCCAAACGGCAAGCCGGGTGGCCGGCCAAGCGGCACAATCGGTCATGTTATGTCTGCGCGATGCCTACCCGTGATGGACCACTTGTTTCGTTTTCGTTGAAGGGATCGTACACATGACTATGCGGAGCCTGCTCGGGGCGGTCGCCCTCGTTGGCGTGACCGTGTTCCTTACCGAAGTCGTTCGCTCGCAAGACGGCAAACCCACATCGCAGCCTATCGGGCAAGAACACAGGGGCATGCAGCAGGCTCGGCCGGATGCGGAATCGGAAATCGACGTGTGGGTGCGGTTCGCCATGCCCTGCAAGCATCACAAGCTGCTCGATCGGATGGCGGGACATTGGAAGACGCGATCGACCTATTGGAAGGAGCCGGGTGATCCTCCGGTGCAGTCCGCCGGATCATGCGAGCGGACATGGATTCTCGACGGCCGTTTCCTGCGCGAGGAATTCGACGGCGGGATCCTCGGCCTGCCGTTCCGCGGGTCGGGGCTGTACGGCTATGACAGCTTCGAACGGAAATATACGTCCGTCTGGATTGATACGATGAGCACGGCCATGATGGCGAACATGGGCGTGTACGACAAGGTCAACGACGTGGTCAACTTCACCGGGAGATACGGCGACCCGTGGACGGGAATCAAGAAGAACAGCCGCGGGGTGACTCGTTTCGTCAGCGCCAAAGAACACGTTTTGGAGCTTTACACGGCAGGCTCCGACGGCCGCGAGTACAAGCTGCTTGAGATTGTCTATACGCGCAAGCCACATGCGCCGGCCGCCAAGAAACCCGGATCTGTGTCACAGGCGCCTGGGGCATAGAGCTTATCGCAGTGGATGTGGCACCGGCGTCCCTGCGGTGGAAACACAGGCGGGACGGGGTTCGTAACAGTTTCGGCTGCGGGTGGAAAAAAGGCGACAGGCAAGTGGTCGGGGTACCGCGTGATCTTGCCTGCCGCCAGTGGGTACCGGTTGACGCCCTCGCCGGGGACACATGCCGGCGTGCCCGGTGACCAGTTGCAGGATCGTCCAAGCGTGGGTCCAATACAAGCGGTCCGTCTTGGGGGAGTGCCACATAACGTGGCACTGGCAGGGACGAATATGTGGGGATCGGGGGGTGTGCGTGGGTGAGTGGATATGGCGTGTGGATATTCCTCGGGGGCAAGCTCGGGGGTTCTGGAGCCGGCCCGAAGGTACTGACGCAGGTTCGATGGTTCCCGAGCAGGCCGGGAGATGTGCCCACCCGAGTTTGGGGCGGACCGCAGGTGCGCGGAGGACTTGTCAGGCGAAATTCGAGGGCCTACAGTCGGGCTTGGCCTTTGTAAACGGAACAGACTGAACGGAAACCGATGGATTCCGGCGACACCATATCGTCAAAGGGAACGGGGCGCTCGCAGCGCAGCTGGCGAACCAGCAGTGGTTCGGGACGCCGGTCCGGGTCGCTGACGCCGGCGATGCGCCAATACGTCGAACAGAAGGCGGAGGTGGGCGAGGCTATTCTCCTGTTCCGAATGGGGGATTTTTATGAGACATTTTACGAAGACGCGAAGACGATTTCGCGGGTGCTTGGGCTGACGCTGACGGCTCGTAACAAGCAGAGCGCGGAGCCGATCCCGTTGGCCGGCGTGCCGTACCACGCGGTGGATGGATACATCGCGAAGCTGGTGCGAGCCGGGTACAAGGTTGCCATCAGCGAGCAGGTCGAGGATCCCAAGCTGGCGAAGGGCGTGGTGAAGCGCGAGGTGGAGCGCGTGATCACG
>JAUVGW010000279.1 GCA_030593565.1 Phycisphaerae bacterium | reverse complement strand
GGATGGACCGGCCGCTGCCGTCTGTTGGGCGATGACACACATCATCAGCAGGGCATTCTTGAACCACATAGATGTCTTCTCCTACCCACAAGCATGTTCTAGCAGCCCGTGGCAAGGGTCATGTAGCGGCCGACCCCCGTGTCGGGCGATCCCGTGAGCGGCTGTTTTTACGTACTCTACGGCCGACACGGGGGTCGGCCGCTACAGTCCCTGGGTGCCGCCGACTTTTACCAAGGGCTGCTAGTGCATCGCCACACGCAAACCTGCGGGTTTTGCGTGGTGGGTGCCACGGGCGGCTTGCCCGCCCGTGTCCAGCACTGGCAGGCAAGCTGCCAGTGGCACCCGCACCTTTTAGAGTGGCGATGCACTAGCCCCTGGCGACTCTGTTCCATAGCTTCATGAGCACACCGGTCGCGCAGGCTGCAATCATTGTGAGAATCACCGCCGGAACGTACTCGCCATAGATCCAATACCCGGTTCCGAATAGTGCGCTGTATACTCCCACACACCCAATCACCATGCAGACGATACCCAGCGGCAGATTGGACCGGCCGCCTTCGGCGCCGGTGATGGATTCGCCGTCGCGCTCGGCTTCCTCGATGACCCTGCGCCAGCCGGGCCCGCCGGGTTGGATCAGTCGGTAGAACTTCCGTAGCGTTTTCCGGTCGTCGCTCGGCGTCATCATCGTGACTACGAGCCACGCAACAGTGGTAATGCCCACGCCGATGACCAGCTTCTGCCAGGCGGCCAGGCCCTCGGGTGCCCAGAACTGCATGTACAGGGCGATGACGAAAGAAACGACCATCGCCGTGAGTTCGCTGAACGGATTGATCCGCCACCAGAACCAGCGAAGAATGAACAAGAGTCCCGTGCCTGCTCCGATTTGCAGCAGAATCCCGAACGCCTGTAGCGCATTCTCCAGGCACAGCGCCAGCGAGCCGGCGATCGCCATCAACAGCACAGTGGAAGCCCGGCCCACCCATACCAACTTTCGTTCGCTCGCGTTTGGACTGATGAACCGCTTCCAGAAATCGTTGGCGATGTAGCTAGACCCCCAGTTCAAGTGCGTCGAAATCGTGGACATGTAGGCGGCAATCAGCGAGGCCACCACGAGACCAAGCAATCCGTGCGGCAGGAGTGTGAGCATCGCCGGGTACGCCAGGTCGTGGCCGAGCTTGTCGTACTCGGTTTTGGGGAATGCCGTCTTGATCGCGGTCAGGCCCTTCTCCTGGATCTTGAGCGCCTCGATCCGTCCGCGCGTCGCGTCATCCACGGCCGTCGGATCAGTCTCCCACTTCTCGACCTGCGCCTGCAATTCGGGACTAGTCAATGCGCGCTGAGCGGCTTGTCGCTCTGTCAGCGAGTCAAACGGAAAGACGATCAGCGAGCACAGCGCCACGAGGATCCAAGGCCAAGGGCGCGCGGCATAGTGCGCCGCATTGAAGAACAAGGTTGCCCCGATGGCGTGTTTCTCGTCTTTGGCGGAAAGCATGCGTTGGGCTACGTATCCGCCGCCGCCGGGCTCGGAACCGGGATACCATACGCTCCACCACTGCACGGCTATGGGGATGATCAGGATGGCCACGATGGTGTCGAGGTTGCTGGAACCATCGGCTTGCGTGAGCGGAGGCAGGATCGACAACTTGCCGTGCAAGTGTTCGCTCGCAAGCATGCCGCCCAGTCCGCCGACTTCGGGCTGCTTCAGGGCGACAACCGCGGCGGCGACCGCCCCGATCATGGCAATGATGAATAGCAGGAAGTCAGTCAGCACGACGGCCCGTAGGCCGCCCAGCGCGCTGAAGACAACCGTCACCACCGAAGCGATGACGATGGTCTGGATCGGCGAGAAGTCGAGCATGACGCGCCCGATCTTGATCGCGGCGAGCGACACGGCGGCCATGATGCAGACGTTGAAGAACACGCCCAGGTACAAGGCGCGGAACCCGCGCAGGAATGCGGCCGGCCTGCCGGAATACCGCAACTCGTAGAACTCGACGTCGGTCGTCACCCCAGATCGCCGCCACAGCCTGGCGTAGACGAACACGGTCAACATGCCGGTCAACAGGAATGCCCACCAGACCCAGTTGCCCGCCACACCGTTTTGGCGAACGATGTCCGTCACCAGATTCGGCGTATCCGTGGAGAACGTCGTCGCGACCATGGACATGCCGAGCAACCACCACGGCATCGCCCGCCCGGACAGAAAGAACTCGGCGGTGTTTCTGCCGGCACGTCTGGCGACCAGCAGACCGATCACCAGAGCAACCGCGAAGAAGGCGAGGATGATCGTCCAGTCTGATGTGTCTAGTCGCATGATGGAGTCATCGGAAACGTCTGTGGGTCATCGGCCGTATCGTTGTCGGGGACGATCCGTGGGTTACTCGAACCCCAGTTCGATCACGCCACTGCGGCCGTTGGCGAACGGTGTCCCTTCCGCGTGCGTCCACTTCGCAACGCTGCTGTATGTCCGGCCGTTCGGTCGCGTCTCGATCCAACTGCCGTCGGACAGTTGGACGGCCAGCGTCAAACCGGTGAACTTGAAATAGTCGCCGGTCGGATTGGTGACTTCCACCTGGTTGGTCAGCCTCAGGCGCCCGAGGTCGTCAGCCGGCAAGTCAATCACATGTTGCTGCCAGGCGGATAGCGGACCGGTGTTTGCCGGGACGGCCGCGAGCTTTTGGCCGTTGAGGTGAATGAACTTGTCCTGGTAACGCGGCTCGCCGTTACTGTCGAACACCACGATACGCAGCTTGGCCGCTTGGATGTTCTTCAATTGATCCGCCGTAAGCGAAACTCTGTTTGCACGCTCCGCGAGCTTGGTCTCGCTAAGTATCTCAACCGTCTGCCTACGGAAGCCGCTGGAAATCGGCATCGGCAGCAGGTGTTCCGATGGAACGTCACTCGCACCTGCCACGGCCCGGTCCAAAACGAGCCATGCGGTGATCGACGCCTCGGGCAGGCTGAAGGGCGAGTCCTCGCCGCCCAGGCTCAATACGACTTCGACCGTTCGGCCTTGACCGTCGCGAAGATCCACGCTGTACATCGACCAATCGGAACCGCGACCCTCGCGAGCGACGACAGGCTTTCCGTCCATTGTGATTTGAGCAGGGACCATTTCCGCGGCCGAACTGCGGATGATGAAATACAGGTCGCAGCGCTGCTTCCGCTCGTCCGGCAAGTCCACCCGAGCAACCACCGTGTCTTGGCCGGTCTTGCCCCGGACAATCTTGCAGGATGCACCGGGCGGTGGCGGCGGGGCGACCGGGTCCGGCGCGGCGCCGATAGACGGAGCGAGTTCGCACACCATCACCGAGCATCCCGGAACCATCACGCGGATCGGTTGGCCGGAGGTGAACTTGTCCGGCATCTTCTCGATGAACGGATAGATGATGCGCCCCCGAAACGTTTTGCCGCTGTCGCCGCGAAACCGCACCGACTTGTCAAACGGCACCTCGATCACCTGTGAACGCACGTCGGGGTTTCGCAGAACGAGGAGGCCGCGATCCCCTGACCAGTGTGCGTACCCGTAAGGTTGTCCTTTTCGCGGGTCGCTGCCGACCAGGACCACGTTCTCCAGCACGCCACGATTCTGAATCGCCCAGCGCGTGGCCCGGCCCAGCACATCCCATTGCTCGGGCGTCATCAACTCCGGCGTGATGTACCACTCCATCAGTTGCACGCCCCGGCCGTAGTACATCACCACGTAGTCAGACCATTCCCGTAGCGTTTCCTCCTTGCCACCGAGGAGTTGATACGAGCCGTGGATGATGCCGTGGGTCATCATGGCCGACAGCGGCACAAGCGTGTCGCGTTCGGCGTAGAGCTTGTGGAAGTGGGCATCGCGATAGCTCATGGCCCATTCGCGTGGTGAGAGCTGCGGCCAGTCGTGGTTGTAGCCGAAGTCGCCGGCCGCCATCCAGATCGTGTCGGCGTGCATGAGCCACCACGGCGAGTGCCACACGCAGCTTGTCACGTTCAGGTGGATGTCAGGCTGTAGGGTGCGCTCGAACGCCAGCAGCTCGAGTTCGGCGTCGAGGTTGGCTTCGTGCCCGTGCCGCGCGTCGGGCAGGTGGCCGTGTCCGTCGGCCGAACACTGCAACTGGTTGAAATCGTGCTTGTAGTAGCCGACATTTCCCTCCGTGGTGATCTGCTCGATGACCTTGCGAAGCTGCGCGTTGTACTTCGGGCCGACGAGGCAGTAGTACCGGCCCTGATCGGATTTCTCGTAGCCCTGCTGGTCGCCCCACGCGGCATCCAGATTGAATCCATTGAAAGGTATCCATAGACCCAGACGCGTGCCCCGCGCCTCTAACGCCTCGGCCAACGGCCGGAAACCGTCCGGGTAGAGGTTCTTTCGTGGAACCCAGATCGACTGCGGGTTCTGCCAGCCGTCATCCGGAACGAAGACGTCCATCTTGATGTTGTACGGATCGAGCACGTTCTTCTTGAACGCCTCGAACGTGCCGACGAGGGCGTCGAGGGTAAGTTCGTTCTGGCGGAAGTCGTACCAACTGTTGTAGTGCAGCAGGACCCGGCTGGGCCGGCGGATCATGTCGAGGTAGTCGGAAAAGGCCAACTCGATCGGATCCCCGGGTTTGCCGACGCCGGCCACCGCGGTTTGGCTTTCGATCACAGAGCTGTCGGCATCCGCGTTCTTCTTCGCCAAGCCGGGAAAGTGAGCCAACGTCACCAGGCCGTCCGCGTGCTTCGTTTCGCTCCCGGGATACTCCAGCCCCACGAACCACGCCCGGCCGACGAAGACCGGCTCGCCCCGGCCGCCTTGGGTGCAGGGCAGTCTCGTTTGAAAGCGCTCGACCTCCAACCGGTCCACCGTCCCGCCCGGCGGCAGGATCAGGCAGATGTGCTTGCGAAGGTACGGTTCGTCCGCCAGGCGGTATTCGACAACGACCTCGGTCGGTGAATCCTTGGGGAGTTCCCGCCGGGGCGCATATCGCACGGTGACCATCTGCGTTCCACGATTGGTCCAGACACGCGGCTCACCCACGCAACGGTAATCACGGGCGGTCAACTCGCTCCCGTCGAGCAACCGGACGAGAAACTCCTCGCTCCGCACGTCAAGTACATCCGTCCCGTCGGCCCGAGCGAATCGCACGGTGCGCCAGACGCCATCGTCCAACTCGAGAACCCGGCGAACGAAAGCGTTCTCCAGGACAATCTTGTCCATGGACGCTTCCGCCGCAGCGGCAGTAAAGACAAGAGCGATACAGGCGGAGACGGTCGCGAGGGCTTTCTGCATGGCAAGACTCCGAAAGGTACGTCGTTGGGGCACGATGATACACGCCATCCGATCAGGCGATCAAGCCGGCGGCGGGTTCTCGCGTGAGCTCAAGCTGAATGCTATAATCGCCGCGACACAATCGGACGGGACATCATGGTGCATATCGCCAGCCGAATGGTCCGTCGTCACATACTCGACTTCAACACCTTGGAGGCGCGTCGTGAAAGCTGATACCTGTGGATCTCGAGTTCGCCCCCAGCGGAAGTGCGCTGACCATCGCCGTGGACTGAGGCGTCGAGTGATCCTGTTAGCTGGCGCGGTGTTGGCGATCATCCTGTTTGACGCCGGTTGTGCCGCCCCGGGAGCAAGGCGCGAGACCGTCGCGCAACAGTCGCCGGCCACGAAGTTGCCTCCGGACGCGTTGTGGATCGAGTCGCTCGATCTGGCCGCCATGGAGCAGAGTTGGGGCAGGCCACGATCCGGCCTCTCGGTTGACGACAACCCCTTGACCCTGGATGGACTGGTCTATTCGCACGGCGTTGGCACCCACTCCGCCAGCGAGATGGCCATCGACCTCTACGGATTGGCCCGGCGTTTCGAAGCAGTCGTTGGTTTGGATGACGAGTCCGGTGAGTTTGGCTCTGTCGTGTTCGTCGTTATGGTGGATGGTCAGGAGGTCTTTCGGTCGGAGGTCCTGCGCGGCGGGGACAGTCCTCAAGCCGTGTCGGTCGACCTGACCGGGGCGCACGAAATGACGCTGCTGGTTGAGGACGGTGGCGACAACATCCACTACGACCATGCAGACTGGGCCGGGGCAATGCTCGTCCTCCGTTCTCTGGTGAAGGCGCCGCCAAAAGCGATCATTCCGCCGCCCGGTCCCGATCCGCGAATCTCGACGCAGCGCTCACCGGATCCGGCCGTCCACGCCCCGCGCATCACCGGAGCGACGCCCGGCCGGCCTTTTCTGTTTCGAGTCCCGGCAACGGGCGAACGGCCGCTACGTTTCTCGGCGGAGAACCTCCCGCTCGGTCTCAAGTTTGATCCGGAGACCGGCATCATCACCGGCTCTATCGAGCAGGAGGGAACCACTGACGTGACGATCAGGGTCGAAAACCACGTCGGCGCGACCACATCGACGCTGACCATTGTCGCAGGCACGCACAAGCTGGCGCTGACGCCGCCGATGGGCTGGAACTCCTGGAATGTTTGGGGGACAGCCGTCGACGACGCCAAGGTCCGGGCCGCGGCCGATTGGATGGTGGAGAGCGGACTCGCCGATCACGGCTTCCAATATATCAACATCGACGACGCCTGGGAGGGTGAGCGTGATGCCGACGGCCGTATTCAGACCAACGAGAAGTTCCCCGATATGAAAGCCCTGGCCGACTACGTGCACAGCAAGGGGCTCAAGCTAGGGATCTACTCGTCGCCCGGACCAAAGACCTGCGCGGGCTACGAAGGCAGTTACGAACACGAGCAACTCGACGCCAACACCTTCGCCGAGTGGGGCATTGACTTGCTCAAGTATGACTGGTGCTCATACGGGAAGATTGCCAAGGACCAGAGCAGGGCGGAACTTCGCAAACCCTATGAAGTGATGCGGCGAGGTAGTGTCAAGTCCTGTGTAAATTGCCGAGGGTCATCCTTCACGATTCTCATGCGGCGTTGCTCTTGGTTTTTGCTTTTGGCTTCGGCAGCGGGACCGTCCCGCATAGGTGGGCGGATTTGAGTCGTCGCCAGCTC
>JAUVGW010000128.1 GCA_030593565.1 Phycisphaerae bacterium | reverse complement strand
GGATGTCTACTCCTTCTCGCTAGAAGCCTTGCTCGCGTTGAGGTTCGACGCCGAACAACGCGCGATCCGAATCGCCTGTACGTGTTGCGAGCACCGCTTCCTGCTGTCTCCGATCGAAACTCGAGGGTTCATCGACCGGGTCAATTCCGCGTGGGTCGGCGTTTGCCTCGACGCGTCGCGCGTCATGTCGCTCGGCCATCCGCCGGACTGGATCACGACGATCGGACACCGTCTCGCCAGCCTGCGCATCGGCGCTATCGAACAACAGGCGCCCGGGCAAGGCGGGCCGTGCGTTCTTGACGAACACAGCATCCCGTGGTCCGAGGTGATGGATGCCCTGAACGGGATCCACTATGACGGGCCGATCACCTATCGCGGTGTGGGCGACCCGGCGGGCGCGGCGGCACACTTGGCACACGTGATACATGCCGAATGAACCGCGCCCCAAGCCCATGGATCGCAATCCATGGACGGCCCACCGCAGCCGTAATCAACCAATTCCGTCGTTTAGCCGCGACCCAAAGGGGAGCGCGACCTCCACGCGCTCCCCTATGGGTCGCGGCTAAACAGAGCGCTGGTCGTTCTAATTGTCACGGAGCCCAATCCGCAGTCCTTGCCCAGCGCCGATTGACCGCTGGAACGGGGATGAATACACTGATTGCCGCCGGTGCGTCGATACGATTCATCGTGACAGAACCGCAACCATATCGAGGGTGCCGCGAATATGAGCGAAGCCGAAGACCAACTCGACCATGATGCGGCTGGCGAGCAGCCGGCCGATTCGCCCGAAGATCAGCAGACCGAATCCCCGACCGAACGGACCGAACAGGCGCGGGCCGATGCCTCCGCTGAATCGGCGGCGATGGCTGAGCCACCGGCAGCAGACGCATCCAGTCCCGACGCGGACACACCGGATGAAAACGACATGGGCGGCGAAGGTGGTGGCGGCGGCGAAGGTAATGAAGGTGACGAAGGCGACGAACCCACCATCCCCGAGTTGTTGCCCATTCTCCCCATTCGCGACACGGTCGTCTTTCCCGGAACCATCGTCCCGCTGACCATCGGCCGCGAGAAATCCAAGCGGCTCCTCAGCGAAGTCATCACCGGCCTGAAGGTTCTCGGCGTCGTCGCGCAGCGGAAGGGCGAGACCGAAGATCCCGCGCTCGGTGATCTCCATCGCGTCGGCACGGTCGTCACAATCCTGAAACTCGTGACGCATACCGAGGGCACCCAATCCATCATCGTCCACGGGTTGACGCGATTCGGCATCGAGGAATTCGTACAGACCGATCCGTATCATGTCGCCCGGGCGCACCCGCGCGAGGACACGTCCGTCGAAACCACGGAGCTCGAAGCGCTCATCACGACGGCACGCCGCCTCGCGGACAAGGTCATCGCCCTGACGCCCAACGTGCCGGACGAGGCGCTCAGCGTATTGAACAGCATCGACAGGCCCAGCGCGCTGGCCGATTTCATCGGCGCGAATCTCCCGCTCGACCTCGTCGAAAAACAGGAATTGCTCGAAACCTTCGACGTGCCCGAACGGCTGCGCAAGGTCAACAAGGCCCTCGCCCACCAACTCGAAGTCCTCGAACTCTCCAAGAAGATCCAAGACCAGGTCAAAAGCCAGATCGACAAAACCCAGCGCGAGTACTACCTCCACGAACAACTCGACGCCATCCGCAAGGAACTCGGCGAGACCGACGGCCGCGAAGTCGAAGTCGAAGAAATCCGAAAGGCCGTCGCCGAAGCCAAGATGCCGGAGCCCGTCCGCAAGGAAGCCGATCGCGAACTCGGCCGGATGAAACGCATCTCCCAGATGTCGCCCGAGTACAGTGGCATCCTCGACTATCTCCACTGGCTCTGTGAAGTGCCCTGGGCGATCTCGACCGAGGACAAGCTCGATATTTCCCGGGCCGAGAAGATCCTCGATGCCGATCACCACGGCTTGGTGAAGGTCAAGAAGCGCATCCTCGAATTCCTCGCCGTCCGGAAGCTCAATCCGGAGGGGCGCAGCCCGATCCTTTGTTTTGCCGGGCCGCCCGGCGTCGGAAAGACCTCGCTCGGCCAGTCGATTGCCCGCGCGCTCGGCCGGAAGTTCATCCGTATGTCGGTCGGCGGCGTGTGCGACGAGGCCGACATCCGCGGGCATCGCCGCACCTACATCGGCGCCCTGCCCGGCCGCATCATGCAGGAGATCCGCAAGGCCGGTGCGAATAATCCCGTCTTCATGATCGACGAGGTAGACAAGATCGGCGCCGACTTCCGCGGCGACCCGTCCTCCGCCTTGCTCGAAGTCCTCGATCCCGAGCAGAACAACTCCTTCCAGGACCACTATCTGGGCGTGCCGTTCGACCTGTCGCGCGCGATGTTCATCTGCACGGCGAACTACATGGAGGCCGTGCCGCCTGCGCTCCAGGACCGTATGGAGGTCATCGAGCTACCCGGCTACACCCGCCTGGAAAAACTTCAGATAGCCAAGAAGTACCTCGTCCCGCGCCGGCGCGAGCAGACCGGCCTGACGACGAAGCAGATTCGATTCACCGATCAGGCGCTCGAGATCCTCATCGAGTCCTACACCGCCGAGGCCGGCGTGCGAAATCTCGAACGCGAAATCGGCGCCGTCTGCCGGGGCGTCGCCGCCCAGGTCGCCCGACGGCGAAAACATCCCGCGACCATCAAGAAGACCGACATCGCCAAGTACCTCGGCCCGCCCAAGTTCGAGCGCGAGATCGCCCTGCGAACCAGCGTGCCGGGCGTCGTGACGGGTCTGGCCTGGACGCCCGTCGGCGGGCAGATCCTATTCGTCGAGGCCACCGCCATGCCCGGCCGCGGACAGTTGACGCTCACCGGCCAACTCGGCGACGTTATGCGTGAAAGCGCCCACGCCGCCTTCAGCGTCGTTCGGTCGAACGCGAAGAAGTACAAAATCGACGCCAAGACGCTGGCACGCCACGACATCCACGTCCACGTCCCCGCCGGCGCCGTCCCCAAGGACGGCCCCTCCGCGGGCGTCGCGATGTTCACCGCGCTGGTCTCGCTACTGAAGAACCGCCCGTGCCGCAGCGATGTCGCCATGACCGGCGAAATCACGCTCCGCGGCCAAGTCCTACCAATCGGCGGCCTCAAGGAAAAAACCCTCGCCGCCCACCGCGCCGGCATCAGAAAGATCATCTTCCCGGAGCGCAACAAAAAGGACCTCGACGAGGTCCCCGCCGAAATCCGCAAGCAGATCAAGTTCGTACCCGTCAAGACGGTAGACGAAGTCCTCAAGGCCGCCCTCGATCCAAAACGCAAGAAACACGGCAAGCGCGCGAAGAAGGCAGGTGCCAAGAAGGCCGCCGCGAAGAAAACGATCGCCAAGAAGAGCGACGTGAAGAAGACGGGCACGAAGGCAATACGCAGGAAGTCTTCTGCGAAGAAGACGAAGAAAAAGACACAGGTCAAGAAGAAGTAGGCTCCGCCCGCGATGTCAGAGCACTTTCATACGAATCGTGGTCACCAGGAGAAGGCGCACCCGGGACCAGTGCTGTAAACATCTTAGCCCCGGAGGGGCTGAGGCGAGTAGCCACGGGTGGAGCGAAGCGGAACCCGTGGTTCAGGTTGGCCCCACACCATTCCGCCCCGACAGGGGCGGACGAAGCATGGGTGCTCCATCCTCTGCTACACATAGAAGGAGGCACCCACGCTCAAGCGCAGCGGCACCCGGCCTGTCAGCCCGCTCCATCGCTCAGATTCCCTTTGCCAAGATTACACCGATCGCACAGCGTCTGCAGGTTTTCGATAGTAGTCTCGCCACCCTTGCTCCACGGGTCGATGTGATCCACATGGAGTTTTACGCCGATGCGATTGGCAGGGCTGCTGCCGCAGGATTGGCACGTGAATCGATCTCGCTGTAGTACTCGGAAGCGAAGCCGAAGATTCGGGTCTCGCGGACTACGCTTCAGCGATCGCGAGGAGGCCGACCTGGAGTCTTCGGGGCCGGCTTCGTTCGCATTCGCGAACTCCACGAAGTGCTCCAGTGCCGCGCCCCACGACCCGAACCGTCGCAGATACGGTGACTGTGACACCGTGGATGGAGAACCCGAGAGTTCTCGCCGCCGAGGCTGCCTTCCGTAGTAGGACCAGAGATTGAGGATATTCTCGAATAACTGATCGTCGGTCAGGCCTGGCGAATTCGAAAGACCGAGGCCGGCTTGCGTCAATGCGTTGTTCCACGATCCGAAGCGTCTGGTGGCCGTGGAGTCATCGTACTTCCCAAGCCGCCGGTACTCCTTCTGCCCAATGGTGGTCTTCCCAGTCTGGTTCGCCACACGCTTGAGATCGGCGATTAGCTCCGCGTCCGAAACCGGTTGTCCTGACACTCTCTCAATCTTGAAGCGCTTCTTGTCCATGCCTACAGCTTGTCAGGCTAACAATAATCAGCCCAGTAGGTCGGACCCGCAGGCCCGACGATTCGTATTTACATTACAAGCCCGTGTGTCGGTTCTGCCGAACCGACACACGGTTTTGTTGTTGGCCGCCGCGGCCCATCCAGCGGGAGGAAGCGCGCCGACGACGGGGCGCAGCATATCATGAATGCTGCCAAAAGCAACCCCGGGCTTCCGCCCGGGGCTGTTGGGGGTTTTCCTTGTTGGCGTTCATTCGGTGTGGCATGGGTTAGCGGAGCCGCGCTAAGCGGCGGAGCTTACCCGTGGGGAGGGAACACCAAGGTGCAGGATCAGGACGAAGGAGAACCTATGGCCCGCGATGCACACTCACCTGTTCATCGGATTGCGAAGGCGTCGTGATCCACTGGGCCGCCTTCTTGTCCTTTCCCCAGACCGTGTACAGCTTCGCGATTTGCGCGGCGACTTCCTGCGTGTGTGGGTGCTTTGCGCCGAGGATGGATTCGAGACGATGATGACTCGACAGCAAGCGCTCTTCCGCCTCATCGAATCGGCCCAACGCCATCAACGCACCGGCGAGGCGCCCCTCCGCCAGGGCGGGCAGCCAATGCGAGTCGGACAGTTCCTTCTCGAGCACTCCGAGAGACTCGCGGAACAACGCCTCGCTCTCGGCCATCTTGCCAACCTCGAATAGACCTGTTCCCAACTCGTACATGGTAGAGGCGGTCTTGAGATCGTCACGCCCTAGCCGGCGCGTGCGTATCTCCATTGCCTCGCGGAACAGCGGCACCGCCTCATCGAACTTTTCTTGCGCCTTCAGCGTCAGTGCCAGATTGTTGACGGCGGTTGCCGTCCGCTCATGTTCTTCGCCGAAGGCCGTGCGGGACAAGTCCCGCAGCTCCCGGCAGAGCGACTCGGCTTCTTCAAATCGCTTCTCCTTGAAGAAAAGCATCGCCAGTTCGTTTGTCGAGTCAACCGTGCTTTTGTGCGTTGCTCCGAGATTTGCGCGCTTGAACTCCATTACCTTCCCGAGGAGATGCGCGGCCTCGGCCAAGTCACCTCGGTCACGGTGCACTTCCACGAGCTTCTCAAAAAACGCTGCCTGCAATTCCGGCCTGGCAGAAAGGTGGGCTTCCCCGGCCTCCGCTGCGCCGCGCAGGAAACCGGCGGTCACTGCGCCCGCTTCTTCCGGAACGGGAGCATCCCGCCGCTCGACAACATCCATGAGCAAGGCCACGATATCACCCGAGGGATCCGGTCGGGCCTCGAGTTGGAGGATCTCCGCCGCGAGCGCGTCACGCGCCAACGTGACGGAACCCATCTCACGCCGCACATCGGCGACCTCAGCCTCCAGTCGGCCCTGTTCAACCCGCGCCGCGCTCAGACCCGCTTCTGCCCGCTCCTCTGCCGCCTTGGCTTTCTCATTAGCGGTCTGCACTCGCAACGTCGCAGCCGCGAGACTCGCCGTCAGATCGTTACGGCCACCCTCGACTTCGCTCATCGCGAGGCCGTACTTCAAGATGCCCAGCGTGAAGGACAATGCCACGACCAGCATGGCGGTGCCGATGGCGATTCGCCTCCTGCGGAGCAGCTTGCCAAAGCCGTACAGGTGCCCACCGGCGTGAGCTTGCACGGGCCGTCTGCGGATATAGTTGTCGACGTCCTCGGCCATCGTGAGGGCACTCGCATAACGATCCTCCGGATCGAGCGTCATGGCCTTTTGAATAATCGCCCCAAGCTCCCCACCCACCGCGAATCCGGTTTTCTCACTCTCGCCGATGCTCGGTCCGGCAGCATCCTCTGCAACACCTGTCCCTATGGCATGCTCCGACTTGGGGGGGAGATTGCCGGATAGGAGTTCATGCAGGATCGTCCCCAGCACGTATATGTCGGCGCGGATATCAACATTCCCAGTCTTCCCGAATTCCTGCTCCGGGCTCCTGTATGCCCACAAGTGGCTGAGCCCCTGCGATCCGGCCGCATCGGCCCCGAAATGACAGTCGAACTCGGTAAGTGTCGCGATGCTAAAGTCCGTGATCGTGGTGTCTGATTTCCCGTCGACAAGGATCTTGGATGGTCGAAGATCACGGTGAGCAATGCAGTGCTGGTGCAGCCCGTGGATGGCCTTGCAGATCTTGATAAAGAGCTTGAGGCGATTCTTCTTCGAGAGCCTCAGTCCATGGGCGTGCTCGAACAGCGGCACGCCGCGTACGAAGTCGGTCACGAAGATCCAGTGGCCGTCAGGGGTGGCGTCGACCTTCAGCAGTGACGCAAGGCCCGTATGCCGGATCGAGAGAAGCTTCTCCGCAAGATCCGTGCGATCTGCCAGGTGGCTGGCAGGGCCGAAGACTTCGCGATAGCCGATTCGGACGATGACGGCCTTCTGTGATCCCCGCTCCTCCGCCTTGTATACCACACAGGACGGATCCTCGTGAATTTGGCGGACGATCCGGTAGTCGTCGAGGGCGGTATCGAGCGACAGTGAAAGCGCAGCAGCCGCATTCTGCTTCTCGATATCGGGGCCTGTCGTAACCTGCATTGTCATCTTATTGGTCCATCAGGGGCCGCGCGTGTGACGCGCCCCGGTAAAGGCTCGACCGGATCAGTCACCACGGAGCACACAGCGCGCCCTCCGGTCGCAACCAAATGTGGCACAGGCGTCGGGCCTGTGAATCCACCGGCGAGATACCGGTGCCACAGTTTTCTTCGCGAACCGCGCGGAATCGCAGTCGTCGCGGCCGATCCCTTGGTCCCTTGATCCTTCATCACTTTCCATCATCATCGATCTCGAAGCCCCAGGGGCCGCGAAGGTCATACTTGCTGGAAGTCAGGCGATGCAACGTGGTCTTGCCGCTGAGCCCCGGTTCGGCGGCGCCAAGGCTGCCGGTCTCCGCATCTTGCCATTCATCGAGTCCGGCGGAGGCCGGCTCACGCGGCGTCCCCTGGAGTTGCTGCAAGCTGAACAGCTCATGGTCCGAGGGATGCGTCATGCGCGCCCCCGGCAACTCCGGAACCTGATCGGGATCCAGCGGTTCCACGAGTTGAGGCGTAACGAGGATGAGCAACTCCGTCTCTGAGTTCTGATAACTGGTCGAACTGAACAACGCTCCCAGGACCGGCAGGTCTCCAAGTCCGGGGATCTTCGACACGGTTGCGCGGACATTCTCGCGGAGCAATCCGGCAATGATGAACGTCTGGCCGTTGCCGCACTCGATCGTGGACTCCACGCGGCGCGTGGTAAAAGTGAACAAAGGTAATCCGCCCGCCAGTTGATCACTCGGCGTGGCGTCGCTGATCTCGGACATGACGTGCAGCCGGATCAGTTGTCCTCCGAGAACCGTGGGCGTGAAGGCGAGCCGCACGCCAAACTCCTTGTACGTAACACTGATCGCGCCCGCGACCGCACCGCCCTGCGCGACGGGGATCGGCACTTCGCCGCCGGCCAGAAATGTCGCCGTCTGTCCGCTGTACGCCACGAGATTGGGTTCGGCCAGCGTTCTCGCCAACCCGTTCTGCCGCAGGGCGTTGAGGAACATCTGCAACTCGGCTCTCGGAAAGCCAAATGTGACATTGGTGCCGGCGCCGTTGCCGGTGGCGCCAACGGAGTATAGCTGTTGGCCCGTGGCTATGTCCGCCAATCCCGAACTGCCGAACACAGTGGGATTGAGTTGGGCCACGTTGTTTGCAAAGAAGAAGCTCCGCGACCAGTCAGAGGCTCCGATGGCCCAGTTGATGCCCAGCTCTCTCAACGCTTCCTTGTTTACTTCAGCAATCATCACGCGCAGCATTGTCTGCTGCACACCTGCCACTTGCAGGTGTGTGAGAACGTCAGCGCCGGTGGCAACGGAGGTGACCTCCTTGAGCAGATCGGATGTTGCCGCATCGGGGACGTGCCCGGTCAGCAGAATCGACCCGTTCAGACTCATCACTTGGATGTCGGCCATCGGCGCCACAGAGGCAATGAGCGTCTTCAAGAGTTCGAGATTTGGCTCCACGTTGATGAAGAAAGACCGCGTTTCTCCGCCCGAATCCACCGTCAATTCGGTTGTGCCGGTTTCCTTGCCGGTAAGGATCAGACGCCTGGGCGAGGGCACACGAAGCCGAACCACATCGGGATCTTGGATCGTGACTCGGTCGATCGGTTCTTCAAACGACAACTCCTCCGAACGCCCCACCGAAACCGTGATCAGTTCGGTCTCGGGCGATGCCGCCAGTCTGATGCTCGGTACCGCAATGCCGCCGACCGGTTGCGAGCGCGGTTCAACCGATGGGCCTGCGTCCACGGCGCCGTCTGTTCGGGGCGGATCATCTTCCTGAATGTCGTCACTCTGTGCCGAAAGGAGAGCCATCGCAAAATCAGAATAGTCGTCTTGAGCGGCACCGTCTGAATCTGTCCTCACGAAGTGGGCGGCACCATCTGAATCTGTTCTTACGAAGTGGACGGCATCATCTGAATCAGTCCTCACAGATTGGGCGGCATCGTCTGAATCATCCTCCACAGATTGGACGGCACCGTCTGAATCAGCCCCCACCAAGTGGACGGCATCATCTGAATCAGCCCTCACAGATTGGGCGGCATCGTCTGAATCATCCCACACTAATTGGGCGGAATCGTCTGAATCATCCTCCACAAATTGGGCGGCACCGTCTGAATCAGCCTCCACAAATTGGGCGGCACCGTCTGAATCATCCCCCACCAATTGGACGGCATCATCTGAATCAGCCCCCACAGATTGGGCGGCATCGTCTGAATCATACCACACGAATTGGGCGGCACCGTCTGAATCATCCCACGCAAATGGGGCGGCACCCTCTGAATCAGCCCCCACAAATTGGGCGGTACTATCTGAATCAGCCCTCACAAGGCGAATTTCCCAGCCGAGATCTTCGGGTCGGTTCCACGTCGCCCACATGCTCGGCGGTTCTTCGGCTTCCGCTGTTCCCCATTCTGTGGGGAACGGTCCGTCGAATACCGAGGCGTTGTTGGTGCAAATCAGAGGACCACCCCCGTCGACCGCATTAGCCGCCATGGGGGAAGTGGGCTCCGATGTGGCAGCGTTGTCATCACCCCGCCCGGCAGACTGAAAACCGCCTACATTATCGGCCACATTCGCGCGAGGCAGCGATGGTCCAAGTATGTCAAAATCCCCCTCCACGACCGGCTGCGATGGCTCGGCCATAGTCGAGGGACCCTGTGTGGAAAACGGAGGTAGAGCGTAGGTGAATTTACCGTCTTGGAGGCAAGAACTCCAGGAGGCGTACCCAACCGCAATGAGGACGACATTCTTTAAGAAGAGAGTCACTATCATACTCCAGCCCTTGAAACGAAGATTCTGCCGTTCCGCGATGCCTTCAAGTCTGAGCCACGAAAGTCAATTGAACACCCACTTTGTAGCCATCGACGGTGGGTGTGCAGTGCATGGCGTGTCCCCGCAAAGCGAAAGGCGTTCCTTCGGGATCAAGTTCAATGCGGACCTCCACATGCCACGGGATCTCCAGCTTCGTCAGCCCCATGATACCTTCCGCACTCACATCGAAGATGGCGATGTCATCCTGCCCTGTACGGTCATCTTCAACGAAGATGATGCTGCCGGACATTGGGAAGGGAAACCGCTTGCTCAGCCGCCGGGCATCTCCGGTCTTCTGTAGCGCACCTGCGCGCGTGAGAAACCGTTGCCAGTAATCTCTCGATGCAAGTTTGACTTCTGAACATTGCCTGGGCATGTGAACCCTGAATCCTTTCACTCCATGAACCGCAAAACGAAAGGAGGAGGCTGTTTTATCGAGCCTCGATTCCGCCTGCCTTTTATGTCTGAGCCAAGTATCGGAACAAAAAGACCGCCCCATAAGAATTAGATGGCGCTTTGTCGCACCAGGCGTTCGGGCGGCAGTTATCGGGCCATGCACTGAGGGCGGAACGAAAGTTCCGTTGCGAGAATCCCGATGGCTCTCCCGAGGTCCTGAGCGTCCTTTCCTTTGATCGGTGATTAGATCCAGCCGACAGGCGTTGTGGTGGGAGAAGATACCATGAAAAGTAGCAAAATCTGCTTTCACAACATCGACCCACAATCCGTAGGCGGCTTGGCCGACTACCGAGTCGTCGGCATTACGACAGATCGGAACGAGCTGTGCACACTCGTCGGCATCGAGGACATCGTAGCCCTTGTCATCGATCTTGATGTCGACGATGCCTTTGACGTGATTATTCAGGTGTTGGAGATCAGACCGCAGATGGCCGTGATCGGAGTCACCGGCAGCGATGATGTCCAGCGAGTGATCAGGGCACAGCGCGCGGGGTGCCGCCAACTCGCGAGGAAACCTCTCAGCAAGCGTGATCTCGCGGCCGCGTTACGACAGGCACTCGATCAGCCGGATGCGCCGCCACAAGATGGCCTGACGGTTGCCGTCATGGGCAGCGCCGGCGGCGCCGGGGCAACGACCTTTGTCTGTTATCTCGCCATGGCCCTGGCTCAACGGTCGCCACAAGGCGCAGGCGCCATCGACCTCGATCTCGAGTTCGGGACCCTCGGCCATATGTGGAACTTCGAGGCCCGCCACACCATCGCGGATCTTGCCGCCGCTGGGACAATCGACAAACTGCTAATCGAGGACATGATTGTCGAGCTACCATGCCGAGTCGGTGTGCTTGCCCGACCCGCTCAGATCTCCCAGGCACATTCGGTGGATGAGAGCCACGTCGCCCTCACGATCGGTGCGGCCAGAGCGCTTCATCCCCACATCGTGATTGACCTTCCCCGGAAGCTCGATGCCATCGCGGGCTGTGCGATCGAGTCCTGCGAGAAACTGGTCATCGTCACGCAGTTGAGCTTCGCGAGCGTTCACAACGCCGAGCGACTTGCCAGCGGCCTCGTCAGCTATGGGCTTTCTGACGACAAACTCGAATTTGTCGTCAATCGCCACCGTAAAGGATGTCGTGGCATGACAATCGACACCCTGGAGGATCGTGTGGGCAAAAAGGTGCTCGGCGTGCTGCCCAACCACTTCAAGTCGATCTCCGCCGCCACGGACCTTGGCCAGCCGGTTCCGCCGCGAAACCCAGTCCGAAAAGCAATCGAAGAAATCGCTGGTCGGCTTTGTGTACAACACGCGACAGTACCACAGTGCGGGCATGCCTAGAAGTACGGCTATCCTTCTTTTCGATTCTCAGTGCTGATACCGGGGTTGTCCTCAAGCCCTCGCCTGCAAACTCCGATGATCCGGTGAACCTCAGGCTCGCTGAAAGCGGGCCGGCGGATCCGGTATGGTGGGGGGAGCGCTATGAGGCGCCGATTCATACGTGACTCGTTATCGGTACGTCCATCCGATGTGTCCGTGTTTCAGCACGAAACACCGGACGGCGTCGCGGACGCCCATTCCGTTCCGGCGGGGATCGGAACCACTCCGCCGGATTCCTGGAACACGAACACAGACGATTCCGAGAAGGTCGAGAGACTTCGCCGTCAACTCATACACACGCAGGTTGACACGATCTTGACCCTCGTCGCGGCCGTTGAGGCGAAAGACCCCAATACGGAACGACATTCCATCCAGGTGTCGCGTTGCGCCGAGTGTTTCGCCCGCGAGTTGAACTTGTCCGCCCGAGAAACGGAGGTCGTTCGCATCGCCGGCCTGCTGCACGATGTCGGAAAGATCGCGGTGCCGGATGCCGTCCTTGGAAAGCCGGGCCCCTTAACGCCCGAGGAGTTCGCACTAATCAAGGAGCATCCCGCCAACGGCGCGGCCATCTTGCGTTCGGCCACTTGCCTGCGACGCGAGTTGCCCCTGGTCCTGCACCATCACGAATGGTTTGACGGGCGGGGATATCCTTCGGGCCTGGCGGGCGACGCCATACCGTTCGGCGCCAGAATCCTTCATGTTGCCGATGCCATCGACGCCATGCTGTATCCGCGCAGCTACAAGAAAAGCCGCAGCCTGGATTGGGTGGCCTTGGAAATACAGCGGTGTCGGGGAACGCAATTCGACCCCGTCGTTGCGGACGTTGCTTTGCGGTGGCTGGCGGACCACCCGGAACGGATGTTCAGGGAGTGCGCGGAATCTCACGATCCCCTCACGCACGATCGCCCGCACTGACCGTCGGCCCACAATATCAGTAACGCTGAAAACCCGCGCGGCGCGCGGACCAAACTGTGCCGTCCCTGTCGGTGCCGTCACAGGCGGAATGGGGACCGTGACAGTCTCGGCGGCCAGCACTCTGTTTAGCCGCGACCCGCAGGGGAGCGCGCCCTCCACGCGCTCCCCTGCGGGTCGCGGCTAAACGACAGAATCGGTAGGTGTCGGCCGCGGGGGGCCGACGCTACCTTCTCGGTCCAACATCGTGCCGACATTCATTGCTGCGTCGCGCGCGAGGGCGTAGACTGTCGTCATGCCCGACGCGAGGAAAGTCCTGGTCGCCATGAGCGGGGGCGTCGACAGCAGCGTCGCCGCGTGTCTGTTGAAGGAACAAGGCTACGACGTGATCGGCGTGTTCATGCGCCTCGGTGACATGGACGCCGAACCCGTCGACACGCGGCAAGGCGAGACACCTTCCGAGGAAGTCCCGACGACGACACCGGCCGGCGACGGCCTATCCGTATCGCAAGCAAAGTCGCCGCAAGATCGTCGCACCACTTGCCGGCGTCTGCCTGTGCGTGCTCGCACGCAGACAGGAGTGACGCCCGGACAGGCCGGCCGGCGGAGTTGTTGCTCGGTCGCGGACGCCTCGGACGCCCGTCGCGTCGCTGGCGAACTGGACATTCCGTTCTATGCGCTCAACTTCGAGGCCGATTTCGCCTCGCTGATCGATGACTTCGCCGACGAATACGCCGCCGCACGCACGCCCAATCCCTGTATCCTCTGCAACCAGCGGCTCAAGTTCGGCAAACTGGCGGACTATGCGAACGCCGTGGGCGCCGACCTGATCGCTACCGGGCATTATGCTCGGATCGACCACACCGCGTCCGGGCCGCGTCTGCTACGCGCTCGATACGTCACCAAGGACCAGTCCTACGTCCTGTTCGGCATCCCGACCGACGTCCTGCGCCGCACACTGTTTCCATTGGGGGACTTGACGAAGGACGATGTCCGCGCGCACGCCCGGCGGCTCGGTCTGGCGCTCCACGACAAGCCCGAATCGCAGGATATCTGCTTTGCCCCCGATCACGACTACGCGCGGGTGGTTCGGTCGCGACACCCGGAGGCCTTCCGCCCAGGACCGATCAAACACGTTGACGGACGCCTGATCGGTCAGCACGAAGGACTCCCCCATTTCACGATCGGCCAACGTCGCGGCACCGGTGTGGCTGTCGGCAGCCCCGTATATGTCGCCGCGCTCGAACCGACAACCAATACCGTGATCGTCGGGCCACGTGAGGCGCTCTTGTCCGCCGAAGCGGCGGCGGTTGATGTGACGTGGCTGATCGAACCGCCCACCGCGCCGATCCGCGCCGACGCCAAGATACGCTACCACCACGCCCCGGCTCCCGCCGACATTGTTCCGCTACCGGGCCGTCGCGTCCGAGTCCGATTCGATAAACCGCAACACGCCGTGACACCGGGCCAGGCCGTCGTCTTCTACCACGATGATGAAGTTATCGGCGGGGGCTGGATTCGACTGTCAACCGAGTAGCCTCGTCAGCCCATAGTGGGTTTGCCTATTCTCGTAGCGGCCGACGCC
>JAUVGW010000239.1 GCA_030593565.1 Phycisphaerae bacterium | reverse complement strand
TGTGAAGGCGGTGCCCTCCAAACGCCACGGCACACCGCCTTCACAGAAGGCGGCTCTGATCGGGCTTCTCAAACAGGCTCGTAAACCCAGTGGCATCTGAGCGGGGGGCTTCCGTACGATTCTTGCGATTGCCCTGGGCTGAGCGGGTCCATGGCAGTTTAGGCGGCATCGCTCCGAAGGGTCAAACGGGTGCCACTGGCGGCTTGTCCGCCAGTGCCTCAACCGATACCGCCCTACACGGACACTGGCAGGCAGGCTGTCAGTGGCCCCCCGGTGGCGTTGATCTTCCTGCCGCGCGGAAGCTGTCACGGGCAAAAGTTGACCGGCCCCGAGCAGCGACGGACAATGGCATCTGACCGGTGGCTGGAGTCGATAGACGTTTTCGGAGGAACCGATCATGCGGTGCGACACGATCATAACGGGCGGAACCGTAGTCAATGCGAACAAGACCGAGAAGGCGGATGTTGCCATCCGGGGCGAGAAGATCGCCGCCGTGGGAAAAGGCTTGGCGAAGCGCGTGACCGGCGACGGCGTCCGCGTCATCGATGCGGCGGGCTGTTATGTCATCCCGGGCGGCGTGGATGTCCACGTTCATCTGGCGCTGCCGTTTTGCGGGACGACCTCGTCGGATGACTACAACTCGGGCACGCGGGCGGCGGCGCGAGGCGGGGTGACGACGGTGATCGATTTCGCGATTCCGTACGGCGACGATACGTTGCGGCAGGCGGTTGACAATTGGACGGCCAAGGCGGACGGGATCGCCTGTGTGGACTACGCCTTTCATCTCGCGATCACGAACTGGGACAAACAGAAAAAGGAGCTGTCCCGGATGATCGAGCTTGGCATTCCGACGTTCAAGCAGTTCATGATCTACGAGGCGGAGGGCTGGCAGTCGGACGATGCCGCGATGTTCCAGGCGTTGGAGGCCATGCGCGACCTCGGCGGGATGTTGATGGTCCACGCCGAGAGCAGCCGTGTGCTGGACGAGTTGATCGCCCGACACCACAACAAGAAGGAGATGAAGCAGCATGGCGCGTACATGCACGCGATCACGCGGCCGAACTTCATCGAGGCCGAGGCCATCCGGCGCGCGGTGACGTGGGCCGAGGCGACGGGGGGAAAGTTGTACGTCGTCCACATGTCGACAGGCGAGGGGGCGGACATCATCGCGTGCGCCCGACGCCACGGCGCCAAGAATGTTTTTGCCGAGACGTGCGCGCAGTATCTGGCGCTCGACGATTCGGTGTTCAAGGGCAAGGACGGGCATCTGTACGCGACGTGCCCGCAAGTCAAGAAGCCGGCGGACCAGGCGCGGCTGTGGAGCGCGTTGAAGGACGGTACAGTATGCACGATCGCGACCGACACGTGCACGTTCACGCGCAAGCAGAAGGCCGCGTGGAAAGGCGATTGGACGAAGATTCCGATGGGCATGCCGGGCCTCGAAACGATGCTGCCGGTGGTCTACTCGGAAGGCGTCCTAAAGAAACGGCTGACGATGCGGCAGTTCGTGGACAAGTGCTGTAGGGCGCCTGCCAAGATCATGGGCCTGGGCCACCGTAAGGGCGCGATCAAGCGCGGCCTCGATGCGGATATCGCTATCATCCACCCGTCAAAGAAGATCAAGGTGGACTGGCGGAAGATGGAAACCAACGCGGACTGGTCGCCCTATCAAGGCCGAAGCCTGGCCGGCTTTGCCCGGACGACGCTGTCTCGCGGGCGGGTGGTTGTGGACAAGTACAAGTTCTGCGGCGAGAACGGCTGGGGCGAGTTCCTGCCGAGAAAGACACCCGGGCAGGTGTAAACCAAGTGACAGGTGCAAGTCGGCGGGGTGGCATGGGCCAACTTGTTGGCCCGTGTGATGCTGTTGGAGGGACTGATGCATATCTTGGCGGTCCTGTCGTTGATCCCGTCGCACGCAACGGGGCTAAACGCGACGGGAGTATGTGGGGCACACAGGCTTGACCTGGGAAACTGGTGGCGATCCAGCGAGCCTATCTCGCGGGTTGTTCGGCGAAGCCGATCCGGGCGATGACGGGGCGGTGGTCGGAGCCTTGGCCGGTGCCGGTTTGGCAATCGGTGCAGGTCAGGTGATTGCTGATGTAGATGTGGTCCAGGCGTATCGAGGGGATCCAGCGGAAGAATGAGCTGACGGGCCAGGTGGTGCCGCGTCCCCATCCGCCGAGATCATGGGATTCAAGGATGCCGGTATGGCGGAGGGCTGCAGCCTGCGGGGAGCGTTCTGTGAAGTTGAAATCTCCGCAGACGATGACGGGGAGTTGCTCGGCTTCGAGCCTGCCCCGGAGGTCTGCGAATTGGGCGCGAGTTTCGATGACGTAGTCCATGCCCCACGGTGGCAGGAAGTGGATGTTGTAGATGGCCACCTCGCGGTTGTCGACCTCGACCACCGCGCGGATTTGGGGCTCGGTCGCGCGGCCTAGGGGAAGGTGGGTATTGACGCGTCCCTTGAACGAGCGTTTCGAATAGACGGCGGCCCCAAAGGAGTCGTCGCGTTGGATTTGTCGAATATGCGGGTACTCGGAGGCAATTGCGGCCGAAAGGGCTTCGTGCCAGTGGGGTGTGTACTCCTGGAGGAACAGGATATCTGGATCGGCCGCCTTGATCTCGGAGATGATCGGCTCCGTCGCCTGGTTGATCATCAGCAGGTTGACGCTCATGACGGTGACGGATTCTCCGTTGACGTCGGGTGGCGCGGATGGCATGTATTGCCACGCAGCGGGGCCGAGGGTCACGGCAAGCAGCGGCAAGGTTGCCAGTGCCAGGCGTTTGTGCTTCTTCCATGCGGCGATGGTCGTGATTACCAGGAGTAGGAGACCGAATTGAAACAGGAAAGTGCGAATGATGAACGCCGCCCATGCCGCCGCGACAAAGGCGGTGGATGTATTTCGGAAGCCCGCTGGCCATAGGTAGGTGAAGAGGATCAACGCGTAGCATCCGGCTGTGAAGACCCAAGCTTCGATGCGGAGGAGGCGCCTACGTTCTTCCGGGGAGGCCCGCCCGAAGCCCTTGAGGAATAGACGTCGAGGGCGACCGGTCGCCGGCGGCGCGTCGCCGGCAGTGCCGCTTTCTGCATCAGTGGGTGAAGGCTCGTGCGTCACTGTGGTTACCCGCGAAAGCCAGTGTGTTGGGCTGGGGCGATGCTTCGCGATGGTGTGCTCCCCGATGCAGTCGGCTTCGATGGCGTGATCGGTCGGCGGCCGATCATTCGTCGCTGGTCAGGCCGGCGGCGATCTTGTAGGCCGAGACGAGGGCCAGTCCTATGAACAGTAAATCCATGGCACCGAACATCATGGAAAAGAAGTTGCCGCCGGTGGCGATCGCCTCGGCCTGCGCGTCGGGGCTCACATCGCTGGCGTCTCGATATTCTCGCCACCGTGTACGGATCACATCCGGGGTCATGTGGGCCATGTCTCGGCCGGCGCGAGCCCAGGCAGCGTCCCACTGTTGGTCGGTGGGTTCGCCAATGATTCTGTCGTCGGCTGCGATGATCTCGTGTGTGATGTGCGTTTGGACGTAATCTCGCTGCTGTTCGAGGTCGCTTGTGTTTCCGGTCAACATGGGAATCGCGACCCAAAAGAAGACCATTGCCTTACCGGCAACGATGCCCAATACCGCCATGCCCGCGGCGACCATCCCTGCGGCGGAGTTTGAGTCACGGTAGCCGATGAGCATGCCCAGGCCGGCCACCACGCCCACGCCCCAGGCGATCCAGCCGATTTCGTAGCCGCTGGCGGTGGAGATGCCATACCAGACGCCAGCCCCGATGAGCGCTCCGACCGCGCTGAGGGTGCATCCGATCACGAAGTTGCCTGCCGTCTTGGCGGCTTTCTTGGCCGCGGTCGCGGCGGCACTGGGGGCCGCCAGCGCTTTGGCCGCCGAGCGGCGTTTGCCTTTCCTGGTGTCGTAGCCGCAGGCGACGCAGAGCATGGCGTCCGGCGCCAGCTTCGCGCCGCAGCCGGGGCATGGCGTGCTGCCGTCCGCAGAGGGTGCGGTGGTCGAAGCGATGGCCTCGTCTTCGTGTTGGGCAAGGTCTCCGAGGAGATCGCCTGAGTCGTCCGAGAGACCCAAGGGCGCTGGGGCGGGCGTCTTGGCGGCGGGCTTCTTGACGGCGACAACGCCGCCGCATTTCGGGCATTTGAACTTCTTGCCGACCGCAGTGGCGGGAACGCGGAGCTTTGCGCCGCAGGTACACTGGACGGTGATCTTGTCTGGTGGAGTTGTCGACACGGTGTGCTCCTCCCGGTTCCTCTGCGGTCAACTTGGCCCGCCCCGTTTCTCGCAAGTGGAGCGATCCCGACCCGGCAAACCGACATCATACACGAGGCGGTTGGCTGAGATCAAGTCATCAGTTATCCTCACAGGGTGGCGGAGGGCATTAGAGTCGGGTAGTGGGTTTATAGTAGCGGCGTGCAGGGGGGAGGGTACACTGTAAATGGATGTTGTGGTGAGGCCGAGGATCGTCGCCTGGGGCGGCGAGTCGGCGGACCGGTAAGGGCGGATGTCGGCGACGATTGGGAGATGTGTGTGAAGTGCCCTCGATGCAATACGCGGAATCATGCGGATGCGCGGTTCTGCGGGCGTTGCGGGCTGCCGTTGGTGGAAGGTGCGATTGCGCCGCCGCCGGCGCTCGTGCCGGCAGGGCAGGTGGACGGAATCGATGTCGCCGGGGCGGACTCGGTAGAGTCTGCGGAGGGGATTCGATGGCCGGCGCCGCTCGACGCCCCGGACGGTTTCACGCAATGCGCGAACTATCGCGACCTTCATTTTCGGTGGGAGGCGGCGTGGGGCGGGGCGATGCTGCTGGGGTCGGAGACGCTGGCGGTTGTGTTGTTCAACGCCGGCTATCCGCTGGAGCAGGTGGTCGTCAAAATCGTGGGTGAAGATCACAATGGCGAGGAGGTCTTCGTCAAGGAGCACGAGGTGGACTCGATTCCGCGGGGGAAGGAAGTGACGATCGAGGTGCCGTCATACGAGCTTTCGTCGCCTGCGAGCGACATTAAGGTGGCCCTGTTGTCGGGCCGGTATGCAGAGAAGGCGTAGCGTTGTGATTCACGCAGATTGTATCTTATGAAGACCAAAGTCGGCCGTTGGTTTTTGAGGACCGCCAAACGGCAAGCCATGTTGTGACGTCTGCATGAATCGCTACATTTCTGAGACACTACAGTAGCGTCACCGCTTTCGTTTGGCGCACCGGTCCGAACGGATAGGGTCGGCAAGGCGCTGGTTTGACAAATCTGTTTGCAGGGTCGTTTCAGTCCCGCCGGGCTGCGGGAGAAAGGATTTGGACCGATGGAAATGATTGTTATTGGCAGCGTGGTCATCATCATCTTCTTGTTCCTGATTTTCAGTGGCTTGTTTACGGTGAAGCAACAGGAGCACGCGGTGGTCGAGCGGTTCGGCAAGTTCGTGACGACGGCCGGGCCGGGGTTGCACTGGAAGATCCCGATCATCGATCGGGTCGCCGGGCGCGTGCCGCACCGGGTGCGGGAACTCGAGATCGAGGTCGAGTCGAAGACGAAGGACGATGTGTTCGTCGATCTGAAGATCGCGGTGCAGTTCTTTGTTCGCGAGGACCCGGAGGCGATTTGGCTGGCGTTCTACAAGCTGATGAGCCCCGGGCAGCAGATCAGTTCGTTCGTGTTTGACACGGTTCGCGCATCGGTGCCGCACATGGGCGTGGACAACGTGTTCTCGGAGAAGGAGAAGATTGCGGAGGCGGTCAAGGAACGACTCCAGGTTACGATGCAGCAGTTCGGCTACACGATCATGCAATCGCTGGTGAACGACATCCAGCCGGCGGCGAAGGTGAAGGCCGCGATGAACGAGGTGAACGCCAGCGCCCGCCTGAAGGAAGCAGCGAAGAACGAGGCCGAGGCGCAGAAGATTCGTGTGATCGCCGCGGCGGAGGCGGAGGCCCGTGCGAAGGAGTTGCAGGGCGTGGGTATCGCCCGTCAGCGGCTGGCGATCGCGAACGGGTTGAAGGAGTCGGTGGCGGCGTGTTCGGAAGCCGGGATTTCGTCCGAGGAGGCGACGAAGATGGTGCTGTTGACGCAGCACTACGACACGGTGACGTCCGTCGGCTCGAACAGCAAGGCGACGATTATGATGGTGCCGTACGCGCCGGATGGAATGCGCCATGTCGGCGACCAGATCACGCAGGCACTGCTCACGACGCAGGAGGCCGGGGCGATGCCGAAGCCGCCGGTGGCCCGGGCGTGACGGCAATTGACGACTGACGATTGTTGATTGACGATTGGGGATTGCTTGACGGGGTGCGGCCGTGGATGCGGCCGTGCCCCGTTTGCATAGGGTGAGGCGTTGCGGTGATGTACGACGACCTGCCGATCTCCCGCCGGCCACGTTTTGGTCGGCCAGGGGTGATTTGAGTTCGCTGTTCAAAAATCGGTAGTACGCCGAGCCATCGTGCGGTACGTTGTCGGCATGGCAGCCAAGAAGCCGACCACCGCCGAGATGCAGCGCGCAGTAGAGGCGAAAGACGCCTCGTACAGCGGGGTGTTCTGGCTGGGGGTGCGGACGACGGGCATCTTCTGTCGGCCGGGCTGTCCGGCGCGGCAGCCGAAGCCGGAGAATATCGAGTTTTTCCGCTCGGCGCGGGACGCGCTGCTGGCAGGGTATCGCCCGTGTAAGCGTTGTCGGCCCATGGACACGGACGGTCGGCCGCCGGCGTGGATAGAGCGGCTTTTTGCCGAGGTCGAACGCGTGCCGGGGCGTCGGATGCGCGATCGGGATATTCGGTCGCTGTCGATCGATCCCGCCCGTGCGCGCCGCTACTTCAAGCGGCACTACGGGATGACGTTTCAGGCGTACAATCGGGCGCGACGACTGGGAGAAGCGATGATGCAGATTCGAACAGGGGCGAAGCTGGACGATGTGGCGTTGGGCCACGGCTTCGAGTCAAACAGCGGGTTTCGTGATGCCTTCGGCCAGACGTTCGGCCGGACGCCGGGCCGCAGCCGCGAGGGAGACTGCATCGTGACGACCGTGGTGGAAAGTCCGGTCGGGCCGCTGATCATCGGGGCGACCGCCAAGGCGGTGTGCCTGCTGGAATTCTGCGATCGTCGAGCCTTGGAGACGCAGTTCGCCGATCTGCGGAAACGCCTGGGACGGGCCGTCGTGCCGGGCAAGAACCCGCACATCACTCAACTGAAGCGTGAACTGGTTGCCTATTTTGCCGGCCGACTCCGCAAGTTCACAGCCCCGATCGTGTACCCGGGCACGGACTTCCAGCGCATTGTCTGGCGGCGACTGTTGGACATCCCGTACGGCGAGACCCGATCGTATGAGCAGTTGGCGATCGCGATCGGGCGGCCGAGCGCGCAACGGGCGGTCGGCTTGGCTAATGGCAAGAACCGCCTCGCGATCATCATTCCGTGCCACCGGGTGGTCAACAAAAGCGGCAAACTGGGCGGCTACGGCGGGGGGCTGTGGCGGAAGCAGTTTTTGCTGGACTTGGAAGGCGGGCAGGGGGAGTTGGGAGTGGCGAAAAGCGAATGATGAATAGCGAATGGTGCGTAGTGGTTCACTTTGATCAGCCCGTGCCACTGGCAGCTTGCTGCCAGTGTCGACACTGGCGGACAAGCCGCCAGTGGCACCCAAAGTGAACCACTACCGAATGGTGAATGGGACAATTGACGGTGGGGCCTGATGAGGATCGGATCGAATGGATGTTGAGACGGCGAGGTTGCTGATATCGTGTCCGGATGCGCGAGGGATCATCGCGGCGGTGGCGGGGTTTATCGGGGAGCGCGGTGGGAACATCGTGGAGGCCGATCAACACAGCGATCCGCAGCATGACGAGTTTTTCATGCGAGTTGAAGTCGAGCTGGACGGATTCGGCTTGGACAAGGAGACGTTTCGCGAGGCTTGGCAGCCGATGGTCGAGCGTTTCGAGATGCGCTGGCGGATCTATTGGGGCAACGAGATCAAGCGGATGGCGATCTTCGTCAGCAAGGCCGACCACTGCCTGAGCGACCTGCTATGGCGGTGGAAAACGGGAGAGCTGCGTGTCGAGATCCCGCTGGTCTTGAGCAACCATCCTGATCTTGGCGAAGACATTGGCACGTTCGGGATACCGTTTCATCACCTTCCCATATCGCCCGAGACGAAGGCCTCGCAGGAGAAGAAAGCGCTGGCGCTCCTCAAGGCGGCCGATGTGGATTTCATCGTCCTCGCGCGGTA
>JAUVGW010000413.1 GCA_030593565.1 Phycisphaerae bacterium | reverse complement strand
CAAACCGCTGCAAAGACCACCGCCCGGCCATTCTTGCGATTGCCCTGGGCACACATCAGAGCCGGCTCGTGCCGAGCCGGTCCGGGGCGGCACGCCCCGGCTCAGACTGCCAATGGCCGAGCCAGGTCAGACACACGCGCCGCTACCGCCGGTCGCACCCGCAGACGCAGCCCTGCGTTGTTGCGCTGCACCGGCGGCTGCCGCGGTCTCGGCCTCGCCGCCCTGTGCGCCTTCCATCACCATTATGACGGGGCTGTACCCCATCTTCGGCAGCCCGTTCTTCCAGAGGATATCGCCGGTGCCTTTATCGAGGCAATAAACATGCCCCGCAAGCCCCACATACACGCATCTGCCTTTGATGAGAACAGTCACAATGGCCCCGGTGCTATGGGGCAACTTGGTCCGCCAGATCTCCTCGCCGGTTCGGGGATCCAAGGCGGCAACGTGTTGGTTGGTTCCGATGTACAACAGCTTGCTCATTCGCGCCATGTCGGTTTTCCTCCAGTTGGTGCGGTGTTCTCCGCCCGGCCCCGGTGTCCGGAACACCGATTGCGTAGTATAACTGCACGCGTAGAATATCGCCCGTCTGCCGGTCGAGCCGACCGGTGGCCTGTGGGCAGACCATAACCAGTGGATGAACGAGGGCTTGAACATGGTACGCGCGTGGCCCGTGGTGGTGGTGGTGATATTCGGTTGTGCGACGTACTGCGCGGCACAAGAAGACGAAGCCTATCACGAACGTCTGGAATATGACGCGGCAACGGGGCAGTGGGTGGAGATCGCGCCGCCGATTCCCGGCACGGAGGCGGGTGATCTGGCCCTGGCCCGCTCGCTGTTGGCGCGGGGGGAATACAAGAAGGCGCGCAAGGCCTTCAAGACGTGGTTCAAGACGTACGTCGATTCCGCGCATTGGCCCGAGGCCTTGTTCTACGCGGCGGAAACGGAGATCCTCGCGGAAGATGCCAAGCCGAAGCGCGGCAATCTCATGAAGGCCTACGACCGGTTGGAGGAGCTGCTCGGCGGCTGGTCGGGGACGGAGATGGCCGACCGCGCGATCCGCAAGGAGATGATCATCGCGGAGATGCTTCTGTTCAAAGGCCGGAAGCAGAAGATATGGAAAGGCATGTTGTGGTTGTCGGGCAAGGAGGAGGCGTTGGAGATGCTCGACCGGATCATCGATGATTGGGCTCGGGACACGCCGGTGGCGGAGCAGGCCTTGCGCTTGAAGGGAGATTACCACTACCTCAACGGCGAATTCGACGAGGCCGAGATGGCGTATGCCCGTCTCGCGCGCGATTTTCCGCGCGGCCGCTATCACAAGCTGGCGATGTTGCGGAGCGGGCAGTCGGCATTCGCGCGTTTTCCCGGGATTGAATTCGACAGCGCGGACTTGTTGGAGGCGGAGGTCTATCTGACGGACTTCCAGGATCGCTACCCGCGTGACGCGGGGGAATACGGCGTTCCCCAACAGCTAAACCGCATTCGCGAAACTCGGGCGCAGAAGGAATACTCGATCGGCCGGTACTATGAGCGGACACGGGCGGTGGACGCCGCGGCGTTCTATTACGATCTCGTCGTACAAACCTGGCCGGAAACGACATGGGCGGCGGAGGCGGGCGCCCGACTGGTTGCACTCGGGGCCGTGGAGCCGGAAGAAGAATAGACGTTTGTCGACCATTGATTTACGCACGATGTGGCATGAATGGACGGAGCTGCGCTGGGGTGGCATGGGTTAGCGGAGCCGCGTCGAGCGGCGGAGCTTACCTGTGTGAAAGAAACCTCAATGATGTGCTCCCTCGGGTAACGAGTAGGCCACCCTGCGGGGTGCCCGACTCGTTACCCATGCCACCCCACCGATCTGTTCACCTCGGTACTCCATGGTCATGATCAGCCAGGCCAGTGCGACATCACCGGCGCGACCTAGTGCCGCCAAAATCGAAGGCGAACACGGCGATGTTCCTCTCGGCGATGACAAACGTCGTGACGCATTACTCGCCGGTTTGTTGACCGTGATCGGCTTGGGGATTTCCGCCGCATTCGGGCTGATCTCCCCGGAAGGCGTCGTCCATTTCGACGATCTGACGCACTATCTATACGCGAAGTGGGCGTGGCAATGGCCGGCATACCTGCTCGACGATTGGGGGCGACCGGGTTTCACATCGCTTTATTTCCTGCCGGCGGGGATCGGGTGGTGGGCGTGTCGCATCCTGTCGGCGCTGCTCAGCGCCGGCAGCGCATGGCTGGCGTTTCGCATCGCACAGCGCATGGGCTTGCGGCAGGCGTGGGGGGTCGTGGTGTTCTGCTTCGCACAGCCGCTGTTCTTCCAGTTGTCGCAAACGACGCTGACGGAGACAGTGTTGGCGTTTTACCTGACGGCCGCGGTCTACCTCGCCCAGCGAGGCCGCTGGTCGTGGTCGGCAGCGCTGGTGTCGATCGGAATCGTGACACGGCACGAGGCCATTGTGTTTCTACCGGTCTGGGCGTGGTTCGCATGGCGTGGGGGCGTCAAGCCGTGGCGGTTGTGGCCCATCGTGTGGGCGCCGGTGGTCGTCAACGGGGCGGCCTGGCTGGCGGATCTTCGGCCCGCCATCCTGCGGTTGTTCGAGCCGCGACCGTCCGGGCAATACGGTCACGGCGGGTGGCTGACGTTCTTCTCGAGGTCGCTCGAGGCCTGGGGCCCCGGCATCGCGGTCCTGGCGATCACGGGGATCCGATCCACATGGCGCAAGACGACGGGCGGCGGCCTCGTCGTGACCTGCATCCTCGCGTACTTCTGTGCGCAGACGATCGTTCGGGCACTGGGACTGTTCGACTCGGGCGGCTACGCGCGCTTTCTGGTGGCGATCTCGCCACTGGTGGCCATCGCGGCATTGGCGGGCTGGCATCGGCTGTGGGCGGCGGACATTTCACAACGGCGCAGCGCGGTGATCGTCGCGGGTGCCGCCATGGTCGTGCTGTGGCTCGCCATGGAGCGCCAACTGCTCCTGCACGCGGCCCGGCTGGACGAGGCTGCCCACCTCCCGCAGCTTTACGCGGCGACATTGGCCGTTCGGGTCGCGACCGCGGTGGTCGTGCTGCTCGTGGTCATCTCCGTTGCCTACACGACCGCCGATCGCGTCGACCGGCGAGCCACGGTGTGGCTGGTCCCGACAGCCTTGGCGATCTTGATATTGCTGGCGTGCTATGGGCTATGCCATCCTGTCCGACGCCCACCCGAGGCAGAGGTCGTCGCAGAACTTCGGAGTTGGCTCGAGGACAACGGATATGCCGACCGGGAGGTCATTTCCGCCCATGTCTGGCTCGATTACGCATTGGACAGCGAGTTGCCCTGTGGTCGCCCGACGGTTCGGGAGCGATTGCGCCGGGCCGAGCCCGGCGCATTGTTCGCGTGGGACAGGCAGTTCGCCTGCGAAGGCCACGACCTGCGTTACGAAGAATTCCGGGATCACCCCGCGTTTCGCCTGATACACCGGACGCAACCTGCCCCCGGCGAGAAAACACCCTATCTAACGGTATTCGAGAAGACGGCACGATGAACGGGGGGCACCGCTGATTCGGCGGGTTTGTCGTCCCGTCCGGCACTGTGGGGTCCGTGACGGATTCGGCGGCTATCGCTCTGTTTAGCCGCGACCCAGTGAGGACGGTCAAGGACGGAGCCCGAACGACCGCGTCCTCCACGCGCTCCCCTGCGGGTCGCAGCTAAACAACTGAATCGGCGGATTTCGGCCGCGGGGAGCCGTTCGTGTTTAATCAGGGTGGCATGGGTAACGAGTGGGGCACCCTGCGGGGTGCCCCACTCGTTACCCGTGGGAACACATCGAGGTTCCAATCCCACGGGTAAGCTCCGCCGCTTAGCGCGGCTCCGCTAACCCATGCCACCCCGGCGGTATGCCACCTCCTCTGAACGCTAAACACGCACGGGGAGCCGACGCTACATCTCGCGGCACTGAAGCGTCCCACCGAATCTGCCATGGATCCGCACCATGGGGGTCCATGACAGTTTAGGCGGCGTAGCGATGGGCGATCGAATAAACCCTCGAAAGAATCGAATAAACCTCCGACGGACACGCATGAACCCCCGAAGGGGGTGGCGGAGTAAAGCCCAGGGCGAAGCGCAGCGAGCCCTGG
>JAUVGW010000077.1 GCA_030593565.1 Phycisphaerae bacterium | reverse complement strand
CGTCGCGCAGAGTCACGCTGAAGGTCAGATCGCCCAGCACGGCCATTGTGTAAGGATGCTGTGTTCCCTGGGCGCCGCGGAAAGAGAGGTACAGGTCATTCGATAAATCACGCTGCTCTTCGATGACCTCCTGCTCGTAGTACAAGTCCTGGTTGTTCCAGTCAAAGACCACCCCCCTGCTGTCGTCTGCAGAGCCGGCTTGCGTGGCCCCATTGAACGGATCGCTCGTAGTCCAACTGAAGCTGGTGTTGTTGTCGTCCAGCCGGCCCTCGACCAGGTTCTGGACGGTGTAGGTCACGCTGCCGCCGGAGCTACTGGTGCCGGTGGAGGGCTCCGTTTGGTAGTCATCAATCATGAAGTTGCCGTCTTCAGAACCGTTGCGGTACTCGTGGCTGACGACAACGCACGGGTTGGTCGTGTCCACGCCGATCGGCGAGAAGCACTCATACTGCCGCCAGAGGAAATCCATCCCCGGGATGTTGCCCTCTACGTAGTGCTTGATCATCGGCAGGAAGAGCCCCTGCTGGATGTCGTGGACTGCGGTCCGGGGCACGATATGACACGGCCCGGTGAACACGGAGGACCCGCCGCCATCGTGGAAGTCGCCGTGGCCGGTGCCCTGCACCACCGTCGATTGCCGGTAGTGCGTCGCGCGCTCGTGGAGGTGGAACGTCTGGACGCCGTCGCTACCGGCACTCCCGCTCACGTCGGCATCACCCGAGGCCGTCCAGAGGTGATAGTTCGCCCAGTGCGGGTCCGACTTGTTCGGCGCGAGGAAGGCCACCGGCAGCATGCTGTCAATCAACTGGATGCTGTTTACGCCGTAGTGCGTCGGCGGCACCGCGCCGTGGGTGTAGTCACTGTCGTGGATCCGATCGAACGCACGAGCCACACCCTCGGCCCCGCGACTGTGTCCGATCCACACGATCCGGTCGGCGTCGACGTGCCCTTCAAGGGCTCCGCCGCCGATAGTATCCAATTGGTCAAGGAAGGCCTCGGTATGGCCCACCGTCGTCACCGAGCATTGCTCGATGCCCGGGCCGGTGTTGTTCTGGTGGCTCATCACGATGTAGCCGTACGATGCCATGTGATAGCCGATGTGGTCGTACCACTGGTAGTTGTGACCGTTGCCGTGGCTGACCACGATCAGTGGAAGCTGCCCCAGCTCCGCAATGGTCGAGGGATAATAGGTGTTCTCGTACGTCATGGTGGCAGGAATACCGAATACCGCCCCCACGCTGTAGGACGCAAGCTCAGTGACCGCCAGCGGTCCCTGCTCCGACGTATCATGCACGACGTAGAGGCCGGCCTCCCTGCTGAATCCGTCAATGTAGTCCCCGGTGCTAAGCTGACCATCCTGGTTGACGTCGATCACCATGTCGTAGGCCGCACCCAGGCCCGTGAAGTCGCCGGTGGACTCTTCATAGACGGCGCTGGGGAGTTCGTCCGGGGCGACCACGCTGAAGGTGTTGTCCTGAATCGTCGTTCCGCCAAACGTCTCCGTCTGCTCGCCGCCGGGCCTCGCATCATCTAGCGAAGGATCGCCCAGCCACTGCCCCGCTGTCTTAGCCAACACCACATAAATATCACACGTCTTGCCGACAATATCCGGATACCGCGTGGGGTCAATGGCTAGTTCAACTGTCGCATTCTCGTTGAAAGCCTTGACATACTCGAAGTACGGATACTGGGTCAACGAGTTGCCCGCCAATTGGGCGCCGAAGATTTCCGTCGCTATGCCAAGCACATTATTGACGAACAACTGGATGTCGAGCCCGTTGACCTGGCCGTCTTGGTTCATGTCGGCGAGGTTGCGGGGGCACCCAGGGTAGGTGGTCGCATAGGTTGTGGGATCTATCAGGGCCATGATGAAGGCGCTGACGTCAGTTTCGTCGGTGACACCGTCACAATTGAGATCCCCAAGACCGTAAAACTCGCATTCGTCGGGGATACCGTTCTCATTCAGGTCCAGGCTTGTTTCGTCCGCGATGTCGCACTCGTCCGGGATGCCATTGGGCTGGCAATCGGGTACCAACTCGAGGGCGATGGCACATTGGTCCGCAACGCCGTCCCCATCACAATCGCCGCCACAGATCGTGTCGGCGCCAAGCCAAGTGAAGGCGCAGTCGTACTCGTCCACCTCGGTGCAAGAAGGGGTATCGCCGTCGCAGCAGGCCCCGATCGGAGGCTGCGGGCAAGTCACGCCGGCACAGGTCGTGTCGGCGCCCATCCATTCGCCCCCGAAGATCGTGTCACAGTCACCGGGCGTCTGGTCCGCTTCACAATCCCCATCCGGACGGCAGCACGCCCCGATGGGCGGCGGGCCACCGCAATTGCCCGACGGGCCGCAGGTGTCTTGCGTGTTGCCGTTCACGACAAAGTCCGCCCAGCCCGTGCCCCCTTCGGTAAAGTAGTCCTCATGGTCGGTCCAGGCCGATCCGCCGTCCGTGGTTATCCACTGTCGGCACGATGGTCTCACCACGCCGTCCCAGAGCAGGCTTGCAACCCTGTCGGAGGCCCCGGTCCAGCTTACGTAGTGGAATACCACAAAAAAGGGACCGTCAACGCAGGTGTCCACCGGGATGTTGAACTGGCGAAGCGTCTGTTCGCTGGCAGCATTCACCACCATGGTGACCTGGTCGGAGATGAAGATCTCCGTGTTCGGCTCCGAGCAGGGAACCCCGTCCGTGCCCGGGCACTCGATGCCGACCGTAAACCCGAGCGTGCCGTGACCCTCGGCGGGGTCGGTGACGCTTTCGAACATGCCGGCGGGCGCGATCTCCAGGACGACGTTCTCGATCAGGAAAGAATAGGGATTTGAGCCGCATCCAGGATCGCTAGCACCGCCGGAACCCTCCGGATCAAAGTAAACCGCTATCCCGCCGCCCGGGACGGGCCAGTTAAGGTACCCGCCCGCGATGGTGCCCCCCATGTTGGTGATGGAGCAGGACGCGCGCGGCGCGCCGCCTCCGGCGGCGCCGTGGGCGAATTCCGACAGAATCGGCGTGGTGGTTGCCGCTCCTTGGTCGTCGCCTGCGCCGAACACAGCGCTGGGGAGCAACAACAAAGCTGTGATTGCTATCATTCCACAATGAATTCTCATCCCGTGTTCTCCTGTTCAAGTATTGGGGGGCTGACGATCCCCTGCCGATAGTCACGTACCATCGCATGTGCGATGGTTCACCAGCAGACAGCAAGCCTCAAAGCACCTTTCGCGGGCAGTGGTTCGCATTTGTGAGGAATAGGTGCTGAAACGTTGGCTCCTGTTTGCTAGATATTTCAAGCCGGCATTTCCCTTTTGCCGGGCTCTTGATCATCATCCTACCGCATGAGGCCTCTCGATTCAAGCGAAACGGATCCCTTTCGCTGTGAATCCGCTTGTTTGGCCGCTCCAACGTTCCAGCCCTGTCCAGTTCCGGGTCCGCCCCAATTGCGACCCAAAACGACGTCGTTTGCATCATACCGTCTGGGGGATTCATGCCCGGCGGCGTTCATGATGGGCAGCAGGAACAATTGGACATTGTTGACCAGTGATTCTACCGCAGGATCCACATCGTGATTTGTGAGCAGATGATGGGCGACATCGGCGGCGACCATTGCCCCGGTCGGTTCAGTGCCATGCTGCGTCCCGTGGTACATGACGCCTGGCTTCTCGTTACCGGAACCGGTGATCCGGATCGCCCTCAGCGCCCGGCCATCAACGGACCATCCTGGCAGTGCAGGACCTGGCGAATCAGTCCGCCGTGCCGCCCACCGCCGGCCGCTGGGTCTGGCATTTCCAGCATTGCGCAAACTGGTCCTCGACATTCTCACCGCAGCCTGGACATCGCCAAGCTCTCCTTGGCAACGCCCCGTCGCTCCTGGCCCGGCCGCGCTGCTCGTATTCCGCGACGATCTGGGCCGCCCGCTCGACATTCGCATCATCGACGTGCACGGAAGGCTGTGTCTCCATGGTGAGCGGCAGTTCACCTCGTGCCGTCGCCAAGGACTCGCCCAGAATGACCGCCCGAAAGCCCGCTTCTTCGAGCAGACCTCGAACGAAGTGTGCTTCCATCGGATCTTGCGCGACAAATATCTTCTTCATCCCACGCTGACTCCCAATCGGGCTCGATGTCAGGTCGTGTCTATCCCGGAACAACTGGAGAATCACGGGATTGCCCGACTCACCCCAGATCCGACCACTCCCAGTTCTCCATCTCCGCCAACAGCGCGTGATCCGTTAGGTTGAACTGAAGCGGCGTCACGCAGACATACCCGTCGCGCAGCGCCAACCGATCCGTCGGAGCGTCGTCGTCGAGATTGCCGTAGTCGCCGGCCAGCCAGTAGTATTCGCGACCATTTGGGTCGGTCCGCTTTTCAAGCTGGTCGATCACCTGTCGTACGGACTGCCGGGCCACGCGGACGCCCAGCGGACAGCCGGGCTTCAATTCCGGGATATTTACGTTGAACACCTGACCCGGGGCCATGCCGTGCCGCCCGAGTTGATCGATCACGCGCCAAGCGATCCGGGCCGCCCCGTCGAAATCCATGTCGCGATAGATCTGAAGTGACACGGCCACGGCCGGGATCCCCATCATCGCCGCCTCGATCGCCGCCGCCACCGTACCCGAGTAGATCACATTGATGCCCGTATTCAGCCCGGCGTTGATGCCGGAAACGACGAGATCCGGCTTTTCGGGAAGCAGGGCGCTGAGCGCGAGCTTCACGCAATCCGCTGGCGTCCCTTCGACCGCCGTGCCGTGAAAGTACCCGTTTACGTCGACCGTTTGCGAGATCAGGGGATGCCGGATGGTGATGGAATGGGACCCACCGGACTGCACCGCATCCGGCGCCACGACATCCACGTCGGCATTGCCCGCCAACGCGCCATACAATGCCCTCAGGCCGGGGGCAAAAACGCCATCATCGTTGGTCAGCAAGATGCGCATGGCGGAATTGTAGGGCACTTGGCGGCAGCGTACAATAATGCGAACCCGTTCACGGGGTTTTGCAGAATGTGCTCGAAAAAGGCGGACTTTACTGAGGCGCCGCCGTCTCGGCGGTGTGGCAAACACAGGCGAGACGCCTGTGCCATAGATCAGTTGAGCCTCCGTGAACGGTTACAATAAGGCAAACTCGCGCGAATCCGACGAGATCCGGACCTCGCACCCACGAGAGCAGCCGGACGGAGAACATGGACACGGCGGACAAGCACACCCAAAACGCGCACACCAAGCTCCGGTCCGCGCGGCCCTCGCAGGGCATGGTCGCCATGTGCGCCTGCCTCGGCATCATGATATTTGTCGGCGCGGTGTTCAGCCCCATGCTGACGACCGGCGCGGGCTTCATCGGGAATGACGACAAACAGTACGTCACCGGCGTCGGCAACATCTGGTCGTTCACGTGGCACGAAGCCGCGAGGACGTTCCAACGGTTTCACCATCCGAGCGGCACGGGGTACTACTATCAACCCCTCACCGCCCTATCGTTCATGGTCGACGCCCGCCTCGCCGTGGATTGGGCGACGGCCGCCTTCTCCTTCCACCTGACGAACATCCTCCTGCACGTGTTGAACGTGGCGTTGGTCTTTGCGTTGGTCCGTCTCATCTCGGGCAGTACGCTGTGGTCGATCCTGGGCGCCCTGATCTTCGGGCTGCACCCGGTACAGGTGGAATCCGTTGCCTGGATTTCACAGCGGATGACGCTGCTCGCGACCTTTTTCACGCTCCTTACACTGATCTTCTACATGCGCTATGGGGCGACCCGGCGGTTCCGCTGGCTTTTCCTCGTTACGTTCTTTTACCTCGCGGCGATCCTGTCGAAACCGACATTCATCGCGATCCCGGTCGTACTGCTGATTCTGGATGTCTGGCCGCTCCAACGTCTGACGTGGCGACCGATCATCGAAAAAACGCCCCTGCTCATTCTCGCGGCGACGTGCGGCACTGTTCACTATCACCTACAGGCATTCACGGAACCGGCGCGAATCACGGACATCGGTGGACTCGGGCTCTTGTTCCGGAACGCGGCCTCCCTCGTCACGCGTACCCTCTGGCCGGTCGATTTGACACCGTTTAACCCGGTCTCGCATCGCGCCGCCGACACGCTCTTCGGCGCGGTCGCCGATGTGGCCGTCGTCGTTCTGCTGTTGGGCGTGGTCTTGGCCGCATTCCGATTCAGCCGACCGCTGTTCCTGGCCGTCGCCGGTGCGGTGGTCTTCGTCTTGCCCGCCATGTTCAACGCCCCATTTGCCGATCGGCTGTTGGGCGACCAATACCTGTATGCCGTCCTGATCGTGCCGCTTGTGGCCTGGGCTGCCTGGCTCAAGACGCGGGGCAATTTGTTGCGTCATCCGTGGGGCAGGTGCGTAGCCGTCGCCGCCGCCGCGGTCGGGATGATATTCGCGGCACGTTCGAACATCCAAACCTACATTTGGCAGAACAACCGATCGCTTTACGAGCACACGGTTGCCCTTTATCCCCATTGGGCGAGCGGCTACGTCGGCCTCGTCGAATCCGCCATCCAGGAAAGTGACCTCGATTCCGCCCTCCGGTTTGCCAAAAAAGCCGTGGATACGGATCCCAAGGATCCCTCAACACAGTTCTATCTCGGCCGCGTCTTGTTGCTGCACCGTGACGGCCGTAGCGCCGAGGCGGTCGCGCCCCTTCGGCGCGCGCTCGAGTCCGACCCTGACTGGATCGACTGCCTTCATCATCTCGGCATCGCCCTGGCTGATACGGGACGGCTGGAAGAAGCGATCATGCATCTCGGGCGAGCCCGCGATTTGCAGCCGCGCTCATCCAGTATCCGAATCGACCTCGGCACTGCCTATCTCAAGGCGAATCTGCCGGCCTCCGCCCGGAGCGAATTCCAAATGGCCCTTAAGGAACGTAGCGGTCCGATGGCTCACCTCGGACTGGCCAAGGCCTGGGCCGACAACGACCTGCCCGCGTACGCCCTGCGTCACTTGGCCGTGGCCGTTGCACAGGAACCCCACTGTGCCGTTCTGGCGGCCCGGTACCCGTCGCTTCGACGATTGCGGAGCGAACCCGGTTTCGAGACGCTTATCGACATCTCCGGGGGCGACATCGGCGCCGGCACGCTCGATTGGGCCGACCGCCTCCCAACCCGCAACAGCCCCGGCCTGTAGCCGTCCCAAAGCGAGCCGGGCCGTCCCCGGCCCGGTCTCTCAAACAATAGCCTCGACACCCCCGAACCTCCCCCCCTGTTTCGCCGCGACCCGCGGGGGAGCGCGTCGGTAGGTTTGCACCCCACGCCACATACGAGACAATGTATCGCCCGTGCAAAACCAGCAGCCCACTCCTGATCTGACTTGCCGCGACGGAGCCGCGTCACCCCGTGCCGCGCGGAATCCCATCGCGTACGCCGCCGCCGCGATCGTGTTCCTCGTCCTGATCGCATACGCCCCGAGCCTTTCGAGCGGTTTTGTGCGCCTGGACGACTACCAATACGTCGTCGACAACGAACTCGTCCGCCATCCAAGCTGGACGAGTCTGTCCCGTTTCTTCACCGAAGTTCGCAAGCCATCGACCGTCGAGGGCTACTATCAACCGTTGACAATGGCATCCCTCATGCTCGACGCGTGGATCATGGGCGAGCCCGGCCTCGATTCCTCGGTCCCTCGATCCCTCGATCCCTTCATTTATCATCTGACCAACATCCTGCTGCACGCTGCCACGTGTGTGCTGCTGTTGTTGGTGGTTCGCGAAGCGGTCGGCGGCTGGGCTGTGCCGCTGATTGCGACCCTGTTGTTTGCCGTCCATCCCGCCCACTGCGAATCCGTCGCCTGGATCTCTCAACGCAAGACCGTGCTGTCCACGCTGCTGGCGGTCGGTTCCGTCTTTTGTTATCTCAAACATGCCAAGTCACGTCGCCCGGCGCAACTGATTGCCTCGGTGTTGCTGTACGCAGTCGGCGGACTCGCCAAGCCGACCGTCATGCTCCTGCCCTTGGTCCTGCCGCTTCTCGATATCTGGCCGCTCCGCCGTCGCTGGCTTCCGGCCCTGATCGGCAAGCTCCCGTTTTTTGCATGTATGATCCCGATGGCCTGGATCGCCTGGACGTCGCAAGCCGCGTCGTCCGCGCAACTGATGGCGCCACACCTCTCAACACTCGACATCATCACAAAGTGGTTGGGCCTGACCTCCTATAACTTCATGCTGTACCTCGGCAACCTGTTCTGCCCGTTGTGGCTGTCACCCTATCGGGAACTCCCCGCCGACCTGTCGCTCGCCAACCCGGCGATCCTCCTGTCAGTCGGCGGCACGATCGGTCTAGCCGTCGTCGTCATCAGCGCGGTCCGCTGGGCAAAGCCGCTGTTCGTCGGCGGAACCGCGTTTACCATCCTGCTTTTGCCCGCCCTGGGAACGGTCCGATTCGCGGAGACCTGCGTCGCCGACCGGTTCCTCTATCTTCCGGCTGTCTTTCTCGTTCCCGCCCTGGCCGCGTTGATCGCCCGCCTCGAATTGCCAGCGCCGACGCGGACAATCCTCGTCCGCGTCGGCGCCGTCTCGTTCGCGATTCCGCTGTTGATCCTGATGTGGCCCCAGCAAGGCGTCTGGCACAATTCACATGCCCTGTGGTCGCACGTCGTCGAATCCGCGCCCAACCTCCCCAAAGGCCATGCCCAACTCGCCTCGGGCGAATTGGAAACCGGCGAATTCAAATCCGCGCTGCAACACGCCCAGCGCGCGGTGGACCTCGCCCCCAACGATCCCGGCTACCGGCACGTCCTCGGCCGTTGCCTCGTGCGAACCGGCGAACCCGGTCACGCCCAGCGCGCCGTTGACGAGCTTAGGCGGGCGATCGATCAGGGCCTCGGTCCGATTGAGCCGCTGGCCCATGTCTCCGTCGCCGAGGCGTTGATCGTGGCTGGCGACCCGGCAGCCGCCGATGCCGAGTGCCGCCGAGCCATCGAAATGGGACGCACCCCGGCCGCCACGCTCGCGATGCTCGGTGACGTAGCGTTCAATCTTGCCCACGACTACGATGTCGCCGCAGACTACTATGGGCGTGCGCTTCGGTACGCTCCGGAAAACGTTCTGGTTCGACAGTTCCGCGCCAAGGCGTTGGAAATCAGTGGAAACCTAGTCGAGGCCGTGAAGGAATACGAGATCACTATCGAAACCTACGAAAAATCCGGACGCCATGTCCCGATCTACCTGAAGAACGCCGTGCAGGAAGCACAACAAAGACTCGGCTCATCCACAACACCTCGAAGCGAACGGTGAACCCATGACCGATACAAACAAAGATGTCGCCCTATCGCGCCAACAGATCCGCGAGGTAGATCGGCGGGCCATCGAAGAATACGAAATCCCCGGCATCGTCCTGATGGAAAACGCCGCCAAGAACGTCGCGAAGATCATCCTCGACGCGATGCCCAAGCCGGGCTTGGTCGCCGTTGTCTGCGGACGCGGCAACAACGGCGGCGACGGCTTCGCCATCGCACGCCACCTGACCAACGCCGGCCTCGATGTCGAGGTCTTCCTCGCCTGCGATACGAGCCAGTTGACCGGCGACGCCGGGACCAACTACCACATCGTGCGCAAGATGCAACTGAAGTGCCACCCCCTCGACACCCTGGAACTCGTCAACGACGTGGCGCCATTGCTCGATCGCGCCGTGCTGATCGTCGACGCCGTCCTCGGCACGGGCTTCGCCGGCGAAATCCGCTCACCCCTCGACCGCGTCACCGCCGCCATCAACGCCGCCGATGCCAAGGTTGTCGCTGTCGACATTCCGTCCGGTTTTAACTGCGACAGCGGCACGCCGTCCCACTGTACGGTATGTGCCGACATCACCGTGACATTCGTGGCCCGCAAGATCGGTTTCAACATGCCCGACTCGGCCAAGTACACGGGCCAAGTCCACGTCGTGGACATCGGTGCGCCCCGCACGCTCGTCCAGGTAGTCCTGCTTTCTGACACATCGGATTGAGGTAATAGCCCGTCAGACAATCCGAAAGCCCACGAACGCCAATCCGAGGGCTTTCTTGCGCAATCACGTATCGTCTTCACCGTTCAAGCACATCGCGGCCTCCGGCCGCAACCAAAGGGGAGCATCGGCGTCTCGCCGGTAAGAACACCGGCGAGACGCCGATGCTCCCCTTTTCTTCGCGTGCCGCGAAGATTCTCAGCATTAGTAGCATAGAGCATTTCACGTTTGCCGGTAGCGGCCGACGCCCCTGTCGGCCGTGGATTGCTCGATGATCTTACGTCCGACACGGGGGTCGGACGCTACACCATCAAGTGAAATGCTCTAACAGAGGAACCGCTGGAACCACGCAACCGTTCCATCCAGGATCTTCTCGTTCGACGCGACCGATCGCATTGCGTGGTCCGCCGCCTCAATCGCCTCGAACCGCACCTCGACGCCCGTTTCGACACAGACCGCCTCATACTGCCGACCGTGCTCGATCGGAACCTGCCGATCGCCCACGCCGTGGTAGACCGCCACCGGCCGGCCGGCCGACGCCAGTCTTTCCGCCGCCTCCGCCTCCGGAATCTCGTCGAAGAAACCAGCCCCAAGGCGAAGTCCGTGGTGTTCCACCCAGCCCTGCTTCCGCAGGAGCGCCCACGCCTCCGCCGTCATCAGCGGGTCGACCAGCGACCGCACGTCGGCCACGGGCGCCCAGAAGACAAGACACCGCAGCCCATCAATCGCACAGGCTTCGTGCGACGCCGTGTACGCACCGAAGCTGCTACCCAGGATCCCGATCCGTGTTGCATCGCAGCCAGGCATCGACGCCACCGCCGACACGACCGCATGTAAGTCCTCGATCAGCGTCCGCGTCGTCAGATCCTGGAATCGCCCGTCGCTTTCGCCGCACCCCCGAAAGTCGAACCGCAAACACGCGATGTCCGCCGCCGCCAGACGCCGCCCCAGCTCCACCTGTCGATAGCATGCGCCGACCCGACTGCCCGTCAGCCCATGGCAGCAGATCACGACCGGCGCCGCGCCGGTCATCCCGTCGTCCGCTGCACACCGCTCCGGCAGGTGAAGACACGCCGCCAACATCTGACCGCCAACCGGGATTTCCACGAATGTCCGCGTCACCGGGCTCCCACCTGCCCCCATGCCTCCGTTTCAACACGGGCCGCCCACCTGCGATCGACCGTTGCCGCGATCGAACGGGTGCCACTGGCGGCTTGTCCGCCAGTGCCTCAACGGATGGCGCCATCGCGGACACTGGCAGGCAAGCTGCCAGTGGCACCCCGCCACCGATTGTGTCATGCACCCCACAGGCTTCCCGCGCGCGATCGACCGTTGCCGCCACCGCGGCCCCCACTATAATGGCCTCTCACAAGACAAACGAATACCCCGAGGATGACCATGCCGAAGCTCGGTGTCAATATCGATCACGTCGCCACCGTCCGACAAGCGCGGATGACCGACGAACCCGATCCCGCCTGGGCAGCCGCCGAGGCGCAACTCGGTGGCGCGTCCTGCATCACCTTCCACCTTCGTGAAGACCGTCGGCACATCGTCGACCGCGATGTTCCGCTCCTCAAGGAAGTCGTCGTCACCAAGCTCAACATGGAAATGGCGATCGCCCCCGAGATCGTCGAGATCGCCTGCAACATCCGCCCCACGCAGTGCTGCCTCGTGCCCGAGAAACGCGAGGAACTGACCACCGAAGGCGGGCTCGATGTCGTGAAACTCGCCGACCGGATCAGCAATGCCGTCAAGAAGCTCAAGGGCGCCGGCATCTGGTGCAGCGCGTTCATCGAACCCGCGCAAGACCAGATCGAGCAATCCGCCAAAATCGGTTTTGATGCTGTTGAGCTGTGGACCGCCGGCTACGCGAACGCTACGACAGACGCCGATCGCGATCGGGCCCTCGACACATTGCGGCGCGGCGTCGAAATCGGCCACAAGTGCGGGCTCGAAATCCACGGCGGACACGGCCTGACATATCGAAACGTCGGTCCCGTCGCCGCGATTCCCGGCTTCTACGAATTCAACATCGGTCACAGCATCATCGCACGGGCCATCTTCGTCGGCCTCCGCGATGCCGTTCGCGAAATGAAGACCCTCCTCGATCAACACGGGCCGAAGGAGTAGGCCATGTTCAAGGGATGTTTCGTCGCACTCGTCACGCCGTTCCGAGACGACACCATCGACCGGCGCGCAATGGAAAAACTGGTGGACCATGTCCTCGCCGGCGGAGTCGACGGTCTCGTGCCTTGCGGGACCACAGGCGAATGCCCGACGCTGTCCGCGGAAGAACAGGAGATGGTCGTCGCCACCGTCGTCGCCCGGGCGCGCGGCCGCGTGCCCGTCATCGCCGGAGCAGGCACCAACTCGACCGAAGAATCGCTCGCAAACTCGAAGGCCGCCGTTCGTGCCGGCGCGGATGCCGTCATGCTCGTCGCCCCCTACTACAACAAACCCAACCAGACGGGCCTATACGAGCATTTCAGCCATGTTGCCAAACGCGTCGGCGTGCCCGTCGTCTTGTACAACATCCCGGGGCGCACGGGTGTCGAGATCAGTATTGAGACGATCGCCCGCCTGCACGACGATCATGCCAACATCGTTGCCGTCAAGCACGCGACGGGCTCGCTGGACGGCGCCGGCGTGCTGGCTGCCGCCAGCGACATTACCATTCTCAGCGGGGATGACACGTTGACGCTGCCGCTCATGAGCATTGGGGCCGTCGGCGTCATCAGCGTCGTGGCGAACCTGCTACCCCGCGAGATGTCCTCGATGACAACGGCCGCGCTCACGGGAGAATGGCACGTGGCGAGACGATATCATCAGAAGCTGTTCCCGCTCAGCCGCGAACTGCTGCGGCTTGATACGAACCCGATTCCGATCAAGACGGCATTGGCCCTCCGCGGCATGATCGCCGAGGAGTTCCGCCTGCCGATGTGCCCCATGGACGACGAAAAACGGAAACGCCTGAAATCGATCCTGAACGAAATCCCGACCGATACCTGATGTGACAATGTGGAAATGTCCAACGCTCCATGCAAACTAATGGCAACAGCACACGGCCAAGCGTTGCTTGACCGTGCCACCCCCGGCGGTGACCTCAACTGTGGCACCGGCGTCTCGCCGGTGAAGAAACACAGGCACGGGTCCATGACCCAATCGGCGGGGCCGATCAGAGCCCCAAGCGTTAGCGCGGGGTTTTCTTGGACAGACCGTTGGTCTTCGGACCCACTCGCTTACGCTCGGGGCTCTGATCCGGTACGCGATGCGGGGGGGCACGCGCTACTTCGCTGTTTCGCGAGTCGCCTCACCCGTCATGGATCCCACAGGCACCGGCGCCTAGCGACATTTTGGTCGCGGCTGGAGGCCGCGCTATGATACGAAGCACGATCAGCCGAGAACCGACATCCCCAACCACCAGGGCCATCGCGTGACGGAGACGAACACAACAAGCCAAGACCAACCCGACGGCCCGCCCGCGCAACACCACGGCGGTCATCACCTGATTCGCCAAATCCGATTCATCTGCGCGATGGCCGTCTCCATCGTGATCTTCTGGTACGTGGGGTGGCAAATCGCCGGACCGCCGGATGCCGAATCGCCCGTCTCGCTCATGATGACCAACCAGGGCGTCATGGTCATGGCCGAGTTGTTGGGGCTCGCGATCATCGCGGGCGGACTCGCCGTGGCCATCTGTGGCGCAGGCTCCGCGGATCGCGGGCCATTGGCCGTTGCCATCGGTCTGGCCGCCATGGCCGTCAGGGGCGCCCAACTTGACAAGATGGTCCTCTATCGGATGTCCGCGCCGATTGGGGACGCCGCATCCGATCCATTCCCGACCTGGGAATTGATGGCCGAATGCTGGCTGTGGTTGGCGCTGATCGCCGTCGGGTTCGTCGTGGGTCGTTGGGTAGCCGGCTGGTTTGGGCCATCCCAATCCGCGCAACCGGCGAACCAGCCGCCGGCCGATCATTCGCCCGATGTCCGACAAAGCCTCGGAACCATCGCCACGACCGCGATCGTCGCATGGATCGTCATCTCATTCACTGTTGGCAACGAGGCCAACGCGATTCTGAAAGGCCAGGTTTACTTCTCGATCGGTCTTTCCTTCTTGATCGGCGCGTTGATCTCGCACTGGCTTTTCCGCGCTCGATCCCGGATCAGCGCGCTCGTGGCCGTCGCGATCGTCGCGTGCTTTGCATATGTGGTGTTCGGTCCAGATGCGAAGGCGATAGCCGCCGCTACGGATGCCGGCACCTATCTGAACATCAGACCCCCCGCCAGACCCCTCCCCATCGAGTTCGCCGCCATGGGCGCCGTCGGCGTGCTCCTCGAAACCGATGCCATGCACATGGTCCGCTCGATGTTCGGCGTCGAAGGGACCAGGGGACCAGGGGATTAGGGGATCAGGGGGTCATGGGGAAGCTCAAACCAAGCAGACTTCGCGTTGTGAGGCTAATCCTTCGGTCCCTCAGTCCCCTGATCCCCCGGTCCCCCAATCCCCTACCAGAGCCGTCTGCCCTGACGGCGGAAATCGCGGTAGGCCTCGCGTGTGGGGAAACCGAAGTAGCTGCCTTCTTCCTTCTTGAGCGGCATCGTTTGTGGGTCCCCGGCTTCCACCTTCCGGATGGCCCGCAGCAAGACGTCACAGGCGATTCGTTTGCTACGAACGATGAATTCGTCAAGTGTTTCATCCGGGAGGATATCGAATTCCTCGACCTCGACGACGTCGCCCGCGTCGATGTCCTCGTTGACGAAGAAGACGGTCACGCCGGCCTTTGTTTCGCCGTGTGCCATCATCCAGAAGCTCGGAGCGATACCGCGATAGCGGGGCAACAACGCGCCGTGCATATTGAGGCAGCCGAGCGGGGCGAGTTCGATGAGCGGTGTTCGGAAGATCTGCGGGCAGGAGACCGAGACGATCAGGTCCGTCTTCATGTCTTTGAGCCGTTGCAGAAAATCAGCGTCATTGACTTTGGGAACGAGTTCACAGGGCACGCCGTGCGCTTTCGCCGCGGAGGCCACGGAGTGAAACCGCCCGCGGGCGCGACCAATCCCGAACCGATCACACACCTTGGCTTTCACCATCTGCTGCGCAAGCCTGCCGAAGTTCCACAGGCCGAAGGCGCGGATGTATCGCTTGGCCATCCGCACGTTCGTGTCCTTTCCGTACCTCGACGGGACCGTGAAGACAGCGAGCGTGTCCTTGTCCCATTGCCCGAGCAGGTGCGCGAAGAAACTCGGCAGGTAGAGCGGTTCATCCGCCGTGAGGAATACGGTATTCATGGGTGGGCAAGTCTCCCAAGGCGTCGATGACCTCCCTCATACTACCGAACGGGAAGTCATCGAGCATCTTGTCTACCTTCAGCGGAAATCGGCACCGCCCGAGACCCTGGTGAAGGCGCTGTCTGAATGGAACCGGGTAGCCCAGTTCCTTGAACTCGATCGGGTCATACTCATAGGGATGCATGTAGATGGTGGCTGGATATCCGGCAGCGTTGACTTGTCGGATGCCGCGCCGGATGGCGAGATAGGGAAAAAGCCGAAAATATCCCCCACCGCCGACGGGAAGCCTCCGCCCGCAACAGGTAAAGGAGGCGACCGGCAACTCGAGAAGTTCGTAGCCCGCCGGCGTCTTGAGGCGATGCGGAAACCACGGCGCGCCGTCGATCCCATAGCGACCCGTTTCCAGTGGGAAGACGGAGGAATCGTACTCATAACCGCACTCCACGAGCACGTCGAGCGCCCATAGATTCCGCAACGTGATCGTAAACGCCGGTGCGCGATAACCCGTAACGACTTGGCCCGTCATATCCTCGAGGAGTTTCTTGGACCGGTCCAGATCCTGCCGAAACGTCTCGGGCGTGAGCGTGTGGACCAATTCATGCCCATAGCCGTGGCTTTGGATCTCGTGGCCGGCCTGCTGGATCTCGCGAACCAGGCCTGGCGCCTTCTCGGCCGCGAGCCCGAGGATAAAGAACGTGCCCCGTACACCCTTCGCGTCGAACGCATTGAGGACCTTGCGGGTACTGTGATAGAACCGCTCGGTCAACGGCAACGAGGGATCAATCGTGGACTGTAGCCAGTCCTCGACATCAACGGAGATGGCGTTGCGGATTGAATGATTGCTCATAGGCCAATTGACGCTCAGCAGGACACTGATTGGCCGTCTCCTTACTGGAGTTGTCAGGGAGGCATTGCGACGTCGCAGTCCCCCGATGGTAACAACGAAATCCACAGACAAGCCGGCGGTCGACTCTCCAGCCCCCAAATGCACGCCGTCAAGACGCGATGTGTCCAATACTGACTGCCATCAGTAGGTGGGGCATGGAAGCAGTCCCGCCGTGGGTTTGGACGCGATCAGCCATCCCGACGGCCAGGGCGACGATTATGAGCGGCGGGGGGGGGCACGACCGCAAAAAGAGCCCAATACCAAATCCGTGGCGCCGACCGATGCCGCAGCACAGGCGAGCAACCTCGAAACGTACATCACCACGAGAGCCATCCCCCCTCGCCTGCGATCAAGGGGCAGCCCAAGCCACCAGCGCTCCGTTTCAGCTCTAGTGATGAACTGATTCCGACAACTCAATTCGCACCACTTCAATCAGCAACCCTGTGCCGACCGAGACTGGCCTAGTGCTTTGTCACGCCTAAATCATCGGGTGGTACGGGCGTCCCGCCCGTGCGAAATCGGGTTGCCATGGTCTTGCACGGGCGAGACGCCCGTACCACCCAACCCGCATATTTAGGCGTGACAAAGCACTAGCTTGTTATCATCCCTCACCGGCGGCAACGAAGCGCTAGAATGGCCTTCCGCCTGAATCAACCTCCAGTCAGCAGGTCAGCGAACCCCTCGATATCCAACTGATTGACGTCCCCTTCACCCGTAAAATCACCATTCTGGATATCGCAGTCCGTATACGTCGCCGTATAGGCAACAGGATCAAGCAGGGCCAACACAAAGGCCTGGACATCCTGGCCATTCGCGTCGCCATCGCAATTCATGTCGCCGGCGCGACGACAGCTATAATCATATACATGCGCATCCGGCGTCGTGAGGTCCAGCAAGAGCTGTTCCGGATTGCCTCCTCCGAGGCTGCCTACGCCTCCAAAGAACCACTCGCCAGCTATAAAGATGCCGTCGTTGCTGCAGTTGCAGAAGGAAAGGCGATAGGCATAGCCATCGGTGTACTCCCAGGACTCACCGGTGCCGTCGACGCCGAACTCGCCATAAATGTCAATCAGGTTCGAGCCGTCTGCGGTGTCGGTGAGGATGTAGCGGTCATTTCCGTCGCCAAAGGGTGCGATCGCGTCCATGTCCGCGAGGAAACCATAAATGGCGTTGAAGGCACCCGAGCACGCGCCGCCTTGGTTCGAACTGACCACGTAGGCCTCGCCGGCAGGGATTGTGACGCTGGCTAGATCGACATCAACCGTGACGTCGGTGCTCCCATCCTCCTGCACAATAATGCCACCCTCCATGAATGTGAAATCGTTGGTGCCCGTATTCGTAATCTCGATCCATCTGGGGCAACCGCCGCTCGCCGTGCCGAGGACGACCTCGCTAATGAGGAGACACGAAGCATCGTACGTCGCGCAGGGATTCGGATTGCAATCCGTTCCATCTCCCAGGTACTCACCCTCCTTCCCGAGGCAGGCAACCTCGGTCACTCCGACACACGTCTCGCCGAGACAGCAGGCGCCGTACACAAAGCACGGAGGGGTTGCCGACAAGTCCATTTCGCTGTAATCAGGCGGAATGCCGGCGCCTGCCGACAGGCCGACAATGGAATCGTTCGAATCTATATCCAGCCACGTGATGCGAATGTCGCCATCGAAGAACATCTCGATCTGAAACGTATTGGAACCGGTTGGGCCGTATTCCGGGACATCCTCATACGTCACCGCTACCCGGTCAACCGGGTCTCCCGCCAGCGTCGAACGAACCGTTCCAAGGGCAACGGAGAAGTCGTCAAACACGGCCGAGATGCGGGGTACCGAGAAGTGCGCAGCCTCATCCTCGTCCCACGTGCCATCG
>JAUVGW010000268.1 GCA_030593565.1 Phycisphaerae bacterium | reverse complement strand
AATCCTCCGTGGACAATGCCACTGCCGATCCCACTCTCTGAACGTTCAGAAGCAGCCTCGCCGCGGCCTTGGCTTTTCAACGTTCGGCTTTCGGTTTTCGGTTTTCGACTTTTGACTTTTTGACGTTTCGACGTTTCGACGTTTCGATTTCCAGTTTCCGGCTTTCTGCATTTCGCCTTTCGGCTTTCTGCATTTCGACTTTCTGACGTTTCGATCCACCGATCCCCCAACCCAAACAGCAGCACCCGCCGCTGCTCCTCGGTCAGCAACGAACACGACGTCTCCGGATCGAACCCAATCGCACCAGCCAACGCCACCAGCATCCCCCGCAACAACGGCCGACCAACCACATCATCCCACCCGGCAACCGCTCCGGACAAGATCGACTTGTCCGGCTGTACGATCACGGAATCCGCCCGCGTCCCCCGCTGCACCCCCAGCCCCTCACAACTCGGACACCACCCAAGACGCGAGTTGAAACTGAAATGATGCGGCGTCAACTCCTCGTAGCTCGTCCCACACACATCACAAGCCAGATGCTGCGAAAACCGATACACACCCTCCCTCACAACAGGCGTCACACCACTCCCCTCGCCCGCCGCGTCGACGTCTTCACGTTTCGCCATTCTGACGTTTCGATGTTTCGACGTTTCGACGTTTCGTTGTTTTGACGTTTCGACGTTTTGACGTTTCGGCGTTTCAACCGCCACCATCACGCCCCTCCCCAGCGCCAGGCAATGCTCCACGGAATCCGCGATCCGCGATCGCGCTGACGAGCCGATCACGACACGGTCAACGACCAATTCGACAACATGCCGCCGTCGAACATCGATCGCCGGCACCGACGAAAGTTCGAACACCTCCCCATCCACGCGGATACGCACATACCCCTGCGACCGGCACCGCGCCAACACCGTCTCCCACGTCTCCCCGGTCGACCGCTCGATAGGTGCGCACAACAGCAACCGACCACCCGCCGCAGCCGACATCACCCGGTCAACGATCTCCTCACTGCTCTGCGTCCCGATCGGCACATCGCACCGCGGACAGTACGGCTGCCCGACACGCGCCCACAGCACACGCATATAGTCATATATCTCCGTCACCGTCCCGACGGTCGATCGCGGATTCTTGCTTCCCGCCTTCTGCTCGATCGCGATCGCGGGCGACAACCCATAGACGTGATCAACCTTCGGCTTCTGCAACTGCCCAAGAAACTGCCGCGCGTACGCCGACAGCGATTCGACGTACCGCCGTTGCCCCTCCGTGTAAACGGTATCCATCGCGAAACTGGTCTTGCCGCTCCCGGACACACCGGAACAGACCGTCATCCGCCCGCGCGGCACCGCCACGGTCACATTCTTCAGATTATGCTCCCGCGCCCCCACCACCAGGATCTCGTCACGCGATGTTGTAGCCCCATTTTTTCGACATTTCGGCGTTTCGACTTTCGGTTTTCGGTTTTCGACTTTCGGTTTTCGACGTTTCCCCCCCAGCACTTGCCTCAACGCCTCACCCGTATACGACACCTTGCACGCCGCGACAGCTTCCGGCGTTCCCGCCGCCACCACCCGGCCCCCGCCGCTGCCGCCGTCCGGGCCGAGGTCAATCACCCAGTCCGCCGTCTTGATCACATCGAGATTGTGCTCGATCACAATGACGCTGTTGCCCGCATCAACGAATCCGTGCAAGACGGCAAGCAACCGTCGAATGTCCTCGAAATGCAGGCCTGTCGTCGGCTCGTCCAGCAGATACAGCGTCCGGCCCGTCGAACGCTTGACCAGCTCCCGCGCCAGCTTGATCCGCTGCGCCTCTCCCCCCGACAGCGTCGTGCTCGACTGCCCCAGCTTGATGTAGTCGAGCCCCACGTCGTGCAGCGTCATCAGCATGGCATGAATCTTCGGAATCGCCCCAAAATGCTCCACCGCCTCCTGGACATCCATGTCCAGCACGTCGCCGATGGTCTTCCCCCGATAGCGAACCTGCAACGTCTCATGGCTGAACCGCCTCCCCTCGCACACCGGACATCGCACCCACACGTCCGCCAGGAAGTCCATCTCGATCTTGTTCGCCCCGTTGCCCTCGCACGCCTCGCACCGGCCGCCCCCCTTCTCCCCGGTCGCCACATTGAAACTGAACCGCCCCGGCTTGTAGCCCCGCACCTTGCTGTCAGGCAGCTTCGCGTACAACTGCCGGATTTCATCAAACACCTTCACATACGTCGCCGGATTGCTCCGGGGTGTCCGCCCGATAGGCGATTGATCGATGTCGATCACCTTGTCGAGATGCTCAACCCCGACAATGGCATCGTGTTCGCCAACCTGCGCTCTCCGGCTGGATGACGCCTGCTCGCCGGCTGATCGTTGGCCGTTGAGCGCGGAAAGCTTCCGCTTGATGATGTCGTTGACGAGCGAACTTTTCCCCGACCCGCTCACCCCCGTCACGCAGATGAACCGCCCGAGCGGTATCTCAACGTCGACGTTCTTTAGATTGTGATGCCGTGCCCCCTTGACCACCAGCCAAGGATTCGCACAGGAATAACCTAACCGATTGTGCCGTTTGGCTGGCCTACTGGCTTGCCGTTTGGCGGATGAATCCCTTACGTTATTCCTGCTCGCCTCCCCATTAGTATCACCAGGGTAGCATGGGTCAACTTGTTGACCCGTGCGCTTCCGCACACCCTCCGTAACACCCCCGGCACCAGTCGCGCCGCGCTTCCCGGAACCGCCGGCCTTGGACGACGGCGTCGTGCGCACAGACCTCGCTTTCCGCGCCAACTTCACCCCCACCTTGCCCTGTCCCCTGCCCATGTCAATCCCCAATGGCCTCGCGCGCCAATTCCAGGAATGAATGCTCAGCCATCTTGCTCCTCCCGCATCGCGCAATTTCTGCTGATCGCAAAGTTCATCAGCACCCCCAGCGTGCGAAATCGCTCGGACGGTGTCTTCGCCGCGGCGATGAACTGTTGCAGTAGTCGGTCGCGCTCGGCGGCGGAACGTCTCCAAATACTCTCATCCATCATCGCACACAATCGCTCGGCACGGCGCACCGTCTCATTTACCATTTTTCGTTTTTCGACTTTCGACTTTCGACTTTCCACCTCGCCTCCGACGACCGCGACGCACCACAACAGGCCGCCGCGACGGCACCGCGATCTCCTCATCCCCCGCCAGGTATCGCCCCGTCAGCGATGCCTCGGTCCCGACGATATCCGCCATCACACCCGCCGCCACAACTTCCCCGCCGCGCACGCCCGGTCCCGGCCCGAAATCAACGATATGATCCGCCGCCCGCATCGTCGCCTCGTCGTGTTCCACGACGATCACGGTATTCCCCATATCCCGCAACTGTTGCAGGCTCTCCAGCAATCGCTCGTTGTCCCGCGCATGCAGCCCGATCGACGGCTCGTCCAGAATGTACAACACCCCCGCCAGCCCGGACCCGATCTGCCCCGCAAGCCGTATCCGCTGCAACTCACCGCCGCTCAACGTCGGTGCCGTCCGGTCCAACGTCAGATAGTGCAATCCCACATTCAGCAAAAACTCCAACCGAGCACGAATCTCCTTCAGCACCTCCTCAGCGATCACCGTCTCGACAGGCGACAAGGACAAACGCCCGACCGTCTCATACGCCTCCGCAACCGACATCCCGCACAGCTCATGAACACCAGGTCGCCCGTCCCCACCACCCTGCCACGGCCCAGACAACGCGGCATCCCGACGTTTCGATTTTCGGCTTTCGACTTTCGACTTTCGATTTTCGGCTTTCGACTTTCGACTTTCGATTTTCGGCTTTCGACGTTTCTCCACCAATCGCACGGCCATCGCCTGCGCGTTCAATCGAGCCCCGCCGCAATCAGGACAAGGCCCACGTCGCATATACTTCTCGTAATACTCGCGGACGAACGATGCCTTCGCCTTGCGGTACTTCGAGCGCAGCTCCTCGATCACGCCCTCGAACGTCCCGCCGTGCTTCCACACACCCCCCGACCATCGCCACTCGAATGCAATGTGCCGATCGCCCGTCCCGTACAGCAGCGCGTCGCGAGCCTTCTTCGGCAAATCTTTCCACGGCTTGCCGATGTCGAAGCCTACGGCCTTCGCCACGCCCCGGTAGATATGCCGTCGCCACCGCCCGATCTTCGTCCGCATCGGCGCTACACACGGTCCCCAAAAACTCAACGATGGATCCGGCACCAACAAGGTCGGATCGAAATCCGACAGCTCGCCCAACCCGTCACACCGCAGGCACATCCCACTCGGCGAGTTAAATGAAAACAATTGCGGCGTCGGTGGGTCAAACGAAATCGAACAATGCGGACACGCATACTTGGACGAAAAAACCTTCTCTCCGATGGCACAGCCCCCCCGGGTCACACCGGTATCCCGTGTGGCACCGGCGTCTCGCCGGTGACCGCTCACACGCGAACTGCTGGTGCGAGAATCCTTTCTCGCACCCACTCCCGCCGGCGCGAGAATCCCTTCTCGCACCTCCTCGCGCCCATCGGCACTCGCAATGATCAACGTCCCTTTCCCGACGCGCAACGCCCCCTCCACTGCCTCAGCCAACCGCGACCGCGCCGATTCCTCCACCGCCAGACGGTCAACCACGACCTCGATGTCGTGCCGCTGGTTTTTCTGTAGCGCAAGGTCCTCCCGCAACTCGACCACCGTCCCATCAACTCGAGCCCGCACATATCCCGCTCGAATCAGATCGTCGAACAGATCACGAAATTCCCCCTTCTGCCCCCGCGCCACTGGCGCCAGAACCAACACCCGTGTACCGCCCCCAAACGCCTCCAGAATCCCCTCGACAATCTGCTCGCGCGACTGCGCCGAAATCGACTGACCACACGACGTGCAGTGCTGTGTCCCCACCCGCGCATACAGCACCCGCAGAAAATCATAGATGCCCGTAATCGTCCCCACCGTCGACCGCGGATTCCATCCGGTCGTCTTCTGTTGGATCGCGATCGCGGGCGACAACCCCGTGATCTGGTCGCAGTCCGGCTTCTGCATCTGCCCCATGAACTGCCGCGCATACGACGACAGCGACTCGATATACCGCCGCTGCCCCTCCGCATACAGTGTGTCGAACGCCAACGAGCTCTTTCCACTGCCCGACACCCCCGTAAACACGATCAGCGCGTTCCGTGGCAGCGACAACGACACTGCCCGCAGGTTATGCTCCCGCGCGTGCTTGATTTCGATCGTCTCGGGTTCCATGGAAAGCCAGCCATACCGGGCGGACAAAGGCCGGCCCGGAACGCCTGCCACGGGGGCGACCATTACGCAACGCAGTGTAGCCGAGCCCACCCCCTCGGACCACTCGGGCCGGTTCAGGATACACGCACGGGGTGTACGTCACGAAAACAGATGGATTCTGACAGGCGACGAGTCGCAGACTTCAGTCCGCGCGGCCGTCCGCATACCTAGACACCCCCCGGCTTTCAAGATTTCGGCTTTCGGCTTTCCGTATTTCGGCTTTCGGCTTTCGGCTTTCGAGTCCCTCGACGGCATCACATATCTCGGCCACCTTCGCGCGCCACGTCTCGCCTCGCATCACCGATTGCCGATGTAACACGGCATCGTGTTCGGCCCCATCGACAAGCACGCGCTCACACGTCCGCACAAACGACGCGGCATCTTCGACCACCTGCACGAGTTCCCCATACCGCCGGACTTCCGGCAACGCCGTCGAGACCACCGGCAACCCTGCCGACAGGTACTCCCGCAGCTTGATCGGATTCACGGCGCGTGTCAGCGCATTGACTCGAAACGGTATCATGCCGACGTCGAACCCGGCGGCATACGCCGGTAGCTCGTCATACTTCCGTCGCCCGAGCAGATGCACATTCGGCTCGCGCGACAACTCCGTCACATCGGTCGCGGCTTCACCGATCAGCACCATCGACCAATCCGGCCTGGCGCGTGCGACGGCCGCCAGCAGCTCAACATCCAGCCAATCCTGGATCAAGCCCCAGAAGCCCAGGATCGGTCGCGGCAGATCCCGAATATCACTCGGCAAGGTGGTGTCAGCCGACGTCGCGCGCGCGAAATGCTCGCAGTCCACACCGTGCGTCACCAGCACGACGTTCTCATTCAGCGGGCGTTTCGCATCATAAAGCACCTGTGATGTCGTGATGACCAGGTCGGCCCGACCGGCCAGCCGCTTCTCCGCCGCTAGCGTCTCGGCCACGTCGTACCCCGAAAACTGACTGTATTCATCCACGCAGTAGTAGACCACGCGTTCTTCGTCGAATCGTCCACACATGAAATCGACGTCCGGCGCGAACGACCACAGTTGAACCGGCCGCTCCGGAAGGCCCCGCAGCACGGCCCGAATCTGCCGCGTCAGCAGCCGCCGGTTCACGGCGGTCGCCACCCGACTGCCCGGCAACGGTACCACGAGCGGGGTAACCACCGTCATGTTCTCACCCACTCGTCGCGGCCCCTCGATGAACTGGCGCAGCTTCGCCGCGACTGTGCTCGCGTCCGCGCCGGTCAAGCGCGGCCGGCGTGATGCGTGGTAGTTGACCCAGATCACGTGGTTTCGCTCCGCCAGCAGCTTCATCACGTGATGCTTGCTAGTCGGATCGTAGAACCAGTTACTGGCGAAGCAGATAATGTTGCGATTTTCAATCACACGGTCGTCCTCGACCCCTGTGAGCCGGGTCGTCCTCGACCTCTGTGAGCCGGGTCGTCCTCGACCCGGTCGACCGGGCGGAGGACCGCCCGGCTCACAGAGGCGGAATCATCTCCGCCCGGCGCGCCTCAGCACCGCCTTGAACAGATCGACGCATTCGCAGGCAACCTGTTGCCAATCACGGCGCCCGCCGATCTCCGAAATCCGATCGCGATCCCAATCTCGCCCTAGCGCTCCACACACCACCTCCGTCAGTGCTTCACGATCCCCAAACGGCACCAATCGCCCCAACGCCGGACCGTTCACGATTTCACAGATGCCGCCGACGTCCGTCGCCACCACAGGGCATCCACAGGCCAACGCCTCGACGATCGCGTTGCACCAACCCTCGGATCGGCTGGCCAAGATGAACAGATCGGCGGCATTCAATAGCGTGGCCACATGCTCGGGCTCGACCCGGCCGAGCAGGGTGACAATCGCCGGTCGTCCATCGCGAGCGCCCAGACCTGCCGCTTCGATCTGTCCGCGCAGGCCTCGTTCGTACTTCGGCTCACCCGCATCCCCACCGACCAGTACCAATCGCACATCGCCCAACCGCCGCCGCACCTCCGGCCAGACCTCGACGAGCCGATGGAAACCCTTGAGCGCCTGCAAGTGACCCACCGACACAACGTACTTCGCGTCGGCCACCCAACCGCACGTCTCGCGCAATACCGATCG
>JAUVGW010000165.1 GCA_030593565.1 Phycisphaerae bacterium | reverse complement strand
CAAACAGCCAAGGCCTTGGATTCCGTGGCCTGAGTCGCTTGGCCGTCTCGGGCAGCCTCAGTAGCGGGCTGCGAAGCCTGGGGCCGGCCGGGGTCGCCGCAACCCCGTGATCCGCGGAGGGGATTGTCGAGAGGAGAATGGTGACGGCTGGCGATCGAAGGCGAAAGTTGAATCGAGAAGTACTGGGGGAGAGGCTGGTGCATTTGAAAGAAGCGCTTCTGTAGAGGCGTTTACCCCTCAGTGTTCGGCCGTCGGCCGCGAGGGCCGATAGCTGATACGTAAAAACGTTACCGCCACAAGGATGATGAGCGGAATTATGATCCGCACACGGATGTGGTCGTGTTGAGGCGCGCGCATGAGTTCGTCCCTCGACCGGCTGACCGGAACCGTTTCGGCCGAGCCGGCAAGCGGGCGACGTGCCATGAGATGCCAAACGATTACGTGGGAGGATTCTATTATGTCCCGTCGTCTGAATGATTGCCGGTCGGCCAACGATTGTGTCACCGTTCCATTGACCCATCAGTCTCGCCGTTGCCTGTGGGCTTTGGTGGGCTGTGCCCTTGTTCTGACGTTGCCTTCGTTGGCCTTGGCCGACACCGTCACGACGACGGGGGCGGTCACCCTCGACGTCGACGACAATAGCGTCATGGGCGGCGCCGCGTCCGTTGCTGTTGCGCCGGATCCTGTCATCACGGAAGACGCCATGGCCGAATGGACTGGTGGTGGTGGTATCTTTATTTCGATCACCGCGCCGTCTGGATACAGGTTTGATCCCATCAGCTCCCCCGTCGCTACCCCCTCCCCCACCGTGGACCTCGGCATAGGTCCGGGTGTCCCCGTGGGAATCGCCCCGACAGGTTCGGACGGTGAGACGCTCGCCTGGCCGCTCGTGTCGGCCAACGCTACCTTCGTCGAAAGTATCACGTTTTCGGGCATCACCTTGATGATTGCCAGTTGCACGGGCGGCGCTGCCGGGGCGAGCGTTCCGGTCACCATTGACACGACAGCCGCCGGGGGCTCAGGCATTGCCACCCTCGTCAACGGAACGATCACGGAGGGCGCGACGGATGCGGCCGTCTCGACCGTGACGGCTCCGGCCGGTGACGTCGTCGCTAACGGCGCCGCCACGAAGACCATCACCGTGACACTCTTAGATCAATGCGGCAATCCGCTGAGCGGCCACCTTGTGACGCTGGCGGACAATGGGACGAACGTGACGACCACTCCCAGCGCTCCCGGGTCAGATACGTCAAACGCCTCAGGTGTCGCGACCTTCCTGGTTAGTTCGACCGACGCGCCCCAGACCGTGACCTTCACCGCCACCGACACGATTGAGACGGGCGCCATCACGGCAACCGCGGATGTGACGTTCATCCCTGGGCCGACCAACGCAACGCAATCGACGGTCGTCGTCACCGACGACCCACTCCCGGCAGGCGTCGTGTCTGACGGCGTGGATTATGTCGAGATCACGGTCACGTTACTTGATGCAAACGACAACCCGATTGAAAACCACATCGTTGAACTCGTCGCTAATAAACCCGACATTGTCATCACGCCGACCTTGGATTGGTCCCAGGCGGACGGCACGGTAACCTTTAATGTCAAATCATCAAGCTATGAAAGTCCTCCGTCGGTGGCGTTCACGGCGGAAGACCTCACCGAGGCCACCGTCATCCTCCAGACCGTTGACGTGGATTTCGACGAGAACAAGACGATTGCCGCGAACTCGAGCGTCGATGCTGATCCGGTGTCGGTAACGGCAGACGGGGTATCCACAGCCACGGTCACGGTGACGCTTCGGAATTCTGCGAGCAACCCCGTCTCGGGCCACGACGTATCCCTCGTGGATGATGGGACGAATGTAACGATCAATCCCAGTGCTCCCGGATCAGATACGTCAAACGCCTCAGGTGAGGCGACCTTCACGGTCAGTTCCCCAGACGGTCCGCAGACCGTGACCTTCACCGCGACGGACACGACGGAGAACCCGGACGTGGACATCATCGACACGGCCCAGGTGACCTTCACCGTGGGTGGCACCGACGCCGCCAACTCCACGGTGGTTGCCTCGGACAGTTCCGTCGTGGCCGACGGCACGACCACGACGATTACCGTCACCCTGTTGGATGCGGATAACAACGCGGTGTCAGGCCACCTTGTCTCCCTTGTTGATAATGGGACGAGCGTGACGATCAATCCCAGCGCTCCCGGGTCAGACACTTCCAATGGCAGTGGTGTGGCCACCTTCCTGGTCAGTTCGACCGACGCACCCCAGACGGTGACCTTCACGGCCACCGATGAAGCCGGCCCCATTGTCATCATCCAGGCCGACGCTCAGGATGACGTGACCTTCACTGTGGGCGGCACCGACGCCACCAACTCCACGGTGGTTGCCTCGGACAGTTCCGTCGTGGCCGACGGCACGACCACGATGGTCACCGTCACCCTGCGGGACGCGAACAATAATCTGATCTCGGGTCACGATGTAGCCCTGGCGGATGATGGGACAAACGTAACGATCAATCCCAGTGCTCCCGGATCAGATACGTCAAACGCCTCAGGTGTGGCGACCTTCGATGTCAGTTCCACGGACGGTCCGCAGACCGTGACCTTCACCGCGACGGACACGACGGAAAACCCGGACGTGGTGATCACCGACACGGACCAGGTGACCTTCACCGTGGGCGGTACCGACGCCACCAACTCCACGGTGATTGCCGCCGGCGGTTCTGTCCCGGCAGATGGCACGACCACGACGATCACCGTCACCCTGCTGGACGCCACCAGCAATCCGGTGTCGGGCCACCTTATCTCTCTGACTCATAATGGGTCAAACGTGACGATCAATCCCAGCGCTCCCGGGTCAGACACTTCCAATGGCAGTGGTGTGGCCACCTTCCTGGCCAGTTCCACTGTTGCGCCTCAGACGGTGACCTTCACAGCCACCGACACGGTCGATGCGATCGTCATCATCCAAGCGGACAATCAGGATGACGTCACCTGGGTGGCCGGCGCGGCCGATCACTTGGTCTTCTCGGTCCAACCTGCCAATACGACCGTCGGCAGCCTCTTCTCGGTCACCCTCCAGGTACGCGACGTACTCGGCAACGACAGGCTGGAGGCCGGCATCCAGGTCGACCTGGAAATCGGAGTCCCCCTTCCTCCGGGCGGCACGAGCACACTCGGTGGCGACCCCGGGGTGCTCCCGACCAACCCGAGCGGCCAGGTGACGTTCAGCAACTTGCACATCGACACCGTCGGCTTCGGTTACATCCTCACGGCGACCGCGGTCGCCCTGCCGCAGCCGAACGTGGATTCTGACCCGTTCACGATTAATTCGAACACCAACGTCATCGCCACCGGCGCTGGGCTGGCTTTCAACGGCGACGAGAGGAACCTGTTGGCTTCCTACAACGTCACGGGGCCGAGCGAGTTGGGTAATCTCGAAGTCACTTTCGGCCTCGACGACAATTGCGACGGTGATCTGAACGACGCAGGCGATATCATCTTCGCCGCCAACGTTGCGATTGACGGAACTGTCGGTTCCCACAACGATGTGGATCTTGGAATAGAAGCAGGGATCGTGGGGCCGCCGACATGTACCGTTATCGGTGATCTTCGGTGCGAGCTCGACGGCGTTATCGATGATGGCGACTGCATCCTCGTTATATTCGACCCTGCTGATCTGATTGACGAATCACTCGCCCCTGGCGGTGAGGGCGACAACATGACACAGCATGACATCACGGTAGACCTTGATGCCACGCTCATTACGGTCCTTCCAGACACGCTGGCAGGCACCACCAGCGCGACCGTCAGCTACACGGTTGATGCCCCCGCCAACGTTGCCCCGTTCAATATCGAACTCGGTGTCGATCGTCCCCCGTTTGATGACATCATCGACGCAACGTCCTCTCTCGTGATCGAGGCGGCGGGTGATCGCACACCGGGCTCACACGTCCAGATAACCGGTGATCTTCGCGGCGCGCCTACTGGCCTCGACACCCTCCTCGAACCGAATCGTATCCAGGACGGGGACATGATCATCGCCGTCCTGGATCCCGGCGGTTTGGTCGGCGAATCTGTGGAACTCAATCCTCGACCGGCGACCAACAACGTGGCCCGCGAACCACAAACGGTTGACCTGATCGTCAGCCAGGTGAACATCACCGTGGGATCGTACAAGGTCTCAGTCGACTACGAAGTCGTCAGCCCCGGCCTCGTGCGCGATTACACTATCGAACTGGGCTATGACGTAAACACCAATAACACCATTGATCCGGGCGAGTCTCTTGTCGTCCCGCTGCTGGCCGGTGAAACCGCGCCCGGCAGCCAACACCACACGGTTCCCATCGATGTTGCCGCGGGCCTTCTCGCCAACGACGTACCCTCAGGCTCGGCCGTGACAATCCTCGCCATCCTCGACCCCCCCGCTGGCGTCGTGACCGAAGCCGATGAATCGCTCGTCCCGGGGGCCAGCAACGTCGGCGTCAACACGGCTACCTATGCTCTCGACATCGTCGTGAGGAATCTCTCTTTCGACGGCGCCTCCGCCGGCCAAGTGGTTCCCCTTGACATCGAGTACGAGGTCACTGGCAACCAACCCTCCGAAGACTTCACAATCGGCGTCTATCTTTCGGACAACGCCTTCTTGGATGTTGTCGGCGATCAGCTTCTCCTCTCCGTGCCCATCACCAACGCCGCCGACAAGACCGTCGGGATACACACGCGTACGATCAATGTAACCATGCCGGCGACCCTCGCTGGCGCGGACTTCTACCTGAAGATCCGAATCGACGACACGGACAGCGTGGCTGAGACGGACGATGACAACAACATCGCCAAACGCCAGAATGATCCGTTTGGCGACAATGCCGACACGGACGGTGACACGCTGACCAATGGTGAAGAGGCCGCCGGTTTCCAGATCCCGCCGGTGGCAGATCCGGCGGGCTTAGTGACTCCCGGTCAGTACACGTTCGACGCCATCGTTCGCGTGGACACGCAGCCGGGTGCGGCTTACGCCAACCTGGCCAAGACACTCGGCTCCGAGAAGGACACCGATGACGATGACATCGACGACAACATCGAGATCACCGTCACGGGCACCGATCCGACACTGGCCGATACGGATGGTGACGGCATCCAGGACGGTGAAGAGGACCTCAACCAGAACGGCATCCTCGATCCCGGCGAGACCAACCCCCACACCTGGGACAGTGACGGCGATGGGCTCAGCGACAAGGAAGAGAAGGACGGCTTCCTGATCACACACTACACCGGCACTTCCGGAAGGTTCGACGGTCTGGACGCTGTCGTGGTGCGTGTCGTGACGGATCCGATCCGACCGGACACAGATGGCGATGGCATCAACGATTGGGATGAGGTGAACACCAATGCGCGATTCGCCGAGGGGAAGCCGCGTCTGGATGAGAGCGGCAATCCGATCGTGGACGCCCAAGGAGTTCCGGTGTTGTTCAATGCCGAAGGAACCGAATCAACGGCGGAGCAGCTCGGTGCCGTGCCGAGCATTGGACTCACGTCGATTCCGAACCGTGCTGGACGAGACGTGAACAAGCCGGTGCCCGGCATTCGCACCTGCCCGGCCGATGTGGACCTGGATCAGGACGGTGTCATTGACATTCAGGGTCGCGACACCGACGGGGACGGTATCCAGGACGGTGAAGACCCCGCTCCGCAGGTCGATCCCATTCGGTTCGGCTATCAGGACGACAACGGGAACGGCATACTCGATGATGATGAAGCGCGTGCCCTGGGTGCCGCCGACCGTCTCGACTTGCAGCGCCGCCTCCTCAACTTCGACCAGGACGGGGATGGATTCCTCGAGGCGCCCGATGCCAACGGTGACGGCTTCCCGGAATTCACGCGATACAGCGAGGCCAATCTCGAGACCGGCTACGGCGTCGATTTCAGTAACGACGGCAGCCTCACGGACGGCTTCGACATCGGCGGCCTGAACCTGCCGAATGCGATCGATCCCGACACCGGCGCTGTGCTAAGCACGTTCGACTCGTTCCGTGTGGGTGACGGGCGAGGAACCCCGGGTGGCGATGGCATCCTCGATCGAGTAGACGCCAATGGCCAATTGATCCGGTCCGACAACTGCCCGCAGCATCCGAATCCAGAGCAGACCGACTTCGATGGCGATGGATTGGGGGATGCCTGCGATGCCGACATGGACAACGACGGCGTGCCCAACGCTCTTGATTTCTTCCTCCAGGAGCCCTTCGTGTGTGGAGCGGGCACCTGTGGTGCGGGGATGATGCCGGGACTGATCCTCGGCATGATCGGGCTGCTCGGCTGCCGCCGGAGGCGGCTCCGACGCAGCGGTAGGCCGGGTAGACATTGACCTCCCGGCTCGTCCGCCGCGCGCGGCCGTGATAGGAAAAAACGGCGCGAAAACGACCTTGAATCCCCCCGCATCGATCACCGATCGGTGCGGGGGGTTGTTTTTGAGGCTCCGCGCTGTCAGCAGGGCAATCGCAAGAATGGCGGATGTAGCGGCCGAACCTCGTGTCGGCCGTAGAACACCAACGGTTTCCGACGGCCGACACGGGGGTCGGCCGCTACACGAGCGCGCAAACCGCTGCAAAGACCACCGCCCGGACATTCTTGCGATTGCCCTGGCGCTGTCAGGCCGCGGGCGTGGCCTCTTTGACCTTTCCCGATGGCGGCTTTAGTCTGTTGTGAGTTCATGGACAGCCGGCGTGAGCCAAAGGAGCTTCGCAATGATACTAAGCGGCAAAACGATTTTTCGGATGACAATGGTGGTCTGGGCGGCCATCGCTTTCTCGGCGGCGGTGGGATGTCAGTCCGAGAGCCGTACACGGTCGACCGAGTCGACGTCTTCGACTGGTGGCAAAGACGACCATGCCGACGCCATGCTGAACTCGGACACCGAGCGGGCCAAGGCCGCCATGAGGGAAAACAGAGACGATACTCGCCCGCACAAGCCCGCGATGTCCGGGCGCCGTGACGGAACCCGTTCCGTTGATCAGCCGCGCATTCGCCCGTAGGCGAAAAGGCGGCCGCCGGCGGTCGGGATTGAGTTGCCTGGCTACGTGGAATCCGGTGGATTTCCAATGGCCGATGATCGGCACGAGGGATCCAGGCGCCGGGCTCCGGTGGAATTGACATGTGTCTTCAAATGGCGGAATCTCCGAAGTCGGTTCGCACAGGACCGGGCGATCCTGATCGCAACTGCCGCTCACTTTGTGCCGTGCTGCTGGGCTGGATGCTCATTGTCTCGTTGGCCGCGGGATCCGTAGCGGGCCAGGATACCGAACCGGCCGGCACGAACGTCGAATGGGTGTCGATCAACGAGGATCAGGTCAATCTGATCACCGAGGAACTAGGCCGCCTGGACCCGGACAGCCGGACGCCCGGCGCGATGATCCAGTTGAGCCGGTTGCTGTCGGATCCAAGTGATCAGATTGGATGGCTCAACCATCGGATCGATGTGTGGGCGCAATCCTCCGTTGAGGCAGACATCCTGCTCGCCCGTAAATTGGAGAAGATGACACGCTCGCGGCTCGGCGTTTGGGAGACCCGTAGCGACCTCGTGTCCATCGCCGATCCGCTTCGGGCGGAACTGACTCGTCTTCGTAGACTCGTTTCCCCGGAGCTGTATGAGATCACGGACGAGGTTCAACTTGACGAAAGGCTTGCCGAACTTATCGAGCAGGACCCCGAGGCACTGAAGAACCTCGACGACGAGAAGAAGCTCATTCTGTTGGCACGGGGCGTGCCTGAGAAACACCTTGGATTGACCGCCGACCGGCGGGCTGAATCTTGGGATCATTGGGATCAGCCGCGCCTTGTCGTCGAAGATCTGACGATCGGTACCAAGGGCGGCTTGCCTGCGTTTCACAAACTGATTGATCTCGATCGCGGTTTGCGCGCCGCCCGGGGCAAATTCGAGGGCGCCCCACAGGGCGCGGACGCCACATTCCGCATAGCCGAAGCCTTGCTGGCTCGTGCGATGGGGCTGGACGGCATCGACCGAGGCGCGCCCGAGGATGACAACCCACAGGAATGGGCCGCACTGGCGGATCATTTGACGGATGGGGAACTGTGGAGCTGGGCCGCCTTGGCCGAACTCCTGGAAGCCGCTTGCTCGACGAACGATGAAGCCCGGGTCGGCGCCGCCGATCAGGGACGCACGTTGTGGCGGAAGTACCGGTACATCGAGAAAAAAAAACTCGAGAGGCGGGAGCAATTGGGCCAGGTGACCGTCATTCGCGCCGCGATCGACGAGTGGTGGGATCGCCTGCGAGATCAATCCACGCCACTTGAGGTTGATGGAAAGCTGCCCTTGAGTTCAGATTATCGTTCCGCCGCCCGGGACGACCGGGTGAAACTGGAGCGCGATTTCCTGGAGGAGGTTCGGCCGGGCAATCCCGATTCGGATCGGGCATTTGCCATCATGCAGCAAGCAAAGGCGGCGGAAGCGGGAATCGATCTCGCGTCATTCCAACCGGTGACGATCGACCAACTCCAACGATGGTTCAAGCCTGCGAGTCTCTCCATGCTGGAGCTGCATCTCTACCTCGAGCTGTTTCATGTCACGGGCAGCGATTACTGGGGCCTCGTTGTCGGTGCCGAAAACGCCGAACTCAGCACAACCAGCCGATACCGAAGTGTGCTCCTTGGTCCCATGGCCGATCCGGCGGACGTACTCAGGGGGGCGGTACAGTTCGCTGGCTTGAAGAGCGACACGAAGGCGAAGGTCGTGATCGCCCCGGATCGGGGAATTGGCAGCGAGAAAGGCCTCCAGACATTCGAAATGTCAATCCTGGCATATTTGGGAGGGGGGGTGAGCGGTGACTCCTGGTTGGTATACGTGCCGACCGCAAACGCCCTGGCGGATAATCATCCCTGGACGCTCGAACGAACGCTACGTCACTGGCACCAACTCGCTGATGACGGTCCCGTGCGGTTGGATGTTCGGCGCGCCGGTCGCGGGGTCAAGTCGATGACTGATCCCCTTACCCGAGCAGATAAAATGTATGTCGTCCGATTTGGCGGCAAATTCCCTCGCAATTTGCCCTCGGTCCGCGGCGAGCAGAGGAACTTCCTCAAACTCCTGGCGAAGGAGAAAAAGCAACAGAAGCCGGACGAACAGGACGCCGCCGGTGTGATGCCGTTTGTCTTGCACTGACAACCTATTCAGATGGGGACGCGGCATCGTTGGCTGTAACCGTTTACGGGAGCTAAGCTGATCTGTGGCACAGGCGTCTCGCCTGTGTTTGCCGCCACGCCGAGACGGCGGTGCCACAGGCGAATGTGAAATGCCATAGACAGGGTATTTCGGCTTTCGGTTTTCGCATTTCGGCTTTCAGCTTTCGGCTTTCTCCCCCTCCCCAACCCGGACGGCCTCCGCCGTCAGCGGCCTGACACCGGATGCCCGCACGTCGCGCAAGTCCATGTCGGAACACCATGCAGGGTCGCCTCGTCGGGCGATGCTTCCTGCTGATGATGTTCGTCCCCCACGTAAACCCGCGCGGCCGGCGTCCAATCCAGGCCCGGTCCGAGGTTTTTGAGGAGAATCGCCGGTCCATCCTGCCAGCCAACCGGAAACACGTTGCCGTGCAAAAGCGCTCGATGAAAGACCAAGTCTTCCTCGATGATCCGCGTGACGGTGAATCCGGTCGCCATCAGATCTGAGAAGCCCGCCGAGTGTTCCAATCCGAGCAAATGGCCCAGTTCGTGCGATCCCACGTTGGCCAGTGTCTGGCCCACTGCCTCGATGTCGGGGAGCAGATGCTCCATGAGCGCCAGGTTTTCCGCGTAGACGATCGCGTCCTGGTCGAGGAAAGCGTTGTCCGCGTCCACCATATCCGCAATCCCGAGATAGGATTCACTGGTGTTGCCGAAGTAGAGCTTGGAATAAGGCCCGGCCGGCAAAACGTCATATCGGCTGTCCAGCAACGTGACATCGTAGGAGGCGAAGTCGCGGCGCATGTGCAGGAGGACCCAATCGATGACATCGTCCGTCTGCCCGGCGAATCGTGCGGATATCATGCCCGCGTCGAATGGACGCATCTGCTCGATCTCACGCAGCCCGATCTGAACGTCCGTGCCGCCGCCACAATCCAGCCAGACGACTTGACGCGGTCGGTCGGGCACGGCCTGGCCTGACGTGTGACTCACTCGAACCGTGTAGGACGCGGACGCCGGCAGGTCCTCCGACAAGGCGGCGGCCATGCTCGATACCGCCACGCCCAGGTACAGTCGCCCCGTCGCCTCACGCATGACCCGCGTAATCAGAGGGTCGTGATTTCCATAATAGAACGACCGATCATCGTTAACGTCCAGCAAATTCCCGTCGTCATCGAAAAGCGAGGCCGTCGCATTCAGCCCGTCGTGGCCTGTGACGTCGATGACGATCTGGTCCCCCGCGAGAACAGCTCCCAGGGCATAGAGGTCAACGTCTAGGCGCGATTCCAGATTTCCCTCGATCACGATTTCCTGGTTGATCGCGATCGTGGCCGGCTGCGCGGCGTCGAATTGACCGTTGGCCTTGGCCGCCTCCCGAACCAGAAACTGGGCCGGTGTCGGATCGCCCGCTGCCGGGTCGAACTGTGCCGCGTTTCCGGCATCGGGCAGCGGTGATGTCCCGCAGCCGATAATAAACAATACCACGAAAACGCCCGCGAACGAGTCCCACGGCGCGCGTCTTCCCACTCGCTTGACAACCCACATCTGCCTATCTCCACCACCGTCGTCACTGGCCGGTCCCCACCAAGGACCGCCCTCGATCACTTTGTCGGCGCGATTGGGCACCGGCATCAGCCTTGGGTGGCGATCCCAGTACTGCTATTGCGTAATCGAAGATCGGACGTGTTGGGTGATGGCTGAGAGATGCCGATAACGCCTCGCCGGTCGTGATGGAGCATCGGCGAGACGGCAGGATCACATGGGAGCGGAATCAGTTTGGAAACCAAGATTGACAAAGCGGGCGTCGTGTGCGGCGCGACGTGCTATCGCAGGCTCGCGACGGCGGCGTCGACATCTTCCCAAACATCGAAGAACGTATCGAGTTTGGTCGTCTTCAAGACACCGGCGACGAATGGCGTGAGGTTTGCGAGGAGCACGCGTCCGTTCTGCGTGTTGGCCTGCGCGACGATCCGAACCAATTCTCCCAAGCCCGCTGAACTGATGAGCGGGACCTGCTCCATGTCGAGGATG
>JAUVGW010000105.1 GCA_030593565.1 Phycisphaerae bacterium | reverse complement strand
GTGTCGCGATTGGAGTTGGTCAGGCATGGCGAAGAAATGTTTGAGAATCAAAGCCAGTAGGAAGCCGAAGTTCGCGGTCCGCGGGTATACGCGCTGCCAGTTGTGCGGCCGTCCTCGGGCCGTGTACCGAAAGTTCCGCGTGTGTCGGATCTGCCTGCGTACATTGGCGTTGGAGGGGAAGATCCCCGGTGTGCGCAAGGCGAGTTGGTAAGTATTATCGAGGTCCCAAAGGGCCGACGTGAGGTTCGATCAGCATGTGGAGTGACCCGATCGCAGACCTGTTGACGCGGATTCGCAACGCGAACCGGAACCAGTCGAAGACGGTGATGGCCCCGCGCAGCGGGGTGAAGCTTGCGATTTGTCAAGTCTTGAAGTTGGAGGGATACATCACCGACGTGGAGGAGATCGCTGATGACAAGCAGGGACTGCTTCGGATCACGTTGAAGTACGGTTCGCGGGGCGAGTTGGTGCTGACCCGAATCCAGCGCGAGAGCAAGTCGGGCTGTCGGAAGTACGTTGGGTTGGAGGAGATACCGAAGGTGCTAAACGGCCTGGGTATTTCGATTCTATCCACGAGCCACGGCGTGATGAGCGATCGGCAATGTCGCGAACAACGCGTGGGCGGGGAGTTGCTCTGTTCGGTGTATTGAGTGGGCGTGGTGAGCTGCCACGTATTCGATCAGTTTGGCCGTTGGGTGGCTGGTCGAACGAGGACGCAGGAATGTCTCGTATTGGAAAGAAACCTGTCACGCTACCTTCGGGCGTGAAAGTGGAAATCAAAGGGCGGACGGTGGCCGTCAGCGGGCCGAAAGGATCGCTTTCGTGGGATCATCCGGACGGAGTGACGGTGGCGCATGATGGTGGGGCGAACACGGTGAGCGTGACGCGTGCATCGGACGTTGCACAACACCGGGCATTCCACGGGATGGCACGGGCACTGATCAACAACATGGTGATCGGTGTGAGCGAAGGATATGTCCGGAAGCTGGAGATCTACGGAACCGGGTATGGTTGTTCGATGTCCGGCCAGGCGTTGGACCTGACTGTGGGATTTTCACATTCGGTCCGTCTGGCGATTCCCGACGGGGTGCAGGTTGACATCGAGGTGCCTGCCGCTCGAGGCGACGAGACGCCGGCGAAACTGTCCGTGAGCGGGATCGACAAGCAGGTTGTCGGGCAGTTTGCGCGATCGGTGAAGGATGTTCGTCATCCGGAGCCCTACAAGGGTAAGGGGATTCGTTACGCGGGCGAGCAGATTCGGCGGAAGGCCGGGAAGGCGTTTGCCGGCGCCGGTGCATAGCGGTTGGAGATGTCGAGACGATGAAGGCGAGGAAACTCAAGTTAGTGCGTCAGCAACGTCGTCGTCGGCGTGTGCGTGGGAAAGTGTTTGGCACGGCTGAGCGTCCGCGGCTGAGCGTCTTTCGGAGTCTGCGGCACATTAGCGCCCAGTTGATAGACGACCATGCCGGCCGGACCTTGTGCTCGGCGTCGACAAACAGCCCTTCGTTGACTTCGGAGGTGAAGTGCGGCGGCAACTGCAGCGCGGCTCGGGTGGTGGGGCGATTGCTGGGCGAACGGGCGCGGATGCAGGGCCTTCGACAGGTGATCTTCGATCGGAACAGGTATAAATATCATGGTCGCGTGAAGGCGTTGGCCGACGCGGCACGTGAGACCGGGTTGGAGTTTTGACGGCTATCGCCGTGACCGTTGTGTAGGTGTTTGTTTTTTTGGATGCAGGTGTGATTGATGGCGATGCGTCGTGAAGCCAAGAAGTCAGCGGCAGAGCGGGAGAACCCTGAATTCGACGATGTCGTCGTGAAGGTTTACCGCTGTTCGAAGGTGGTGCGTGGCGGGCGACGGTTCAGTTTTTCCGCGTTGGTCGTTGTTGGAGACCGGAACGGGCGGGTCGGCATCGGCTATGGGAAGGCGAATGAAGTACCGTCGGCGGTGGAGAAGGGTCGCAAGCAGGCGACGCGGTCGCTCGGTCCCATCCGCTTGAACGGTCCGACGCTTCCACATGCGGTGATGGGCCGTTTCGGTTCGAGCCGTGTTCGGCTGTTGCCGGCGAGTGCCGGGACCGGTGTGATCGCGGGTGCGAGTGTTCGCGCGGTTCTGGAGTTGGCCGGCGTCCACGACTGTCTGACGAAGGTGTACGGATCGACCAGTCCGAAGAATCTGGTCAAGGCGACGTTGGATGCATTGACGTCGTTGCGAGATCGGAGTCAGATTGAGGCCTTGCGAGAAGTGTCGATTGCGAGTTAGTCGACTGATCGGAATACGCATGAACGTGACGGAAATCACCAGACGAGTTGGCGCCAAAAAGACGCGTAAGCGCGTCGGTCGAGGCAACGGCAGCGGTTCCGGGAAGACGTGTGGTCGCGGCCATAAGGGTTTGGGCCAGCGTTCCGGGGCGACGCGGAGGGGGTTGGCGGAGGGTGGGATGTTCCCGTTATTCCGCCGGTTGCCTAAGGTGGGTTTCAACAACGCCCAGTTTCGGAAGGAATTCCAGATTGTGAACCTGGGCGATTTGGAGGCGCGCTTTGATGATGGGGAGCACGTCACGGCGGCTTCGTTGGAGGAGGCGGGATTGATTCGGGATCGTGAGGACCGAGTGAAGATCCTGGGCGAGGGTGAGTTGAAGAAGAAGCTGACCGTCGATGCGCATCGTTTCAGCGCGTCGGCGGCAACGAAGATCGAGGCTTTGGGCGGGACCGTGCAGTGGTTGACGCCGAAGCCGAAGAAGAAGTTTGTCCGCCGGCCGCCGGCACCGAAGGCGGAGGATGGCGGCAAGGCGAAGAAGAAGGGCGGCAAGGCGTCAGGTAAAGAGCAGGCCGCCGGGAAGAAGGGCAAGGGGCGAGAGAAGAAGGCGAAGGAATAGGCGGCGTATGGGTCGCCCATCGTCCCGCGTTTGCGGGGTAGGGCGGCGTGGCTTTGGATTGGGGGCGTGTCGCCGACGAGCATGGAAGCGAGTTGGGTCCCGGCGACGGGATGATTGGTTGCTGGAAAATTATGTTTCAGGCATTCGTCAATATCTTCAAAGTCAAGGATCTTCGTAACAAGGTCCTGTTCACGCTCGGCATGTTGGCGGTGTATCGGATTGGATTCTACGTGCCGTTGCCCGGCGTGGATCAGGCGGCGTTGACGGAGTACTTCCAGAACCTGGCGAGTGGCGGCGCGGGCGGCCTGTCGCAGTTGACCGAATATTTTGCGATGTTCACAGGTGGGAACCTGCAACAGAGCACGGTTTTCGGTTTGGGGATCATGCCCTACATTTCGGCATCGATCATTTTACAGTTGTTGCAGACGGTGGTTCCCGCTTTGGAGAAGCTCCGGCGTGAGGGACAGGTCGGCCAGAAGAAGATCCAGGAATATACGCGTTACCTGACTGTGGGCATCTGTCTGATCCAGGCGACGTTCTGGCTGAAGTTCATTGCCGGCAGTCAGTTGGTATATCCAGAGTACACCGACTGGGCGGGGAATTTCGGTCCGACGATGGGATTCTGGCTGATCGGGATCCTGGGAATGACGACGGGGACGGTTTTCCTGATGTGGCTCGGCGAGCAGATCGACGAGTACGGCATTGGGAACGGAATCAGTCTGATCATTATGGCTGGGATCTGCGCCCAGATGCCAGGCGCTGTTCTCACGGTTCTCCGGAATGCGTCGATGGATGTTTCCGGTGACGCCCAGTTCGGTCCAGGCAAGATCATCTTCTTGATGGTGGCGTTTGTGGGTGTGGTGGCCGGTTCGATTTTGATTACGCAGGGGCAGCGGCGGATTCCGATTCAGCAGGCGAAACAGACGCGGGGTCGTCGGGTGTACGGCGGGCAGCGGCAGTACCTGCCGTTGCGAGTGAACCACGGCGGCGTGATGCCCATCATCTTCGCCAGCAGCCTCCTGATCTTTCCCGGTCTGCTTTTCGACTGGTTGGCCAAAATCTTTTACACGAGCCAGTTTCTGAACACGTTGGCCGGCGAATTCAACAGCTCAAGTTTTCTGTACGCGGCTTGCTACATCGGGTTGGTATACTTCTTCGCGTACTTCTGGACGACCGTTCAGTTTCAGCCGAAGGAGATGGCCAACAATCTGCGTGACTACGGGAGTTTCATCCCGGGTCTGCGGCCCGGCAAGCGGACGGCGGACTACCTCGAGACGGTGATGACGCGGATTACGTATGTAGGCGCCGGTTTTCTGGCGTTGATCGCGATCATTCCGCAGATTATTGCGTCGGGATTGGATATTCCTTTGCGAGTTTCGTCCTTCCTCGGGGGGACGGGCTTGCTGATTGTTGTGAGCGTCGGGTTGGACTTGGTGCAGCGGATCGAGGCCAACCTGATAATGCGTAATTACGGTGGTTTCCTGGGGGACAGCGGCGGCTCGCGGATCAAGGGGGCCTACGCATGAATGTCGTGTTGCTTGGTCCGCCGGGCGCCGGGAAGGGCACCCAAGCTGTCCGTATGTGTGAGGTGTTTGGATTGAAGCATCTGTCGAGTGGGGACATCCTGCGTGCCGAGCGGAAGGCGCACAGCGAGTTGGGCAGGCAGGCGCAAGACTATATGGACCGTGGCGTGCTGGTTCCTGACGATCTGATCCTTGCGATGATGATGGAGCACATTTCGCGTTGCGAGGGAGGGACGGGCTTTCTGCTGGATGGATTTCCCCGGACGGTGGTCCAGGCACGCGGGCTGGACGAGCGATTGGGGGAACGTGGCTGGAAGCTGGATGCGGTCGTCGACATCACTGTCGCTGACGAGGAAGTCACGAAGCGGCTGACAGGTCGTTGGACTTGTCCGAAGGACGGTCGAATCTATCACGAGTTGTTTTCCGCGCCGGCGAAGGCCGGTGTGTGTGACGATTGCGGCGAGGCGTTGACTCGCCGAAAAGATGACGAGCCGGATGTCGTCGGCCAGCGATTACGCACGTATCACGCGGAGACTGAGCCCGTGAAGACGTACTACGAGGATCGCGGCGTGCTGCGGACTGTGGATGGCGGCGGCACGGCCGACGAGGTTGCGGCATTGACCAAGGAGGTCTGCCGGACGTAATGCGTGAGGGTCGTGGATCATCCGTAGGGAGGCGATCTTCGCGGGTTGGACCGGGCATGGTGATACTTAAGAGCCCTCGCGAGATCGAGTTGATGCGTGCCGCTGGTCGGGTGGTGCATAAGGTCCATGAGGGACTGCGACCGCTGATCGGGCCCGGCGTCGCGACAGAGGTGCTGAGCAAGGCCGCGGAGGAGATGATCGTCGCGTCAGGCGGCGAGCCGTTGTTCAAGGGTGTGGAATCACCGAGTGCGAGGTTTCCGTTTCCCGCCGTGGTATGTGTGAGCGTGAACGAAGAAGTGGTTCACGGGATTCCGAGCGAGCGTGTATTGGCGGCGGGCGACATTGTGAGCATCGATTGTGGTGTTCGGATGAAGGGCTATTGCGGCGACGCGGCGAGGACCTTTGCTGTGGGCCGTGTGAATGAGAAGGCGAGGCTTCTGCTTGAGACGACATCCGAGGCATTGGCGCTGGCAGAGCGCGAGATGCGTCCGGGCCGGTATTGGAGTGAGGTTGCCGGCTTGATGCAGCGTTTTGTGGAGTCCGCCGGGTTTTCGGTTGTACGCGAATTCGTCGGGCACGGGATCGGCCGGGCGATGCATGAAGAGCCGAAGGTGCCAAACTACGTACAGCGGCACGGGCGGCGGGATGACTTTCGGTTGGAGCCGGGTTTGGTGTTGGCGGTGGAGCCGATGGTGAACGCCGGCGGCCCCGAGGTGCGAGCGGGTGATTCGAGCGGATGGCCGCAGGTGACGCGCGACGGTTCGTGGTCGGCCCACTTTGAGAACACGATCGCGGTTACGTCGTCCGGTATCGATGTGTTGACGGACGGGCACTAACCGCCCGAGGTAAAAGGGAAAACAACGGCTCGGGAATGCTGGTGCCACCTGGGGATACCGGTGAGACGCCGACGCTCCCCGGGAAGACCACCGGCGAGACGCTGGTGCCACAGTTTTGTAGCAGTTTTGCCGCGGGCTGCTAATGGCGAGTCGGTGCGATCGAGTTGCTTTGAATCGTGATCGCAGACAACGGCAGGGAGCATGGCGATGAAAGTACGAAGCAGCGTGCGTCGCATTTGTGAGAATTGCAAGATCGTCAAGCGCAAGGGCGTGGTGCGCGTGATCTGTTCATCGAACCCGCGTCATAAACAGCGGCAGGGTTAGGCGGCACCAGGAGACGATTCATGCCACGTATAGCCGGAGTAGACATCCCGAACGACAAGCGCATCGTCATTTCGCTGACGTACATCTATGGCGTGGGCGGACATCATAGCGAGGCCATCCTGAAAGAAGCGGGAATCGAGCACGATGTGCGGGCGAAGAACCTGACGGAGGACGAGATCAGTCGGATCGCCGCCGTTATCGATCGGAACTACATCGTAGAAGGCCAACTTCGGCGGCAGGTGAACCAGAACGTTGCGCGGCTTCGAGACATCCAGTGCTATCGCGGGGTCCGTCATCGTCGGGGGCTACCGGTTCGGGGACAGCGTACACGAACGAATGCTCGGACGCGGAAAGGCCCGAAGAAGACGGTCGCGGGCAAGAAGGGCGTCAAGGAGCTACGAAGCTAGGCTACCAGGGATTGGTTGTATTGGAGAGACTGAGCAGTGGCGAAGTCATCAGGAAAACGGAAAGTCCGGCGTCATGTGTCGCGTGGGATTGTGCATGTGAAATCCACATTCAACAACACGATGGTGACGATCACGGACTTGGCGGGCGAGACGTTGTGTTGGGCTTCCTCGGGGACGGTTGGATTCAAGGGGACCCGCAAGAGCACGCCGTTTGCGGCGCAGCGTGCGGGGGAGACGGCTGCGAGTGCGGCGCGGAAGTTCGGAATCGGCGAAGTCGAGATTCGCGTGAAGGGACCGGGGAGCGGTCGTGAGTCGGCGATTGCGGGATTGCAGTCGGGCGGTTTGCGGATCGTGTCGATTGAGGATGTGACGCCGTTGCCGCACAACGGATGTCGTCCGGCCCGAAAGCGGCGAGTTTAGTCAGAGAATTCAGAGAGCGCCATGTCAAGAGATTTGGGACCAAGCTGTCGGAAGTGTCGGCGTGAGAGCGTCAAGCTGATGCTCAAGGGTGTTCGTTGCGAGAGCGCGAAGTGCCCGATGGAGAAGCCCAGTCGGAATGCTCCTCCCGGTGGGCAGCGTACGTTTCGGCGTCGGCAGAGTAGCGAGTATGGCAAGCGTCTTCGCGAGACTCAGAAAGTGAAGCGTTACTACGGGCTGTTCGACAAGCAGTTTCGGCGTAGTTTTCACAAGGCCCAGCGGTCTCGCACGAACACGGGCGAGGCGTTGTTGGAGTTGCTCGAGCGGCGTTTGGACAACGTGATCTGCAAGCTGGGATTTGCTCCGTCTCGGAAGGCGGCGCGTATCATGATTGGGCATAATCATTTTACGGTGAACGGCCGGCGCGTGAACAAGCCAGGTTACATGATTCGGGTGGGGGAGGCGATCGGTGTTCGCAGCCGTGATCCGAGTCAGAAGCTAGTGCGCGGCTTTGCGGAGATGGACGAGAATCGGCCTGTACAGCCGTGGCTGAAGGTGGACCCGAAAACCCTGACGGGCACCATAGTGGCACTGCCGGTGCGTGACGACGTACAGATCCCGGTTGAGGAGCAATTGGTGGTTGAGTTCTGCAGTCGCTGACACGTTGGGGGAGGGGGCGTTGGCACGGGCATGATGCCGTCGTCTTGACGCGTGTTCCGTGTTAGGGGCGTCTTGGCCGGTTCTCCACGGATTCGGGGCAAGTACCCGGGAGGTCAATTGCGATGCGAATACGGTGGCGAGGTTTGGAATTGCCGACCCGTGTCGAGCGGGAAGACGGGGCTGGCACGCCAACATACGGGAGGTTCATTGCGGAGCCTTTCGAGCGTGGTTTTGGTACGACTGTGGGAAACAGTCTGCGTCGAATCCTGCTTTCCAGCCTGGAGGGAGCGGCGGTCACGCATGTGCGGATAAAGGGGGCCGATCACGAGTTCACGACGATACCGGGCATCATGGAGGACACGACGGCTCTGATCCTGAATGTGAAGTCCCTGATCGTCCATCTCGACTCGGACGACGCGAAGAGCATGCGTGTCTGCGTCAAGGGCAAGAAGGACGAAACGGTCGAGGTTCGCGCGGGTCAGATCGAGGCTGATTCGGCGATCGAGATCGTGAATCCGGACCAGTTGCTGGCGACCTTGACGGACGAGGTGGACTTCGAGTTGGAAATGACGGTAGGCAAGGGGCGCGGCTACGCCACCGTTGATGACCACAAGGAAGCGGACGACGAGCAAGTCATCGGCGTGATTCCGGTAGATTCTGTGTATTCACCGGTGACCCGTGTGCGCTATCGTGTTGAAGACACGCGTGTGGGACAGCGGACGAACTACGACCGACTGGTGCTCGAGATTTGGACCAACGGGACGGTGATGCCGGAGATGGCGTTGGTCGAAGCGGCGAAGATCCTTCGGAAACACATCAATCCGTTCGTGCAGTACTTCAAGTTGGCCAGCGGTCTGGCGTTGGCCGGGGGTGAAGACGGGTGTGTGCCGGCGGGATGTGAGGATGACGAGTCGTTAGACAGCAAGCTGTCGACGCCGGTGAGCAGTCTTGATCTTTCGGTCCGGGCGGGGAATTGCCTTGCATCGGCGAACATTGCGACAGTGGGTGATTTGGCGCAATGGGATGAGGGGCAGTTGCTGAAGCTGCGGAGTTTCGGAAAGACCTCCCTGCGGGAAGTGAAACGAAAGCTATCGGATCTCGGTCTGGAGTTGCGTGCCTCTGTCGAGGAGCCGCCGGAAGGGCAGGAGAGATTGGGCCTGGCGTCGTCGCCGGTGGGGCCGGATTCGGGCGTTTCCGCAGTGTCGAGCACGCCGTTTTCTGGTCCGGCGCTGGATTCCGGCACGATGATAGGACCGCCGCCGCTCCCGGCACCGCCGACTTCGCTTGAACCGTTGCAAGTGGAAGGTGTTCCGGTGATGCCGGCACCGCTTGATCCGAAAGTGAAAGACGAGGTGGGCATGCCCGGCGACGATATCGGGGATTCTCGTGCGAACCACGGCGTGTCCAGCGTTTGAGACAGGTGTAGAGAACGATGAGACATCGCGTTTCGGGACGACATTTATCGCGTACATCCGCCCATCGCAAGGCCGATCGGCGGAACATGGCCCAAAGTCTGTTCCAGTATGGTCAGATCGAGACGACGCTGACCAAGGCGAAGGAGGTTCGGCCTTTCGTGGAGCGGCTGATTACCTTGGCTCGGAGGGGGACGCTGCAAAGTCGGCAGCGCGTCGAGGCGTTGCTGAACGATCGGGCCGTTCTGAGTAAGGAGCAGCAGGAGGAATACGACGCGATGCCCGACGCGAGGCGCCACAAGGTGCTCCGTGCGAGGTCCGGGCGTCGTCATCGTGCGGGGAAGGTTCCCGCGAGCTACAACAAGAAGAAGATTCCGTTTGTGGCGACCTCGATCGTGCATCGGCTGATCAACGAGATCGCGCCGAGGTACGAGGATCGGCCCGGTGGATACACGCGAATCATTCGGCTCGCGAAGCGTCGAATCGGCGACAACAGCGATCTCGCGCTGCTGCAACTGGTTGGAGAAGAAGAACCGGCGAAGGAGCAGGGCAAGAAGACCATCGGGCAACGGCGACAGAAGACGCTCGATCGCATTCGTCATCTCGAGGGAAAGGGCGACCGACGCAAGAGCCGGGTCCGACGGAAGAAGGCGGCCGGGGAAGCCGGTGCGCCGGAGCCCAAGACCGGCGAAGCCGCTGCCCAGGAATCCGAGGGCGAGGCTGGTACGGAGGATTAGCAGGGGGCTGCGCAGGAATAACGTGAACGGTTGATCCGCCAAACGGCAAGCCAGCGGTCAGCCAAGCGGCATAACCGATCATGTATTGCAGCGCGATGCCTGCCGTCCCGAGAACGACCATCGCCGATTTCAGGGTGCAGGTGTATCCCAGACGCTTTGTGGCGCCACCATTCGTTCCGGTCGTGCTACGGGAGTTCCAGGGCGATTCCTTGACACGTCGTCGTGGGGCCGAATCATGAACGCTTCGGATTGTATTTTCTGCAAGATCGCTTCGGGCGAGATTCCTTCGCATCGCGTCCTGGAGACGGGGGATGTGGTGGCGTTTCTTGATGTTTCGCCGCTCGCGCCCGGCCACACGCTTTTGATTCCCAAGTCGCATTGTGAGAGCATTCTGGACGCGCCGGCGGCTGTCGTTCGGTTGTTGTCCGTGGAACTCCCCGGGCTTGCGCGTTCGATCATGCGGGCGACGGGTGCGACGGGCCTCAATGTGCTGCAAAACACGGGCCGGTCCAGTGGGCAGGCCGTCTTTCATCTCCACATTCATCTGATTCCACGTCGCGATGGCGATGGGCTGGGCTACCGGTGGAACGCGGGGTCCTACGCTGGTGGCGAGGCCGAAGCCATGCTGTCGAAAATCGTGGGCGAACTCCGAGACTAATCGCGTTATATTGTTGCAGGCTTGTCGAGTACCTGATTCCTTCGGGTTCGGCGCCGGTGCCACAGGCAAACGTGAAACGCCTTGGCCATGTTTGCAGGTGTTAGGGAGGTTTGCAATGCGGGTGCTGCTTGTCGCTACGGTGTTGGCCGCGTGGGTTCCGGCGTTTGGGGATGACTTGGCCGCGGCGGGCGGGGAGGGGCAGCCGGTGGGCTCCGCCGAGGGCATTTTCACCTACCGATTCGAGCGAGGGGATCTTCGGTACGGTGACATTCTTACATCGTCGGATGGTTCGCAACGCCTCGGCAAAGCAATGGCGTGGGCGGATCAGGTTCTATTGTTCGAGGCGGACGGAAGGCCCATCATCCTGCCCGTGGCCGATGTGGATCAGATTGAGTTCCGGCGAGCCGAGCGTCACAAGACGCGGCCGAATGTGCCGGACTTGACGGTTGCTTACATTGAGCGGTTGCCGCGTGATCCGTCGTGGCACGGCCACGTGGACACCCGTGACGGGCTGCAACATCCAGGGGTAGAGCTGGTGCCGGAGAGTTGGCATCCGGTTGCCGGCGCGGAGGTGACGTTTCGCATCCACGTTCTAAACGCGGGCGGGGCCAAGTCGAAGGATGTTGGATACCGTGTGCTGATCGACGACGGCGAGATCGGGCAGGGGAGGATTCCGGCGTTATCCGAGGGTGGGGAACACGTCGTGGACGTGAAGTGGTCGTGGCAAATGGGGCGGCACACGCTACACGTCGAGGTCGATCCTGACCACTCGTTGAACGAGATCGTGCGGTGGAACAACAGCGTCAAGGAAGCGACGGACGCGCTCGGCATTACGGTTGTCGTGGCGGCCGACCGCCATGCGGCGTTCAGGGAGGTCGCCAACATCGTAGACAGTTTCTGCTTCGAAGACTGGATTCAGTACCAGGTTCGGACGCTGAACGGTTTGTTCGCGGCGTCGATCCATCCTTCGGCTCCTCGGGGAATCGAGGAGCGGGTTCGCTGTGACCGAATCGTCCTGGTCGACGATCCCGCGGCGGCGGCGGGACGGGCACGGTGGGAGTCGACGTTGCACAAGGACGGCAAGCCCGATGAGCCCGCGGAGTTTGCGGCCTTGTGGGTGTTCGGCCGGCTGGGTGAAGACGACACCGCGTTGCACTACGATGCGTTGAAGGTGGATTGGGCGGGTTTGCAGGCCGTTGCGGGACAACTGGGTCTGGTCGATCTTGCGGTGACGGACACGACGGTCGAGCAATGTTTCGTTCAGGACAAGCATGGGCGGTATGCGCAGCGGCGTCACATTTTTCCGCAACGGCGAACGATGATGTACGCGGCCGGCGGGTTTGCCTTCGACGAGAGGAGCGCGGCGTTTCTGAACCAGGTTCGCGGTCGGCCGCGCGGTTTTCAGGGCGATTTCCTTTATCAGGTTCCGAAGAAGATCACGCTGGAGGTACGTTCGAACGCCGGTACGCCGCTGGCCGACGTGCAGGTGGAGGCTTTCCAGTTGATGACCGAGGGAGAACATGCGGGTGTGATCGCGGGATATGGCCGTGAGGACCCGCTGTACTCGGCAACCACCGGAGCTGACGGCCGATTGACATTGGTGGATCTTCCGGCTGGACCGCATTCGACGCCGGGTGGCTACGAGCTTCGGGCGAATCCGTTCGGCAAGATCGCGACCGATGGCTTGAACGGCCTGCTGTTGTTGAGGCTTCGATTCGGGGGGAGTGAGGAGTTCCACTTTCTCCGCTTGTTCGACTGCAACATTGCATATTTGCACGGGCGCACAGAGGAGTACCTACGCCTGGTTGGCACCCGATTCGCCGTTCCGGGCTCGCCGACGGCGCCGGCCTACGCGGCCATCATGATGGAAGATCGCAGCGTGGAGTATCCACGACTGAACGTGGTTTGGCCTTTCCCGGCCGGCATGAAGGCGGGTGAGATCGAGGAATTTCGTGTCTATCGGCGGACGAGCTTCGGAGGCGACGATGCAAGGCCGTGGACACTGGTTTCTGTGGTCGGGCGGAAGGACGGTCAGCTACAGAGGCGCTGCGAAGGAGCGTACTTCGAGGAGAACCGAGATGACGGCCTCCATTCGCTCGACACATTTTACGCGGTGTCGACGGTGGATCGTCAAGGGCGGGAAAGCCATCTTTCCGAAACAGGCTTCATTGCGTACGACAAAGACAGTGTGAAACTCGTTCTGGATGACGACGAGGGCGCGGCGTACGTGACGCTCGTGGGTGATGGGCCCTGTCAAATGATTCGGTGGGATGGCGTGGCCGGGATGCAGCCGTTCGGGATTCGGACGCGGCGTTTTCCGAGGTATTCGCCGAGTTACGCGGGCATTGCGAAGGCCGCCGACGGTCGTTTGGTCGTGGCGGACCCGGTGAATCATGTGTTGGCCTTCTACGAACGCGGGGACTTGGTCGAATTGGTTCCGCAGCGCAAGTGGTGGCCGGGGTTTGCCAGCGACGAGCCGGGCGAGTTCTACGCGCCGGCCGATGTGGCCGTCGATGAGGCGGGCAACATCTATGTGGCGGATCCTGGTAACGACCGGGTGCAGATTCTCGATTCGGGGGCGCGGTTCAAGGCAATGCTCGACGAGGGATTCCGGTTCGACGCTCCGCACGCGGTGGGCTACGGGAACGGTCATCTGTGCGTGACGGACAGGAGTGGATCGAGGTGCCGCGTGTACGACGTGGGTTCCGGGGACGGTGGCGTCTTCGTTCGAGAGTTGCCGCCATTGGCGGACGCGGATCGGGGAATCGTCGGCAAGAGCGGCAATGTGTACATCAGCGGCCGCGATGAACGGGCCGGCGTGTCCGGCATCTTGGTTTACACGCCCAAGGGCGAGAGCGCCGTGTATTCCACCGTTGGAATAAAGGGCGCGATGGGCAAGTATCACCAGTCTCGCGGGATGTGTCTGTACAAGGCAGGTAACGTCGATTGGGCGTATTTCGTGAACGAGTTTCCGTTTGACGTGCGCCGATACGCGATTCCGTAGCCCGGATGACTCACCACAGAGCACGCAGAGATCACAGAGAGGAGTCAGAAAAGAGCTAGAGCGTTTCACTTAATGGTGTAGCGTCCGACCTCCGTGTCGGACGTAAGATCATCGAGCAATCCACGGCCGACAGGGGCGTCGGCCGCTACAGGCAAACGTGAAATGCTCTATTGCGGTCACCCCGTGCTACTCCTCGGTAAGCCAACCCTTCTTCATCTCCGGCGGCCACGTGTCGCTGAGCGATTTTGTGTTGCCGCCTTGTTCCCATTGCACGACTTCGTACAGTTTCCGCCGGGCGTCGATCGGTCTGACGAGCGAGACCTGCTTGTTGTTGCGCCACGACGGCAGCGTATGAATATCGCCTCCCGCCACATCGGGATCGATGAGCTGCGTTGTCTCGCCGGATCGAAAATCGTGAAGGATGATCTGACCATCCGCGCCCAGCAGAAGGGCACGCCGTTCATCCGGGCTCAACTCGAAGTGGGGGAACTCCGGCTCAAGTGGTTCGTCGAAATGGCGCCCAAGGATACGGTGAACGCTGGCCGACATCTTCGGATCGAACATGAACAGCGACCATTGTTGGGGCATATCGCGGGTGGTTGCCGGCAAGGTTGTCTCGTAGGAGGAAAACAGGAGCCTGTCATCCGACAACCAGCGAACCGTCAGCATCGAGTTGAACAGCAGGCCGACGAGGTCTTCGCGGGCCTCCCATTCCGCCAGGAGCGAACCGTTCTCCTCGGCCACTCTCGTCGTGGCGAGCGAGCCGAGCTGCACATTGTGTTGCTTCTCAAACTGGGATGGCGACGCCTGAATGAAGGCCAGGCATCGACCATCGGGGCTCCAGTCATGCCCCAGGCTGACATTGTCCGCAACAGACCGGGCCTTGCCGTTTTCGCAGGCGACGACGTGCAGAGTGACATCCTCGTCCCCCGCCTCGATGCGCGGCATGATGAAGGCGATACTCCTGTCGTCCGGGGATACGTTGGGGCGATAGATCTGGTGGAGGGTCCGGACAAGCACCTTTCCCGGCATGAGCTTGTCTTTCGTAAGCGTGAACAGTTGGAGTTGGTGGACGTTGGGCCGCAATTCCTTCAGGTCTTCCCACTTGTCGCCCAGCTTCTCGGGGAGCCCCTCCGAAAGATGGTCGCGCAGGTAGAGGAAGGCCGCGGTCTCGAAGGTCGCCGGGATTCGATCGTCCGGATCGGGTTCGAAGTCGTCCCAGTCACCCTCATAGGCCATCACGCGCTCGTGAAGGTCCTTCGCCAGCGCCTTGATCTTGTCATGTTGCGCAGGGCTGAACATGTCCGCGACGTCCTCCCAGTTCTTGGCGGGCGCCGTGTGGGCGACTGCGAGCCGCCGCCCGTCGCCGAACCAAGCGCAAATCGTAGGCGTATCCGACAAGCGCGGTTCGAGGACCTTGCCTTCCGCGTTAATGAAGAACAGGCCGTTGGGTGTGGCGACCGCCGCGCGTTGGCCGTCCGGTGACCAGACGATGCGTTTCTCCAGAATGCAGCCGCTGATCAGGAGTGTGGCCGCGATCGTGCTGACGATGAGGCTTCCTCTGTTCATGTTCGTTCTCCGATTCGTGGTTGGGTAAACAGTCCGTCCCATTCGATTCGTTTGGCTGACTTCGATGTCCGCTGCCGGTGCGATTGCTGCAGTCTTTCCACCGACCAAAACCCGCCGGCGCCGGCTTGTTTGGGTGACAGTTTTGTGATGTGGCCGTCGGATGGCGGGCCTCCGGTGTGTGTCGGCCCGGCAGCATCACCGAGCAAGAAGGCGACGAGAATGGCGGCGGCGACTCCGAGTCGGTGTGTCCAGCGGCGCCATCGTTGCGGCCCGCGAGCGATTCGAGGCGGCAGCACCGCGGGGGTCATGGGCGGCATGGCCGGTATGGATTTTCCCGTGGACGATCGCGCCAGAGCCCGACGCGCGAATTCGATCGTGGTATCTATATCCGTGGCGATGCGGGTCTGTTCCGGGTGCGAATCGAGATAGGCATCCAGCAGTGTTTCCGCGTCGGGGGGGAGTTCACCGAGTTTCCGGTCAATGAGCAATCGTTCGATTGTCTTGGTGTCCATGTCGGGATCTCCCATTTGCGTTCAGCCTGATCCGTCGAGGCGTCCTGTGACAACGGCCTCGAACGCCCACTTGCGGAGGGCGGCGACGGCATGGTGCAACCGCGATCGAACGGTGCCGATCGGAAGGCCCATCGCTTCGGCGATTTCCGCGTAGGTGAGGTCATCGCCGAGGCGCAATTCGATGACTTCCCGTTGCGTCTCGGGAAGCCGGGTGATCGCAAGCCGCATTGCGTCGAGCCTTGGATCTTCGGGCGCCTCGCGCGGCGCCGCGTATTGGTCCGGCATGCAGGATGCTTCCCGGCGTG
>JAUVGW010000169.1 GCA_030593565.1 Phycisphaerae bacterium | reverse complement strand
TACCTCACATTATTCCGACGCTGCGGTTGAACTGATGGCGTGCCTCCATTATCCCGTTTCCGGGGCGCATCTCCTATAGGGAATTCAGCCTATTTTTCGTGGGTCGCGGCAATAGGGAAGGGACGGGGGTGGCGTAATTCGCCCGCCCGGACAACTCTTGTTCTGCTGTAACTCGATACGACACGGTGGATTGCGCGCTACGGCGGCGCGAAGGTCTCTCAATACCGTCACGCAGGTCAACAGGCGATTCGGGACGAAGGAATAAGGCACAAAATGTCTTTCTGAGGACGGCGAACGGGGGCTGCGGGGGCGATAGGGCAGCCTCGCGCGCGTACCCGCAAAGATATTCCCAAAGCCGGTGGGTTATCTTCGCCCTGGGGCTATACGTTCCAGGGGACGAATTAGCCCCGTGGCGGGGTTTGGGGTCCGGGGCCGACTGGAACCACGTTTCACGCCGTTAAACGCCGTTATGGCCCGTTTCCGGCCCAGGAAGGTCTACCCTAGAAGCGGTCTACGATTCGCGCGCACACGCGCGCGAGAGGGCACGATGGTTCCTGACGGCCTGTGGGCTAGCTTTCGCAACTCTTGCTCGCCTTCCGGAGTGTTGTTGTCGGGAGGAAAACGGGCATCCACCGGGCCAGGGTTAACTAGGTGCCTGGTGAGGATCGACCGGGGGGCGTGGTTCGGATTCTGCGGCACGGTGGCGGGTCCCATCCAGCCGTTTTCTCACTCCGCTCCGGTCTCGGCCGCTCCCTTGGCTCCACTCGCCACCTTGACCATCGCCAGGATGCCAGCCTTGACGGGCTCCGGCAGCGTCGGCCAGGCGGTGACGACGGACGCCAAATCGGGGTCATTCTGCAACGAATCCGGTAAGCTCGGCGGTAAGTCACGCTGCGTACAATCCGTAACTTGTGTTTCGGTAGGCGGTTGCGAATCCGAAGCAACGGACTGAAAATCCGTGTGTCGCCGGTTCAACTCCGGCTCTACCCAATCAATTCGAATGCCACGATCGCCCATAAGTCATTGACTCCAAGGCGGTTAGGTAGGCCCATCAACGGCTCATTCTCTCGTCATCCCTCAGTCAGCCTCCTAGGCCAACCTGGACTTACACTGGTTTTACATTGTGGTCAGGAGGCGTCATCGTGATTCGAGTATCCAAGTTTCGAAGGCCAGGGGGGCGTTGGTACGTACGGTACTGGGTTTGTGGCAAGCCCGTTGACGAGTCTGCGAGGACCAAGAGCGAGGCGATTGCCGAGAGATACCGGCTCCGCAGGGACATGGAAATCAATGCGGGCATCCAGCCAATCAAACACGCTGAGATGGGTCAACTCATCGTGCGTTTCTTGGATTCGCTTCCACCTGGAATATCCGACAGCCATAGGCATGAAGCTACAAGGATCCTGCATGGCTTCCTCAGGATTTGTGGGCGCAAACGGAGGCGTGTTGGTTTTCAACTCAGGACCGAACAGCTGTCACCGGAACTGGTGGATCGGTATATCAATCGACGGCAGAGCGTAGATCTTCATCAGGGGGAGAGGTTGGACTCACTGGGCCGCCGTATTGTTCGTAGGCGGGCGATCTCCAACGTGACGCTACGGAAAGAACTTCGGTACCTCTCGCGGTTTTTCAACTGGTGTTGTCGACAGCGTCCTCCCTACCTGCGAGAAAACCCGATTCCGCTCTCCAACGCGAATCTCGTGAAAGACGACCGAAAGCCACATTTCATGATTACTGACGAGGAGTTTCGCGCATTGTTGAGGGTATTATGCGAAACGCCGTAGCAGTACCTCTTCTTAATGCTCGGCTGGTGGACAGGTGGCCGGCGCGGCGAAATCCTCGCCCTGCACTTCTACCATTTTGACTTCGACACCCGCACACTGAATATCGCCCACGCCAAGAACAACATGCACAGCGTACTTCCTTTGTCGCCGGAAATCATCGCAATCGTGAAGCGACTCTATCAAGCAGCAAAGGAGGCAGATTGCGTGTTTCCGGCGGATCCCCTGCCCTCCCACGGCTTTGGGCGGCTGTGCACAAGAGCCGGGATCAGACATCACCGCTTTCATGACTTTAGGATCTCCACAAGCATGAAAATCAAGTCCGGCGGCTTCGACGCGTCGCTTGCAGGTCTCTGGGTTGGTAATCGGGCAGCGACCAACCAAGCGCACTACACAGATCTGACAGCGGTTGAGCTTCCTTGTGCCGAAGCGGGCCATCCGGTGCGAGCTTCTGCGCGAGCTGGAGCGCGACCTGCTGTGTCCTGCCTGCTTCTACGAACCGACCGAGATCCTGAAGAGCCGATCCGTAGCCGACCAGAAGACCCAATAGGTCGATCTCGCAAAAACGCCGGCCGAGCTCCTAGCACGGTCAGAACAGGTCCCCCTCGCGAGCATCCGACCGGCACGCAAGAAGGCCCCGAATTTGACCGCGGCTCCTGTGTCCTCCAGAAGCGCCAGCCCGGGGCAGTCCGAACCGGCGATGATGTACGCCGCAGCCAGATGCTGAACGACCCGTGGAGCGACTCCCCCCAGCTCTGTCCGTTGGACGGCTGCGGCATCCCCATCACCCAACTTGCCGAACTCCTGCCCGATCGCTGGCAAGCCGCCGCCTCAAGCTGATCTCCGGAGAAAACCAAACACGTCGGGCAATTGAAGTGCCAGAGCATCCGTTTTTGCGACCTGCTGTTCGCCGGGCGCTTACTTTGATTGTGTGAGTGTGTGCCCCATCCTTTGCGAAGCAAAGGGTGGGAATCCCCCATGCGCCAACCTCCCATCCTTTCTTTCAGAAAGGATGGGGCGCCCAATCCTCGTAGCGGTCGACGCCCCTGTCGGTCGTCAAAAACGGTTGGTCTTCAGCGTCCACGGCCAAGCTTCGCTTGACCGTGTCACCCCCGTCGGCGCGAAACACGATCCGGGTTATCAGTGTGCCCTGATGCCGAAATGAAAGGATCGACGACTACTCCGTCACCACCGTCGCTCGGGCGATTTCTTCTATCGTCGTGACGCCGTCATAGATGGCCAGCAAACCGCTCTCGCGCAGGCTCCGCATCCCGTTCTGCTCCGCCGCTTCCCGCAACAGGTTCGTTGACGCGGCCTGCATGACCAATTGGCGAATATCGTCGTTGAAGACCATGGTCTCGAAGATGCCGACTCGGCCGCGATAGCCCGTCCCGTTGCAGAAATCGCATCCCTTGCCGTAATACAACGTCTTGCCTTCGACGTCCTCGGGGCGCAGTTGAAGTTTGGAAAGCTGGTCCTCGGTCGGCGTGTATTCCTCCTTGCACTGCTTGCAGACGCGACGACACAACCGCTGGGCCACGACGGCCTCGAACGTCGCCGTAATCAGGAACGGCTCGACGCCCAGGTCCAGCAATCGCGCGACTGCGGACGGCGCGTCGTTGGTGTGCAGGGTCGAGAAGACGAGGTGGCCGGTCAATGACGCCTGAATCGCGATCTGCGCGGTTTCGAGGTCTCGCACCTCACCCACAAGGATGATGTCCGGATCTTGACGAAGGAAGCTGCGGAGGAACCGCGCGAAGGTCAAACCGATATCCGGTTTGACCTGCCCCTGGATGATGCCGTCGATATCGTATTCGACCGGGTCCTCCGCGGTGAGAATCTTCACGTCAATGGTGTTCAGCGCGGCCAGCGCCGAGTACAGGGTCGTGGTCTTGCCGCAGCCGGTCGGGCCGGTGTTAAGGATGATCCCGTGCGGGCGCTTGATCAGTTTCTCGAACGTGACGAGGTCGTCCTCGCGCATCCCGACCTTGTCGAGGTCGAGGCTCAACGTGCTGCGGTCCAGGATTCGCAACACGACCGATTCACCGAACATCGTCGGCAAGACGGCCACACGCAGGTCAATTGGGTTCCCGCCGACGGCCAGGCTGATACGACCATCCTGTGGCAATCGCCGCTCGGCGATGTCGAGTCCCGCCATGACCTTGATGCGACTGGCGATCGCCATCGAAAGGTAGCGCGGCGGCGGCATCATCTCGTACAACACGCCGTCGATGCGGTACCGCAGTTTGTACTCGTCTTCGAACGGCTCGAAGTGGATATCACTCGACTGATCTCGAATCGCCTGCAACAGGACCAGGTTCAGCAGTTGCTTGACGGGATTGGCCTCGACGAGTTCCTTCAGCTCCTCGAGATCGATGGATTCTCCTCGATCCTCGAACTTGGCGAGATCCGCGTCTTGACCGATTTCATCCAGCAACTCGTTGATCGACTTCCCGGCATCCTCCGGATAGTACCGGCTCAATGCCGCCGTGATCTGGTCGTCCGACGCGATCATCGGCCTGATGCCGAGACCTAGCAGCTTACGAAGGTCGTCCGTCGCCTGGAAATTGTCGGGCGACGACATCGCGACGCTCAGTGTGTTCGTCGCCGGGTCGAACGCAACCGGAATGATCCGATACGTGTTCGCCATCTGGTTCGGCACCTGCTTGATCGTCTCGTCCTGCACGTCGATCGCATCCAGGTTGACCGGTTCCATGCCGATCTGTGCCGCCAGTGCGAATTGGAGGTCCTCATCCTTGATGTAACCCAGGTCAATCAGGATTTGCCCGATCGGCCCTCGCTTCGACTTCTGGACCGCCAAGGCCTCGTGCACCTGCTTGCGATTCACCTTCCCCATCTTGATCAGGATGCGACCAAGTGGGCGGCCTTTGTAGCCTTTGCTCTTAGGTGTCGCTGGTGCTGTTGCTGACATGAATCCAATCCAAGGGGTCAATGGGTCGAGGGACCAAGGGACCGAGGGATCAAGGGATCATGGGTCCAAGGGAGTCCGTCTCGACGTTTCGGCTTTCGGCTTTCGACTTTCGGCTTTCGACTTTCGGCTTTCGACTTTCGGCTTTCGACTTTCTACTTGCTCTGTACCACCGGCTCGCCCTCCTCCTCGGACTCGGGCAAATCGTGAATCGTGACCATCGCGTCGCCGACCTCGTGCAGCTTCCCGACTTTCTCCAGCTTGTCCTGAATCTGTTCCGGCTGACGCGCGCAGTCGACCATCTCGGCCGCCTCGATCTGACCGGTCTCGTATAGCGACCACAGGTGGTCGTCCAGCAACTGCATGCCGAACTTCTTTCCCGTCTGAATCGCTGAGTCGATACGGAATGTCTTGTTCTCGCGAATCAGGTTCGCTATCGCCGGTGTCACAACAAGGAACTCGTACGCGGCCACCAGCCCCTTCGGGATGCGCGGCATCAACACCTGGGACAAAATCGCGAGCAATGACGTCGATAGCTGAACACGAATCTGGTCCTGCTGCTCATGGGGGAACGCATCGATGATTCGGTTGACCGTTCCCTGGCAACCGGTGGTGTGCAGAGTCGAGAAGACCAAGTGACCGGTCTCCGCCGCAAGGATCGCGTTCTGAATCGTCTCCAGGTCTCGCATCTCACCGACAAAGATCACGTCCGGGTCGGAGCGAAGCACGCGGCGCAGCGCCTCGCCGAAGCTCGGCACGTCGTTGCCCACTTCTCGCTGGTTGATCAGGCATTTCTTGTGAGTGTGGTAGTACTCGATCGGGTCCTCTACCGTCACGATGTGCCGATCCAGTTCGGTGTTGATGAAGTCGATCATCGACGCCAGCGTCGTCGTCTTGCCGGAACCGGTCGGGCCCGTCACCAGGAACAGCCCGCGAGGCCGCCGACACAACGATCGAACGATCGGCGGTAAACCGATCTCCTCGAAGCTCAAGAACTTCGTCGGGATCAATCGCAAGACGATCGTGACGTTGCCCTTCTGCCGCAGGACGGAAACGCGGAAGCGGCCGGCATCACCGAACGCGAAACCGAAGTCGGTTCCACCTTCCTCCTGAAGCTCCTGCTGATTGCGGTCCGGCGTGATGGACTTCATCAACGCCACCGTGTCCTCGGGCTCCAACACCTTGGTCTCGAGTTGTCGAAGCCTCCCATGCAGGCGCAGAACAGGCGGCCGCCCCACCGACAGGTGAATATCCGACGCGCCTCGCTTGATGCACGTTTCCAAAATCCGGTCTATGTGCAGTGATGCCATATGAAACCCAACTCAACACAAGCCAACGTTACCGGGACGACCAGTGCGACTCATTCCGCATCTCACGAATACCGATCGTCCCTTTTCTTGACGGCACCCACCGATCCAGGACACGCCGTCATACCATCTGCTTGACACACAGGCCCCTGCAATCACTCCGGGCCGACGGGCCTACGCATCGCCGGAGTCGATATCCGCCTGTGCGATACGCACGATCTCCTCAACCGATGTTATGCCCCGGGCGATCTTCCGCTTTCCGTCTTCGAGCAGCGTTGTCATCCCGCTCGCCTTCGCCGCCCGCCGGACGTCCGCGATGCCCGCACGGTTGAACGCCAGCTCCCGCAGCTCCGTGTTCATTTCGAGCATCTCGAAAATACCCAAACGACCGCGATAGCCCGTGTTGTTGCAGCGCGAACAGCCGCCCGGTTTGTGGAACTCCACGTTCCCGATCTCGTCGTCTCGAAAACCACACAGTCTCAACGTATCCGCATCGGGGCGTTCATCGATCTGCTTGCACTCCGAGCACAACACTCGAATCAAACGCTGCCCCATGATCGCTTGAATACTCGTCGCCACCAGGAACGGCTTGATCCCCATGTCGATCAATCGCGTCAATGCCGTCGGCGCATCATTCGTATGAAGCGTCGAGAACACGAGGTGACCGGTCAGCGCCGCCTGAATCGCGATCTCACCGACCACCACATCTCGAATCTCACCCACTAGGATGATGTTGGGCGCCTGTCGAAGCATCGAGCGGAGAATCCGGTCGAAGCCCAAACCGATGTCATCCTGCACCTGGCATTGGTTCATTCCCGAGAACACATACTCCACAGGATCCTCGGCCGTGATGATCTTCTTGTCCGGCCGGTTCAATTCCTGCAGCGCCGAATAGAGCGTGGTCGTCTTGCCGGAGCCCGTCGGGCCCGTCACGAGGAAGATCCCGTTCGGGCTCTGAATGATCTTGATAAACCGATCGTAATCCACCGGCTCGAAACCGAGTTTCTGGATGCCGACGTTCGCCGATTCCGGACGAAGAATTCGCAGAACGATCGACTCGCCGTGAACGGCCGGACAACAGCTCACACGAAAGTCGATGTCGCTTCCGCTGACGCGCATCTTGATACGGCCGTCCTGCGGTAAACGCCGCTCGGCGATGTCCACACCGGCCATGATCTTCATACGCGTGGTCACCGCGGCCTGCAAACGCTTCGGTACGTTCTCACGCTCCAGGCATACACCGTCGATCCGATATCGAATACGGACGCGATCCCCCATCGGCTCCACGTGGATGTCGCTCGCACGCGTCCGGACTGCTTCGGCAATCATCATGTTGATCAACTTGATGATCGGCGCATCGGCGTCGTCCATCGTGTCGCGCTTTTCCTCACGCGCGTCCTGGTCCAGCGACGCATCCACAGACGCATCAAGGCTTCGCGATAGTTCATCGAGCGAAGCAGCCTCGCCTTTCAGGTGTCGCTCGATGTACGCCGATATCCGCGCCTTGGTCGCCAACACCGGTTCCACGTCGTTCACGCCAAGCCGGAACCGCAGCATGTCGAGCGTGTCGAGGTCGAACGGATCGGAAATCACGACCTTCAAGCGGCCGTTCTCACTGCTCATCGGCAGGATCTCGTGCTGCTTGATGAGCTTCTCGGGAATCAGGCTCAAGGCCGTCAGCGGAACCGTGCTCTTGCTGACCTCGACGTACTCCATCCCCTGTTGCGCCGCCAAAGCGCGCATCACGTCCTCGTCCTGAGCCAACTCGAGTTCGACCATCGCGTCGCCAATGCGTTTGCCGTTGCTCAGCCCGAACTCCGCCGCACGATCCGCGTCCTCCTTCGACACGACGCCGAGGTCTTGCAGGATTTCACCGAGTTTCTGTCGTTTTCGTGCCATGGTTCCCTTCGGGCTCCGACGGGCTCATCACCAAGCCGCAACGCCAACCTCCAGCGATTCGAGCAGGGCCGCTCCGAACTTTCGCCCCACAACCCGGACCACCGCTTACGCCGTTGATCACCGCGCTTGGCATGTGCTGAACCAGCGAGCCGCCTCCCAATCCTCGCCTGCTCGGATCGCCAAGCCCCTGACCCGGAACATTCAGCCCGGATCTCCCGCCCACGATTCCCTGCGACGCTCGCCGGCCCGATACAGGCGCGGCTTTGGCCTTGGGAGTCCCTTTTGTCCGTAACCCCCTTAGATTCTAAGCTCGACACGCCTCCCGATCAATGACAGTCCCCCCCGACGTTATCGGAGGCTCCTTGTCATTCATCAGCCCCGCACGGCCTTGGGCGGCAGGCTTGCCGATGCGCTCAACTCCAAACCGTCGGAATACCCCAGCGACATCAGTCTGCACCCCAGCGCCGCCACCATCGCGGCGTTGTCCGTACAATACACCATCGACGGTAGGTACAAACGCAGGCCTGCCGACGCACATCGCTCGGCCAGGCGGGCTCGCAGCATCGAATTCGCCGCCACGCCGCCGCCGACAACGACCGTGTCCACGCCCAGCCGATCGGCAGCCGCCATGGTCTTGTCCACAAGCACATCGACCACCGCGGCACAGAACGACGCACAAATATCGTCAATCTCGTCCTCGGTCCACCGGTGCAAGCCGCCGCTCGTCTTCCCAGGTCCGTGAATGTGATACAACACAGCGGTCTTCAGCCCACTGAACGAAAAATCCAGCGAATCACCACGCAGCATCGCACGAGGAAACCGCACCATAGTGGGATTCCCACGCTGTGCCCGACGATCGACAACTGCACCGCCCGGATATCCCAAGTCGAGGATGCTCGCCACCTTGTCGAAGGCCTCCCCCACCGCGTCGTCCACGGTGCGGCCTAACAGAACGATGTCGTGATAATCCCGGACCTGATACAGCGACGTATGCCCGCCCGACACCACCAACGCCACCGCAGGCCACGGATCGGCGTCAAGCTCGATCGCCGCGCTCATCGCGTGGGCGTGAACATGGTTGACCCCGATCAACGGCTTTCCCCAACTCCAGGCCAGCGTTTTCGCCGCCGTCACCCCGATCAGCAGCGACCCGATCAATCCCGGCCCGCGCGTCACGGCAATCGCATCCACCCTTTCAGCCGTGCACCGCGCTTGTGCCAGCGCCTCCTCGACCAATCCGTCCAACTTCTCGAGGTGCGCGCGAGAAGCAAGCTCCGGCACGACACCGCCGTACTTCGCGTGAACGTCGAACTGCGTGGCAATCAGGTTGCTCAAAACGTGCCGGCCGTCGCGCACGACCGCCACCGCCGTCTCATCACAGGATGTCTCGATGCCAAGAATCGTCAATTGCCGGTTCTTCCGCTCAACTTCAACGACCGCCTGCGGTACCCTGCCGCCGCCCGGTACCGAGTCGTCCCCGCAAGTACTCCACGGCCTCACGCAGTTGAATATCCGCCTCTAAAAGGCGCTCGGCGACCGCCTCCCTGGACGTCTCACCGACAGTTTCACCCCCAGGCCTCGCCAATTGCGACAACTTAGTTGGAATCGCCTCACGAGCAACCTCCCGCCGCACCAATAGCCAACGCTCTCGTTCCGCATTGGTCAACGCCACTTCGATGGTAGGCCTGACGCCCCATTGCCCAGCCGCTGCCGCTTCCGGCGTACGGTGAATACACTGGCCGCTCGGCAGATAGTAGTAGGCGGTCGTCAATTCGATGGCGCCGCCCCCATGCTCCAGCTCGATCACTCGCTGAACGCATCCTTTCCCATAGGATTGCTCGCCGATGATCGCCGCCCGTTCGTGATCCCGAAGTGCCCCGGCTACCATCTCGGCAGCGCTCGCCGAACCCCCGTTCACCAGGACCGCCATCTCGAAATTGGGATAGGTGCCCTCGTGCGACGCATACCACTCCTCCGGCGCCGTCGCCCGCCCGCTTTCGCGGACCAACAGGCCTTTCTTCAGGAAACGATCCGCTACTTCGATGCCGCTCCTCAGCGATCCGCCGGGATTGTTACGCAAATCCAGAATCAACCCACCAAGGTTCCGGCGCAACAGCCGGTCGATTTCTTCGTCCAGTCGACGATGGACATCAGACGTGAATCGCGTCAGACGAACGTACGCAATCGTCGGTTCGGCATCGAGAATGAACCACCAATCGCCGCGCGGCGACCGCGCCCACCCCCGAATCGGATCCACCGTGACCTCCGCACGACGGAGACGAACCAACCGACCTAAATGTGGCACCGGCGTCTCGCCGGAGCGAGCCGGGCCGTCCTCGGCCCGGTCACTCCTGGGAACACTGCCCGACGTGGAGCCGTCTGACCCGTTCGACAGCACCGTCAACTCGATTCGGCTCCCCGGCTCTCCATTCAGAAGGCTATTCGCCGCGACCAAGGCGACGCCTTGCATCGAACGGCCGTCGATGTGTGTGATGATCTCACCGGGCAGAATCCCCCCCGCCGCGGCCGGCGATTGCGCCAATCGGCTCAGGACTTCAAGCCCGTTGTCCACAGGCCAAACCTCCACACCTATCCCGCCGACCATGCCCCGCACACGCCGCTCAAATCGGTCATATTCCTCGGGACTGAGATAGCGCGCGTAGGGATCATCGAGTTGATCGACCATCGCCTCGATCCCGGCCGTCACCGCCGCATCCGCGAGCACCTCGTCGTCGACCTCCTCCACGAATCGACGTCGTATCTCCGAATGCACCTCGACCAACGGGCCGAACGCTTCATACACCGAATCGCGACGCGCGATCGTCTGCGGCAACTGCCACATCAACAGCGCGATCATCGCCACAACAAGAATCCAGGCGAGGTTTCGCTTCGGCACGTCCTTACCCTCGACCGACGACCATTATTCCCGGCGGGAGACAGCGCATTCTCCGCTCAGCCGCAGTGGCGGTCAAGCTCCCCCATCCGGCCTCGCCACACCGATTCCGAGGATACCATCTCCACACCCCGTCACAGCGCGGCCTAGGGTGCCATGCAACGCCGTTAACTATCGTACGGGGTTTTTGATGGTTTTGAGTCATAAAGAACGCTCCTTTCTGCCGATTGTCGCCTGCGCAATACCAAGGCGAGCAGAACAGGAGCGTTCTCATGATCATGGCCATGGAG
>JAUVGW010000249.1 GCA_030593565.1 Phycisphaerae bacterium | reverse complement strand
CGCGTCAACGCCCATCCTGGATGGACTTCTGGACGATTGGGGCGGCGGGGATGTTCTGAACCTCGGCACCGAGGCGGCCCCCGATGGCGGCGACTACACATTGCTGACGACGGCGGATGCCACAAACCTGTATGTTGGCATGGACCGGGACTCAAGTGATCGCTACCTGGGCGATACCGGTGTCGACAACGATTCGTTCTTCTTCGCCGTTGATGTTGATGGTACCCCGGGCAGCGGTGCGGGCATAGACGGATACACGAGGATGGACTTCGGCGGCCCGATGCTGCCGGATGTGATCTATTATTACACGGGGGGCGGCGGCTGGTACGAGTGGAGTTCCTGGAACGGCGTGGACGCCTGGGACTGGAACGGCTGGAGCGACCAGGGGACCTACTACGGTTGGGACGAGACCAACCCGGACGACGAGTTGGCGATCCCGCTGGCGAATATCGGCGGCTCGGCGAACGTCATGGTCTGGGCGTGGATGACGCGCGAAGGCGGTGACTATGTCGAGGCTTCGTGGCCCACGGGTCACACCGGCGGCGAGCCCAATCCCGTGTTCGGTGATGGCATCATGATTCCGGAACCGGCGTCGCTGGCTTTGCTTGCTATTGGCGGCCTGGCGCTGCTCCGCCGCAGGCGCTAGATCACGGTGACCGCGAGGCTCCGCGTCTCGCAATAGGGATGACCTGATGTAACAACGGGCGCTCGGACACCCCCGTCCGCGCGCCCGTTTCTTGTCCCGCAGGCCGGCCACGATCGAGTAGGCACGCCATGGTCATCGCACCAGGGCGGGAGAATCACCATGATCCGCACGGTTGCCGTTCTCTGCGTGTTGGCGGGCGTAGCCTTCGAGGCGAGTGGACAAATGAAAGATGGTCTTGATCCCCGGCCGAATCCGGATGCTGTCATCCTAAGCGGCAACGCGCGTTTCACGATCCTGACGCCCGCCATGATCCGCATGGAGTGGTCGGCGGAGGGTGTGTTCGAGGACCGGGCGTCGCAGGCGTTCATCAACCGGCGTCTGCCGGCCCCGACATTCGAACCCCGGACGGACGGCGAATGGCTCGTCATCGACACGGGCGAACTGGTGCTGCGGCACAAGGCCGACGGCAAGCGGCTCGGCAAGGGTAACCTATCCGTCTCGCTCGAATTGAACGGCCGACGCGTCACCTGGAAGCCGGGCACGAAGGACACGGGCAATCTGCTGGGAACGTGGCGAACGCTGGATGGTGTTTCCGGCGATTCATCGCTCGAACCCGGCCTGGTCTCGCGAGACGGTTGGGTCGTGGTCGACGACTCGAAGCGACTCGTCTTCGACGAGGAGGCACACGGCCGGCCATGGCTGATGGCGCGCGAGAATAGCAAGGCAATCGACTGGTATTTCTTCGGTTACGGGCACGACTACACGCGGGCGCTGCACGATTTCACGAAGGTCGCGGGGCGTATCCCGTTGCCCCCGCGGTATGTATTCGGGGCATGGTGGTCGCGTTACTGGGCGTACTCGGACGCGGAACTGAAAACGCTGGTTCAGGAATTCGACGAGCACGATGTGCCGTTGGACGTCTTGGTCGTCGACATGGATTGGCATCTCGACGGGTGGACCGGCTACACGTGGAACCCGGAGTACTTCCCAGATCCCGACGGCTTCATGAAGTGGGTGGAAGACCGGGGGCTGCGGACGACGTTCAACCTGCATCCGGCGGACGGCGTAGGCAAGCACGAGACAGCGTTCCCGAAGATGGCGGAAGCGATGGGCCTGGACCCCGCGACCGCGAAGAAGGTGCCGTTTGACTGCACCGATCCGAAGTACATGGATGCCTATTTCGAGTTGCTGCACCGGCCCATGGAGCGACAGGGCGTTGATTTCTGGTGGATCGACTGGCAACAGGGCTCGAAGACCAAGACGGCCGGGCTGGATCCGCTGTGGTGGTTGAACACCCTGCACTGGAAGGACATGGAGGACCATGTCGGGGAGACGGGCCGTCGGCCGCTGATTTTCAGCCGCTGGGGTGGGCTGGGCAATCACCGATATCAGCTTGGCTTCTCCGGCGACACGTTCTGCAACTGGCCGTCGCTGGCGTTTCAACCGTTTTTCACATCGACGGCGGGCAACGTCGGTTTCGCCTATTGGAGCCACGATATCGGCGGCCACCAGCCCGGGCCGGTCGATCCCGAGTTGTACGCCCGGTGGATTCAATATGGCATTTTCAGCCCGGTCCTCCGCACGCACACGACCAAAAACCCGTTGGCCGAGCGGCGGATTTGGGCGTTTCCTGAGAACGTGTTCGATAGCGCGAAGAAGGCGTTTCACCTGCGCTACGAGCTGATCCCGTACATCTACACGGCTGCCCGCAAGTGCTACGACACGGCCGTTCCGCTGTGCCGGCCGTTGTATTACGAGTGGCCGGAATTGGACGAGGCCTACGAACACGGCGGGGAATACCTGTTCGGCGACGACCTGCTCGTCGCGCCGGTGACGGAGCCGATGGACCCGATCAGCCGGTGCGCGCAAGTAAAAGCCTGGCTACCGCCCGGCGAGTGGACAAACTGGTACACGGGCCGGACCTACGAGGGACCGGGCGATGTTCGCCTGCTCGTGGCGCTTGACGAGATACCGCTGTTCGTGCGAAGCGGCGCGATCATTCCGGCCCAGCCCAAGATGAATCGTAGCGACGAGAAGCCGGTCGATCCGCTGGTCCTGCACATCTGGCCGGGTGAATCGGGGAAGACGCGCATCTATGAAGATGACGGCACGAGTGCGGGATATCAGAAAGGCGAATGCGCCTGGACGCCGGTGTCGCACAAGCTGGTCGACGACAAGCGGATCATCACGATCGGACCGGTGGAGGGGACGTTTGCGGGAATGCCAGCGCAGCGGCAATACGAGATTCGAATCCATGATTGCGTTTCGGCACGTTGCGTGACCCTCAATGGCGTTGAATGGCCGCTACAGCCAGATGGCAAAGACGGCTGGACATACGACACATCGAACTGGTGCCTCCGCATCCGCGTGTCTGAGCAGGCCATCGGCAAGAAGACGGAAATCGTCGTTGAGCCGTTGCCCGACCCCGACCTCGCGAAGTCGCTCGCGGAGGGGCTGCGAGGTGTGCAGGCTGCTGCCCGTCATATACGGCAGATGAGTACGCTGAGCGGCGTATCGCCCCGACTTGACGCGTTGCTCAAACGAGAATTCCAACTGCAACTCCCCGCGTCGACACCGATCGATGGTCCCGGACTTGGTCGGTTCGTGGCTGATAACGCCGCGTTTGTTGGGGAATACGCGGTGGAACTGGCGGATGCGTTTGCCTCGGTGGGCGCGTCGGAGCGGCAGGTGGAGCCAACTCGGCGCGCGTTGGCCAGGCTCCACGGCCTGTTTCGCAAGGTATGTGTCACGAGCGACTCGAAGCAGGAAGGCGCGGCGACCGTAGAGATCGAGCTTGCCCCGACCATCTCGCTGTCGCACCAAGACAACCTCCGTGGCAGCGTGCGTTTCGTCACGGACGATTCGTGGCGGATCGAAGGCGAGCGGGAATGGAAGTTCGATCACTTGTCGGAGGCGACGCCGTTCCAGAAGAAGGCAACGCTGGTCGGTAACGGCACATTGCGGACAGGCGTGCTGAAGGCGGAAGTCCGCATCGGGCACGGTACAACGTCGTTCGACCTGTCGATCGAGAAGGTCTTCCTTCCGTCGATTAACGCCTGGTGGATTGTGGGGCCGTTCGGGGCGCCGATGGCGAAGGGCTTGGACACGCCGTTCCCGCCGGATGAAGCGATCGACCTGAAGAGCGCCTGCGAGGGCAAGGGCAAGAAGAAGATCGGCTGGAAGGTGGTGAAGCGGTCAATCAAGCCGGGTGTTGATCTGGCGGACGAGTTCTTCGTCGATTTCGACGAGGTGTTCGGCGGGCGGAAGTACAACGCGGTGGCCTACGCGTTTTGCTATCTGCACGCGCCGCGGGCAATGGAGGCCGTCCTGGCGATGGGGACCGATGATGGTGTGGTGGTCCGCCTAAACGGCGAGGTCGTGCATCGTTACGACGAAGGGCGGGCCTACACGTCGAAGGAGGATCGCGCGGCCGTGATGTTGAAGCAGGGGGCGAATACGCTGCTACTGAAGATCAATCAGGGCGGTGGGGATTGGGGTTTCTGCGTCCACGTGGAAGACGCCGACGGTCGGCCGCTACCGGAGGTACGGGCGAGTCTAATCGGGAATAGGGATCAAGGGACCGAGGGACCGAGGGACCAGGGGACCGGGGGATTAGGGGATTAGGATTCAGAGCCGGAGCGTGTCAGCCCGGCCCGGCTCGGCACGAGCCGGCTGCGATGCCCATGGCTGCCCGACGCGCTGCCATCCCCGCCAAGTTCAAGCGAAGGTTAACGATGAACATGCAAACGAATGGCGGCAAGCACTGGGTGATCGGGTTGGCGGTTGTCGGTCTGATGGCGTCGGTCGCACAAGCGACGCCTGACTATGTTGAACACGCACCGGGCTTTCAAGTCTTCAACCAGGCCGCCGGCGTGACGATGCGCAATCCCGAGACGCCGCGCGAGGGCGAAACGGTCGATCTATACATCAAGATCGGTCCCTCGTTCAGCTATACGAGCGTCGCCGTGTACTACACGGATGACGGCTCGACGCCGAACGGATCGAAAGGCATCCCGTCGGCCGGAACGATGGTCCTGCTCAACTACGGACCGGATATCCGCGTGACCTTCCTGTACAACGAGCCGGAGGGTGTGCCCGGCGTGGACTGGTGGCACGCGCAGTCGCCGTACTTCACACGAGACTACGGCGATCGCATCCGCTACAAGATCGGCGCCTGGGACAACGACACGCCCGGCTCGCCGGAGGTTTTCGCCGGCGCGGGGACCGCATACGAGTACACCAACAAGATCGCGTGGCCCGGCGCCGGCAGCGGCTCGCCAAACCCCGATGAAGGCTACCCGCCGATCCATTTCTGGAAGGAGGAGGCGGTAACGGGAAACAACTACATCAACGTGATGATCGATCAAAACGGATCGCTGTACGACGTCTATTATCCGTCCGCGGGCTGCGTAAACGGCATGGGCACGAAGAACGAAGGCTATGTGGACGGCCCGGACACGTTCCCGCCGCTGCTGGGGCCTGACGAACGGGGCCAAATGAACCTGAATCAGGCGACGGCGGGTCTGCGCGTTGACGGCACGACCTATTGGCTGAGCAACGTCGCAGGGTTGGACTATGCTGACGCCTCACAATCCTACGTTGCCGACACAAACGTGATCGAGACGTCGCAGCGCCTGGTGGCGGACGGCAACGATATTCACGTGCAGCAATACGACTTCGCCCCGGGCGGCGTGACGTTCCCCAATGACGACGGCGGCGCACCGAACAGGGGTCTGCACGTAAAGCGTGTCGTTCTGACGAACAACGGGATCGTTGCGAAGGCGGTGGATTTCTACTTTTACGCGGACTATGCCCTGAATGGCGGAGACAACTTCGACGGCACGTTCACCGATGCGGCTCGCGGCACGATGGTCGCATATGACAACACGCACCGATTCACGTCGGGCAGCGGCGAATACAATCCGACCACGTTCGGTGACTACGAGAAGGACGTGTCGGTCTACATGGGCGCATCTATGAAGCTGGTGGATAGCGTCGGCGGCGGTGGCGGGCTGCCTGCTGGGGATTTTTGGAGCGACACGAGTTCGGATGAAGGCCTGGGCTGGATCGGCTTGCGGGTCGAGCTGCCGGCCGGCGCGGCGAAGGAAATCGACTTGCTGATGGTGGGAGGCTTTGACGAGACGGCCGGCGCCACGGGGACGTACGACTACTCCATGGACAATGCGGTCGATTGGTTCCTCGCCGGGAACATGAGCGAGATACAGTCGGCGACCGAGGGCTATTGGCAGGCGTGGCTTGCCGACGGCGTCACGATCGATTTCCCGGATGACCGTTACGACGAGACCTTCCGGCGGAGCCTGCTCGCCACGGCGCTGCACCTCGACGGTCGCAACGGCGGCATCATCGCAGGCATGCACAATGGGGCGTATCCGTTTGTATGGCCGCGCGACGCGGCGTGGGCAGCGATCACACTCGCCCGCGCGGGGCACGTGGCGGACGCCGAGAACATCTATGCGTTCCTGCGAGACGTCGCCTACCGAGACATCGAGGGTTGGGGCCGCGAGGGCTTCTGGAAGCAGAAATACTCGACCGACGGCTACACGATCTGGGCGACGCCCCAGGTGGACGAGACATCGTGCTATCCGTGGGGCGTTCGATACATCTATGACGTCGTCGGGCATGTGCAGTTTCTCGCGGATCACTACGACGGTGTGTACGAGGCGGCGATCGCTTCGAGCCAGGATAGCACCTTCGACAGCCGTCTGCGTTACGAAGAAGCGGTCGATCTGGTCTATTCGATGAACTTGTGGGAGGATTCGTTCGATGTGTTCAACTATTCGAATGCGTCGGTGATTCGCGGACTGGAAGATGCCGCGGCCATCGCGGATGTTCTTGACCAGCTTGTCTGCCCCGGCGGACCGGGGACATGCGGCTACGACGAAGATCTCGCGCTGTTCCTCGATCGGGCCGGCGCGATCCGAGGCGGGCTCGACGCGCGGCTGGCATGGAACGGGGAGAACACGGACATCTCGCAACTGGGCATTGCCTATCCGTTCGAGATCTACGAGCCGAATCACGCGCGCGTCGAGTTGATTATGGACCGCATCAACGGCGTGGCGGCCGATACGTTTGGCAACTTTCATCCGCTCATGAACTTCGACATCCACGGAGAATGGGAAGACCTGGTCAACCGGTATTGGGGCGACGGGTACTGGAACAATCCGGCTGCGCCAAATGCCGACGGCAGCCCGTGGTTCCTGTCGACGATGTGGTATGGGTGCTATTACGCCATGCGGCAGGATGTGACGCCGGGTAAGGGTGACATCGACAACCACAAGTACCGCATGGACCTATTGCTCGATCGTCTCGGCCCGATCGGTCTTGGTGCGGAGCAGATCGCGCCGGACAACAGCCTGCTGTACGCGGGGCAGACCGATTTCTCGCTGCAAACGGCCTGGCCAAACGCGTGGGAATCGATGTCGTTCTTTGTCGATGCGATGATGGCGTTCCTGGGCTACACGCCCGACGCACCGAACAACACGCTTCGGATCGAGCCGAAGCTGCCGACCGACTGGACGAGCACGGCGTTTTCGAATGTCAGGCTCGGCGACCACCGGTTAGGCATCACGTGCCAGGAAAGCGATACCGTCAACAGCATCTCGCTGACCAACATCACGGGCAACGCGCTCGACTATGACGTTTACATCCGCGTGCCGGAGTGCTCGACGTTCATCGGCGCGACGCAGGTTGATTCCGCCGGCTGTCGGGCTGTTGCCGCCACGTGCGACGGCACGACCGGCCGGGTCCACGTCACCGGTGCCGTCGATACCGGCGCGGAGAGCTTGACCGTGGTCCGGGCTCATCTGGGCCTGCGAGGAGATTTCGACGGCCTAAACGATGTGGACAACGCTGACCTGTCACCATTCATCGATGTGCTGATCGGCGTCGAGGCGGACTGCGTGAAACGGCTGGTCGCGGACATGAACGCGGACGGCGTCCCCGATGGGCGCGATATTCAGTTGTTTGCTGATGCAATCCTGAATCCATAACCGGCGGCGGCGGTTGGATACATGCCGCAACATCCCCGCGGCTATCAATCACGCGTCATGGCGGAGGCCATGCAAATTCGGCGGGACGCTTCGGTGCCGTCGGACGTAGCGTCGGCCCCCCGTGACCGACGTGAACCACGGAGAAATCCCTCCGCGCCAACGTCGGCCACAGGGGGCCAACCCTACACTCGCAGCCGCACCCCCTAGTCGTAGGCCGATCGGTTCGATG
>JAUVGW010000021.1 GCA_030593565.1 Phycisphaerae bacterium | reverse complement strand
CGATCAGGCTGACCACATCCGTGTTCCGACGCGGCCCGGCCACCGGGTGGAACGACGGGTTCGACGTCTGGAACTCCAGCCGCGTGTTCGTCTGGCCCACCTGCCGGCGAACCTGAAGCCGCGGCCGTTGCAACCCGTCCGCGTGGCACTTGAAGCACACCTCGTACGTGAACCGAGCATGCTCGATCTCGCGGCCCGTCAGCGTCACGCCGCTGGCGCCCAGGCACGGGCCCCGGACGATGGTGCCGAACGTTCCCTGTACCGCCCCCACGGATCGGCCCTCCGCCGCATGCGGGTCGTGGCAATCCACGCACTCGGCGTGGCGGCGCATCGTGAACGGCGTTTCCGCCGGATCGTGGACGCCCATGCGGAAACGCGGATCGTGCCCCGACCGCTTTCCGATGTCCGCCGCGATGTTGTAGGACGCCACCGCCCCATTGTGGCAATTCAGGCAGTTGTCTTCTTCGCGGCGGAACCGGAGCAGGCGTTCGCGCTGAGCCGCCCCGTGAATCTTGTGGCAGTTCATGCAACCGTTGTCGGATACGGACCCGTACTTCAACCGCTCGCGCGGGTCCACCACACGGCCGCGCGTTCGCTTGCTGCTGTGCGCGTGCGATCCGTGACGCCAGGCGAACATGTCGTGACACGATACGCAGATCGCCGACATCTGATCCGTCACACGAAGAAAATCGCCCAGCCCGTTGTCGTGCGGATCGTGGCACGTCGTGCAGTGCATCTCGCCGTGCGCGCCCAGCGGCAACTCCACACTCACCACCTCCGGCGGGCGAATCTGGCTGTCGCGGTTCGATATCCGACGGTCATAACGAAAACCAATCGGATGATCGTCCGACAAATCGCTCGTCAAGTCCGACGCACCGGGCGGAATCGTCCGAGCCGTCATCACGATCGGATGATCCTCCGGCCGAGACAACACCGCGCCCAACGCCATCGACCCGTCGTGACAACTCAAACACATCTTCGAAGACCCCGACGGCTGATCGATCCGGGCGTCCGTCGTCGAACTTTCGTAGATGCGATAGTGAAGCCGCGGGTCGGCGCGATTCCACAACGGCGTCTGCGGTGCCGCGTTGTGCGGCACGTGACAGAAAATGCAGATCTCCTGCTCGCTCACCGCGCGGATCGGCCCGGGCCCCCGCGCCGACAAGTCGTGCTTCGAGTTCACCACCGACTCATCACCCAACGCGGACGACGCCGCGAAGGCAACGAGCAAACACAACCCAACGACTATCCGTCCAGCAATCGTCATCACGCTATCCTTGTCCTAGCCATCAGCAGCCAGCGATCAGCTTTCGGTCTTCTGCATCTCGGCTTTTCGCTTTCGGCCTTTACCGAAGCAGGTTCGGAATGTCACGGCGAAGCCGCAGCCACACGCCGACGTCATCCTCCGTCGAGCCCGGCAAGTCAAGACGGTCGTAGTCAATGCTCAACTGTGCCGTGAACATGCCGACCACGTATTCGAAGCCTGCCGACGCGTCCCAGCCGTGCGTCATCCCGTCCACCGAGTCGTCCTCCCAGCGATACAGCAAACGCTCGAACGTCGACAGCGACTCGCCCAGCCGCCAGCGATGATCCAACTCAACGTCCAGCATGTTCACGTTGCGATCGTCGATCCCCCCCTCGAACCAAAACCGCGACAATCGCGACGACGCATCCACCGTGTGCGCAGGCGTCGAAACGATATGCCACAGACCGTCCACATGAAAAGCCTGGTACGGCTCCACCGTGTCGTCGTACACCTCGTATTCCAAACCGAGCGTATACTTCGTCTGCTCGTAGCGAGCACCCCACCGGTGATGGTCCGTCCGATCCGCCGTCCACGACACGAACCGTGACGAATAGTCGTCCTCCTGATTTCGATACGAAAAACGGTAGTACGGCGTCAGGCCGTTCGCCCACGACCCATCACCGGACAAACCGGAGAATCGCTGTTCGACCCCCGCATCGACACGCAGCGTATCCAACTGACCCCGCCCCGGCACCTCGTATTGATAGTCGACCAACACCGTGTCGCCGTTGGCGATTCGGCCCGTCACCACACGCATCAGCCGCGTCACATCCCGCGTCTGAACCACAAGATAGTCCACGCCCGGCAGGAAAATCCGGCGGCCCGTCGCATCCGTCACCACGACGCTCGTCAGGATCGCGTTACGGTTCAGAAGGCGGATCGGCAACGGATCGCGAAACGCGCCCGACTCGTTCAACACCAGCCGCGGGCCGTCGTGGCCCTTCTGGTGCTCGCTGTCATACGCCAACGCCAGATTCGCATACAACCGACCCCACGGATTCTTCCGGTTGTACTGCCAGTCCGCCGACGCGCCGTACTGCGTCGTGTCCACATCGTCGTTCACATCCTCGTACAGGCCGAACACGTCCACCGTCATCGTCAGGTTGCGGTACCACTGCCGCACGAGCTGCCAATCCGCTCGATGCGTCTCGACGTCCAACCCCTCGTAGCGCTCACGGTTGAACTGATACTTCCACATCGTCTGCAGGTCTTCGGTGTGCTGAAGCGTCAACTGCGGGCCGATCTCGAAGAAGTCGCGAGCGAAATCTCCGCTTTCCTCCTGCCAATGGAACAGCGTCCGAAACGAGTGCTTCCGCTGATCGCCGAATTCCAGCTCGTGTTCCAGCGTGATCAAATCACGCGTCGTGTCGAACGGCGTGTCCAGTCCTTGATATTCCTGCTTCGTCTCGGCGTGTTCATACGAATAGGTCAGCCGGTGATAGGGCGTGAAAATCCACTCGCCGCCGAAATGAAGCACGCTCTCCGTGAAATGCTCGTCGTCCCATTCGTCCCGATTCCCCGTTCGGTCCGTCTCTGAATAGTCATACGTCAATTCCATCGGGAACGTGTCGTGTACGTACGTCCAACTCGTCCCGAAGCCCGTCCGGTCTTCACGCAGCGTCGGCTGAAACCGGCGGTTGATCCGATCGTCTTGTTTCAACATGTACGCCGAACCGGACAGGGGCTTGCCCGTCAGAAAGTTCGCCCGAATGTCGTACTGGAGCAAATAGCCGCTGTCGTGGCCCGACCGATCGTCATCGAACGGCCACCCACTCGACCCGCCAAGGTTCCCGCGTTCCTTCGATCGGTTCTGAACCATCGCGAAGCTCATATCCGCCGCGAAGGTCATGATCCCGGGATCGATCACGCTGCCGTCTAGCGACAGGCCCACGCGCTCCTCGAACCGCCAGTCTTCGTTCACCTGACGATCGCGCCGGTCCTGCCCGAGCTCCCGACCGAACCAACGCCCCCCAAACAAGCCACCCCATGCCCCCGACCGAGGCGATGACTTGATGCGCGAATAGTCGAAGTCCGACTCGAACTCCAAATAGGCATCCAACCGATCCAAACGAAAAACGCCACCCTGGTCCCCCGCATCCTGATTCAGGGCAAGATAGCTGGACTCGCTTGATGCCTCGCCCTCAGCAGCGCCAACTTCACCATCGCCCGTAGCAGTACCGGCGGCATCGTCTGCCACGGCTATCCCGGCGAGCCCCCCTCCCCAAAAACAGATCGCTATCAGGATCGACGGCAACAAGTACCCGTTTCGTTCCATTCTTACCACGCCACCCATCGCGCACCTCTCGACAGGCCCCATGCTCTAACACCCGTTCGCCTCCCCCAAACAAAATATCTCCCCCTCAGAAGATCGGCAGACCTCCATATAGCCGATGAATGGCTCGTTGGCAATAGAATGTCGGTTGATGGGTAGTGGTTCACTTTGATCGATCGACGGGTGCCACTGGCAGCTTGCTGCCAGTGTCGGCACTGGCGGTCAAGCCGCCAGTGGCACTCAAAGTGAACCACTACCGGTTGATGGCCGTCTGCCATGGCGGAGATCGGTTTCGAGCACGAAACCGATTGCCGGCCAGTGCAGGACGGGTCTCGGATTTGCCGGTATTGATCTTCCGGCGGCAGCGTGTAGAGTATGCCATTGTTGTGCAACCAGTCCGCCTTCGCCGGACTCAAGCGTGGAGAGGTTCCCGTGCGCAAGCCCTGTGAATTCCTGAAACGGCGGCTTTCGATCTTCGTAGCGTATATTGTGCCGGTCGGCTTGGTGGTTGTGCTGGGCTGTTCCCAGGCCGCTCGCGACAACGCGAAGCACTTTTTCTTCGAGATTCCCGAGGAGACGCAGGCAGAAACCGCCTCGCGGAACGCCGAACCCACCGATGCGACGGCGCGGCCGGATATCAAGTTGCCGCCGAGCGCGTACGCGTCGGTCCACGAGCCGTATGCCCGCGATATGTGTGCGGAATGTCACGATTCATCCGCCAAGATGCCCGGGCTGGACAACCTGACCGACGCGTGTGGCGAATGCCATTCTCGCTATTTCAGCGACGAGGTGGCGCATTCCGTCGTCAGCGACGGCGAATGCCTGTCATGCCACCAGTTGCATCGGAGCAAGCTGACCAGCCTGCTGACGCGGTCGGCCGCGGCGCTCTGCGCGGACTGCCACGACGACCCGGCGGACCTGAGCGAGGAAGCCCACGGGGTGGAAGGCGTCGAGCGATGTACGACCTGCCACGACCCGCACTTCGGCGGCGAAGACGAGATGCTGCTCAGGCCGGACAGACCGCGACCCGGCACGGCGTCTTGACGAGTATCATTGTCCGCGGACAACAGGAACCGTCTTGAGTTAACAGGAGATCAATTGGCATGTCTGCATTGACAGCCCAACGAGGTCGGCGATCAGCCGGCGCATCTACACGAAAGTGGCTCGCCCGCACGATGGCCGTCGCGGCCTTCGCAGGCGTGATCGGGTGTGACAACGCTGCGGGCAATGCGGTCTTCCAGGCGGCCGGCGCAACCGGCCGCACCATCACCGACATGGTGCTTACAAGCTACGCGAACGTCGTAGCGGGGTTTTGGACGACGCTCCAGACCGCGCTTGGCGGCTAGCATCCGGAGCCGGCCTGCTTGTGTATTCGCCAACGGGGTGACAGTGGCGGTACTGCCCGGCCCACGGAGTTGGCTTGTCACAAGCCGGTTTTGCCGCCCAGGGGGTACGAATGACTGCTGGGATGAACCCACCGACAGAAAGACCGGCTTGAGGCGAGTCGGCTCACTGGGTCGGAGGCTCTTATTCCGAGGAGGGTGAAACCTACCTGCAATCGTGACGTACACCCGAAAGGCGACCTGGACGGGCAACCGCCTTGCATTCATCAGAATGTGTTGTGACAATGCGAGTCGGAAGCGGTGGGCGCCGATCCGTCGTGTCGGCGAGCGCGGCCGGAGTTTGCCGTTTCCGGGGAGAGTGAGGCGGAGATGCCTGAATCACGGATCATGTCAAACGAGCGAGAATCGTTGCGCGGCGTCGCGGAGTCCGGCACCAAATTGGTCGTGGGAGGGAAAACCGTGACAAGGCCCGAGGAGCGGTTGTTGGCGGCGGTAAGCACGCTGAGCGAGAAGATGGCAGAAGCAACAACGGCATTGCAGGCGGCCGGGAGCGCAGCGGCGGCCGGGAGCGTCGCCGCTCGATCCGAGAACGCCACAGAATACGAGCATCGGCTCCGAGCGCTCGTGGACGACCTTCAAGATGCTGAAGCCGAGTGCGAAGCCTTGTGGCAGGAGAACGAGCGGCTCAAGACCGAGAACGCCAATCTCCTCGATGCAAACGGGCAACTCGATCAGGCGTTGCTACATGTCCGTCGCGAACTTGATGATGCGCGCCGGCTGATCAATGCGATGGAATCAACGCGGGGCTGGCGATTCTTGAATGTCCTCCGTCGCATGCGCAACGCGGCCAGGCTGCGACGCCCGCAACCTGACCAGCAGAGCGAGCATGTGGTGGATCGCGCCGTCGCGGCATACTCTGCGCTCGACGAGGAACAGGCAAAGGCATTTCGCAGGCGAGTCGACCAATAGCCGCCGGCTGGGAGTAAGCAACCGGTCGTGTGTGGAATTGCAGGCATCCTGAATGCTGACTCGCGCGAGCCGGTCTCGCCGCGGCGTCTGGATCGAATGGTGGACGCATTGTCCCACCGTGGGCCGGACGACCGTGGATGCCATGTGGATGGCCGCGTCGGGCTTGGGATGCGCCGCTTGAGCATCATCGACGTCGACGGCGGCCATCAACCGATGTCAAGCCACGAGGGGGACATCCATGTCGTCTATAACGGCGAATGCTACAACCACCAGGACCTGCGACGGGAACTGGAGGGCCTGGGACACACGTTCCGCACACAGTGTGACACGGAGGTAGTCCTGCACGGCTATAGGGCCTGGGGGATTCGCGGCCTGTGCGAGCGGCTGAATGGCATCTATGGCTTCTGCGTGTGGGACGGAAGGCGGCGCAAGGCCTACGTGTGCCGCGACAGGCTGGGGGTCAAGCCGGTCTATTTTGTTGATCGCAACGGGCGGTTCGCGTTTTCGTCTGAAGTGCGATCGCTCGCGCTCAGCGGGCTGGTTCGCGCCAAGATCGATGAAACGGCCCTGTGGGGCTACTTGGCATATCAGTTCACGCCGACAGACCAGACGCTGTTGTCAGGCGTCCGGAAGCTGCCGCCGGGGCATTTTCTGGAATGGGACAACGGCAACGTCTCGACCGAACGATACTGGGATTTCCCGAACGAGGGCGAGGATGACGGAGCCGACCTGACGGAGCGGACGGAGGCGCTTCGCTCGCTGCTGTGGGACACGATCCAGCGCCAGATGATGAGCGACGTGCCCATCGGCTGTTTTCTTAGCGGCGGCCTGGATTCAGCCATCATCGCGTGCATGATGGCGAAGTTGTCAGACCACGCCCTGCGAACGTTTTCCATTGCCTTTCCCGGAAATCCGGACTGTGACGAATCGCCGTACTTCGAACACTTGGCGCGGGAACTGGGCACGCAGCACCTGACGATCGATTTCTCGGAGCAGGAGATCATCGGTAGCCTGGACGAGTTCTCCTGGGCGATGGACGAGCCCGTGGCGGACCCGGCGATGCTGCCGACGTACCTGCTGTCGCGCGCGGCGGCCAAGGAAGTCAAGGTGGTCTTGACGGGCGAGGGGGCGGACGAGGTCTTCGCGGGATATCCTTACTATCGGCCGTTTGTGTTGAATGGACCGGGCCGGGGACGGCCCGGCTCACAGGGACGGCCCGGCTCGCAGGGGCGGCCCGGCTCGCGGGAGCGGGCCGATTCGACACACGATCCCGATCGTTTGCGGGAATGGGCGTCGTTCAGCCGGGCGCTGAGCCAGCGGCTCGGCCGGTTTGTGCCCGGTCCTCGGAACGACTTCGTCAGTCCGATTTCGAACTTCCCATACGCATTGGACCCGCTGTTCATCCGGAACATGTTGCACCCCGATCGGCGGCCGGACGCCGAGCGGATGGACGGGTTTACCGAACGAATCGAGCGATCGGCGATGGCCGGGCAAGCCAAGGCGTCTGCGATTCAAGCGGCATTGGCGCTGGACACGAAGGTGTGGCTGGCCAACGACCTGATGCCGAAGCTCGACAAGATGACGATGGCCCACTCGCTGGAAGGCCGGGTCCCGTTTCTCGATCATCGAATCGTGGAATTCGCCTATCGACTGCCGGGACGGTTCAAGATCGGCCCGGAGCACGGAAAGCTGATCTTGCGGGACGCGGTCAAGGGCATCATTCCGAATCGGATGGTGGACCGTGTGAAGCACGGCTTCAATGTGCCGTTATACGAATGGTTTCGGGGTTCGCTCCAAGGTTTCGCACGGGAGTCGGTGTTGGGCTCGACGCTCGAGGACACGGGCCTGTTCGATCGCACCGCGTTGGAGGCCCTCCTGATCGCGCACGTGGACATGAACGTCAACGTGGCTCGCCCGCTGTGGGAACTGATCTGCCTGAGCCGTTGGTTCGAGCGGATGAAGCGGGAGCTGGCATTCTGCGATCTGCCCGAGGATGGGGACTCGGTGCCAGCCTCGTTGGCGGCGTCGAGTCGCGGCGGAAGGCCTGACACGACATCGGTTGATGACGCGATGCTGGTCGTGGACATCCGTGACACCGGCATCCGTGGCACCGGCGTCTGTGGCACAGACAACTGTGGCACCGGCGTCTCGCCGGTGGTCGACCACCAGCCGGAAACCAGTGCCGCAACAGGATCGGCAACAGGTCCCCGATCGGACCGCGATGTGTGTGACCTCGTGGTGCCCGTCTACGAAGGCCTGAACTACGTCCAGGACTTGCTGTGCAGTCTGCGCCGCTACACGCGTCACCCCTATCGCGTCATTCTCATCGATGACTCGTGCAACGATGCCACCTATCGTAATCTGGAGCAGATGGTCGAGGGGGACGACCGCATCGAGCTGCGCCAAAACGAGGAAAACCTCGGATTCGTGAAGGCGTGCAATCGCGGCATGTCGCTCGGGCGATCGCCATACGTCTGCCTCATTAACACCGATGTGATGGTCACGCCGGATTGGCTGGCGAAGATGGTTCGCTGCGCCGAAAGTGATCCGAAGATCGCCATCGTCAATCCGCTGAGCAACATGTGCGTCAATCTGTCGGTTCAGATGCCGCCGGGCTTGAACATGATGACCACCGCCCTCCAAGTGGAACAACGGTCGCGACGGCAATACCCCGACATCACGACGGCCGTCGGCTTCTGCATGTTGATCAAGCGTCATTACCTCGACTGGCTCGGCGGGTTCGACGAGGTGTACGGTCGCGGGTACTGCGAAGAATCCGACCTGTGCATGCGGTACACGGAGGCGGGCCTTCGTGTGGTGGCGGCCGACGATACCTTTGTCTATCACAAGGGCTGCGGCTCGTTCGGCACGTGGCTGGACCGGTATCGGAAAAACCGGAAAATTTTCGACGCGCGCTGGGAGGAAGCCTACCTCCGCGACTACCACAACTACCTGAATCGCAATCCACTGCAATACATGCGGGATCGTCTCCTACAGCACACGGTGCGCAAGGAAGACTGGGAGCCCGTGACGACCTGCGCCGTCGAGCGTGCGGCGCATCAATGGCACCAGCGATACCTCAGCGGGGGCGGCGGCAACGGGGGGCTCGACAGACCTCGTCGCCGCGATGCGGCGGTTTCCTTCAGAACGGGGGCTCGGTCAAAGGCCCTGCGGCACGCCAACCGCCGCCCACGCACGCGGCTCGATCCGACACAGCGCGAAGTGCGATACCCGACGCGGCCGTACATCACAGGCATGCCGCCGGGAAACGGGCTTCGCATCACGTTCATGCTGGCGGACGACATACCGATCTGCGGCGGCATCACATCGGTGGTTCAACTGGCCCGCGAGATGGTCCTGGAGGGGCACGACGTCAAGCTGGTCACCAAATGCGAGGAGTTGGAGCCGGAGCGCTTCGGCCTACCTTGCCAGCCGCTCGTCTACCCGAACACGGACGAACTGATCCGCCTGTTTCCACCAAGCGATGTGGTCGTCGCGACATATTGGACGACGGCACACGAGTATCTCCGCCGATTGCGCGCGAGACATGATGTGGTCTCGGTCTATTTTGTGCAGGACTACGAGGTCTACTTCTATCCGGAGAGGGACCTCCTTCACCGCCGGTCGGCCGAGCGAACCTACGCGATGGCCGAACACAGAATCGTGAAGTCCCGCTGGTTGAAGGATCTGATCGAAACCAAACACGGCGTGCCCTGCGATATGGTTCACATCGGATTGGATTTGGGCGTCTTCCGGAATCGCACTGCATCAAGCCGGCTCGGCGATCCGCCGCGGGTCCTGTCCATCGCCAGGCCCCACGACGAGCGGCGCGGCTTCCGCGAGGCTGTCGAGGCGTTCAAGCTGGTTCACGCCGAGCGACCGGACGCGGTGTTCGTTTTCTTCGGAACGCCGGACGAAAACATGCCCGGGGATTTGCCGTTCCCGAATGTCAATGGGGGGCGAATCCAGGACCTGAACAAGGTCGCGGAACTGGTCAGCTCGTGTGACGTGTTGATCGATTCATCCTTATTCCAAGGTTTCGGCCGGCCCGGACTGGAAGCGATGGCTTGTGGCACGGCATGTGTCTTGACGTCCGAAGGCGGCGTCAATGAATACGCACGTGACAACGAAAACTGCCTGATGGTCCGCCCGCGCGACAACGAGGCAATGGCGAAATCGATCCTGGCGCTTCTTCGCGACGACGCGTTGCGCTCGCGGCTGCGGGGGGCCGGACTCGAAACGGCGGAGCGATACTGCCACAGAGACGAGGCACGGTTACACCTGCAACTTTACACGCAGTGGCTGCGGGACAAATATGGTGTGGAGCACTCGCCGATGTCCGGCCCGCAGCGCTTGGCGTCGCGGACGGTGTCAGCCGTCTAGCATGACGGCTCAAGTGAGTGCCGCCTGAATCTAAGCGCCCCCGACCTTGCTCGGGCACTCTTTGGACGTTGCTCGGAAGACTTAACGTTGTCATACTGGAACGGATTCAGGACAACTGTAGCGTCCGACCCCCGTGTCGGACGTTGAATACCAACGGTTTCTGCCGGCCGATAGAGGCGTCGGCGCCACGAAAGCAGGCAAACCGCCATGGTGTGCTCCGGCACGGCCGAGACGATGGATTGCCAACATACAAGGGTGCCACTGGCGGCTTGCCCGCCAGTGGACACGGGCAGACAAGCTTCCCGTGGCACCCACCAGTTGAGCAGTAACGAAACACCAGACGGGGATCTCCGGTCACAGGTCTCCAGATGAGGACTTGCATGAGCGAACCGGCAGGCGATAACTCGGTGCGATCTCAGGATCAGCTCGCCAGCCATTCCGCGGCGGCTCCGGTCGTGCTGATCCTCGGCATGCATAGGAGCGGCACGTCGCTGTTGGCACGCGTGGCGAATCTGTGCGGCGTGCCGATGGATCGTGAAGACAAGCTGATGAAGCCCAGCCATGATAACAGGCGGGGCTACTGGGAGCCGGAATATATCGCCAAACTCAACGACGACATTCTCGATGCCTATGGCGGTTCATGGTGCGCTCCGCCAATTGGGGCGCTGCCGGCTGGACGACTGGAGTCGGAGCTGACAGAGCGAATCGAAGCGTGTGTGGCGCCCTGGTTGAAGACAGGCAGAAGTTGGCTTTGGAAGGATCCCCGACTGACGGTCACGCTGCCCGCCTGGCTGGCGAGTCTGCCATCACCTGTTGGGTTGATCAGCCTGCGGAACCCCATGGACATCTGGTTGTCGCTTTACCGGCGCAATCGATTCCCGCGTGCGTCGTGCTACCTGCTGTGGGAAGAATACATGCGTGCGGCTCTGCGTCACACCGAGGGCCTGCCGCGCATGTGCGTGCGCTATGAGGATTTCGTGGACGGCCCGCAAGTAACGGTAGACGCGGTAGTCGGCTTCTTGGAATCCGCAGGCTTGGTCTTTGAGAGAGCGCCGTCGCTCAACCCTGCCTATGGGGAGTGCGTTGGGAACTTGCAGCACCATCGGCATTCGACGGAAGACTTCTTCGAGGACGAAGCGGCCACGGCGTCCCAGAAGCAGCTCTACAGAGCATTGTTGGCTGCGGTCCCGAACGATCTGCCGGCTGTGCCGGAGAAAATGACGACCTCCGCCGGCGACGTTCACGAACATTTCAGGCGGCTTCAGCAACGAGACGAGGACGCTCAACTCGCGCGACTGGAGGAAGAACGATTCCACGTTCTGGACACCAAGCTCAGCAACGAGGTCCATCTGGCGGGCGAACGCTTCACGGTTATCGACGGCAAACTCGGTGAAGAACGGAATCTGGCCAAGGAACGCCACGAGTGCGTCACCCAAAGCCTCGCTGATCTCCGACGTGCAACGGATGATCTCCGACGCACAACTGAGGAACGATTCGAGGTATTGAACGACACGCTGGCGGAACTCATTCGCGCCGTGGGCGATCTCAGGCAGAAAAGGGCCTACGGAGAGGTTAGGCTACGCGGTCTTTCGTTGGGGCTCTATCGAGACGCGCCACGGGCCGCGGAATCGCCCGATACGGCGCCGGGAGACACATCGAATCCTGCGAATGTCGGCCGTGAATCTTCGGACTGAGAGACGGACCGTTGAAGCCCTCGCCCGCGCTCATTGTGTTTGCCTTCACGGCCGTCAGGCTCCACCCGCTGCCGGCCACGCAGCCTACTGCCCTGTCGCGGCTCAAATAAATGGGTGCCACTGACGGCTCGCCCGTCAGTGTTCGCGGGCAGACAAGCAGCCCGTGGCATCCAACTGGATCCATCAATGGACGAGCGACAGAGCACTACCCATACCAGCTTGGCAGGTTCTTCTCGATCAACGCGCAGGCCTCCGGATCGTTGACGGCAAATTCGGCTCCGACGAATGTACCTTCCAACGTGATCTGATTATGGCGGACGATCGCAGGTACCCTCGGCGCGTTCGGCTCCGACCAGAACAGCTTGATACCGAGCACGCACCCGACCGGAAAGCCGGCATCGCACAAGAAGCCGATTCCTTGCAGTGAGATGTCGCGGAGTGTGACGTTTAGATCGCCCGTATCCTCGGCGTCCATCCTTGCGACAAACAGCGGCCAAGTACGGTGATGCCGCACCGTGGAACGTCGGTTATGGTATAGGTTGGAATCGCCTCGCTTTATCGCGGCGTCCATGAACCGAGCGATTTCGCTCGACAACAGTTCGGAGATCTGCCCGCCCTTCAATCCCTCCATCGCCGCTCCCCCACAGATGGCGCCAATCTTCAAACACACTACCCAATGCTCCCGCGTGAATCGTCGCGGCGATCGCGGGTTCCGTCGTGGTCATCTACACATCCATGGTCGTCTGCACATCTATGATACGATATGCATCCTCCTCCGCGTTTTTCCATGCCGGCGGCCCATATTTCCACGGTCCGCAAAATGATTCCATCGCTATTACCAGGAGTACGGGGTGAGGTCCGAATATTGGGGTGCGCCCAAGGTGCCGCGACAGTTTCGGCGGCCATCGTTCTGTTTTGCTGCAACACAGTAAGGACGATCGAGGAGGGAGTCCGGACGAGCGCGTGGAGGCTGTTTAGCCGCGACCCGCAGGGGAGCGCGTGGAGAGCGCGCTCTCCTGCGGGTCGCGGCTAAACGACGGAATCGGTTGACGTCGACCGCAGGGGGCAGACGCTGCGCACTTCGTGGCGTGTGCCCCATCCTTCCTTTCAGAAAGGATGGGGCGCCCAACCGCCACGCTCATTCGCTAGCTGTTCTAGCAACTGCCGGCAAGCTCATTGACCTTGCCACCGTTCACATTCGGGCCGGCGGCGAGGACTTCACTCGGCGTGCCGTCCTTGAACTGCTCGAAGTTCTTCTCGAACATGGCGGCCAGTTTCCGGGCTTGCTTGTCGTACGCCGCGGGATCTTTCCAGGTGCTACGCGGATTGAGCACGGTGCTTTGCACACCTGGAGCCCTCTGCGGCACGTGGAAGCCGAAGATCGGATCCGCCTTCGTCGGCACGTCGTTCAGCGAGCCGTCGAGCGCGGCGTTCAGCAGCGCCCGCGTGACCTTGATGCTCATTCGCGAGCCGACGCCGTAGGGGCCGCCGGTCCAGCCGGTGTTGACGAGCCAGCAATCGGCTTTGTGCGTCTTGAGCTTCTCCGCCAACAGCTCGGCGTACGCCGACGGGTGTCGGGCCATAAAGGGCGCGCCGAAGCAGGCACTGAACGTGGCGGTCGGTTCGGTAACGCCGGCTTCCGTTCCCGCGACCTTCGCCGTGTAGCCGCTGATGAAATGATACATCGCCTGATCGGGGGTCAGCTTGGCGATGGGCGGCAGCACGCCAAAGGCGTCGGCCGTGAGCATCACCACGGTCCTCGGATGACCAGCCATGCCCGATCGCACGATGTTCGGAATGTGCGTCAGCGGGTATGACGCGCGGGTGTTCTCCGTCGCAGTGGCGTCGTTGAGGTCGATCGAGCGAGTGGCGGAATCCAGGGCGACATTCTCGAGAATCGTCCCGAACCGGCGTGTACACTCGTATATCTCCGGCTCCGACTCGGACGACAGGTTGATCACCTTGGCGTAGCAGCCGCCCTCGAAATTGAAGATGCCGTCGTCCGACCAGCCGTGCTCGTCGTCGCCGATGAGCATCCTGTTCGGATCCGCCGACAGCGTGGTTTTCCCCGTACCGGAAAGCCCGAAGAAAATGGCCACGTCTTTGGGGTCGCTCCTGCTGACGTTGGCCGAGCAGTGCATGGACATGATGCCTCGACCGGGCAGGATGTAGTTGAGCACCGTGAAGATCGATTTCTTGATCTCGCCGCCGTACGCGGTGCCGCCGATCAGGATCAGCCGCTTGGCGAGATTCAGCGCGACGAACGTCCCGCTGCGCGTCTGGTCCAGGTCCGGATCGGCGTGGAAGTCGGGACATTGCAGGACGGTGAACTCGGGTTTGAAGGACTTGATCGTGGCGGAATCGCGGTCCGGCTGGATGAACATGTTGCGAGCAAACAGATTGTGCCACGCGAATTCGTTGATGATCCGAACGGGCAGTTTGTATCGCGGATCGGCACCGGCGAAGCAATCCTGCACGAACACTTCCTTGCCGCGCAAATACGCCGTCATGCGTTTGTGGAGCGCATCGAATCGGGCTTCGGGATACTTGACGTTGACCTTGCCCCACCAGATGTCGCCGCTCGTCTGCGGGTCATCGACGACGATCTTGTCCTTGGCGGCTCGTCCTGTATGCTGCCCCATGTTGACGACCATCGGGCCGAGGTGCGAGATATGCGCCTCGTACCGGCGGACGGCGTGTTCGTACAGCGCCGGTGTTGCCAAGTTCCAATACACATTCTCGAGCCCGCTCAGGCCGACGTGGTCGAGACCGAAGTCGCTACTAAGATCAGACATTTCCATCGTGCATTCCTCTCATTTGGTGTATCGGACATCGTTTCGCCGGGGCAAAATCGGGATCGCGGACCTTTCACGCACCACGCCGGCACGTCCAACGCGACCCACTAGCCAGGATTCATCGGCCGCTTATGGCAGCTGCCGCACCTAAGAACCTGTTGGAGCGTGTGTTGTACTACTCGTTTCTTCGCTGGCCGTAAAGCTTTTCTTCTCGATGTCGGCGTTCCAATCCGTTGGTTGCTCCGAAGGGGCAGCTAAGGCATTTGACGTTTGCTTGTGGCGCCGGCGTCTCGCCGGTGGGATCACCGGCTAGACGCCGGCGCCACAGGAGCGTGAGGCCGCCGCTTGGATTCGGTCACACCCAACCATGAGCTGCTATATTTGGGCCGGTAACTGAATCGGAGTTATCGCTACCTGTCTGTGCGGACACTGTCGAGATGGCAGTGCCACAAAGCTACCGGGATAGGCTCTCGACATCATCCCGGCTTGAAAGGATCGTAGTCGGCACGACTGACGTTGACACTCACTCCGGGCAGCGCATTTTTCAGCCTGGCCGCCAGCGGCGCGAGCGCCGGCCGTTCGCTCGCCCAATGTCCCAGCAAGATAGCCATCGCGTCGTAACGAAGGATGCGCAAGGCGTCGTGGTGACGCATTTCGCCGGTGATGACGACATCGCCGCGACCGCACGGCGGGTCGGCAAGCTCGAACGGCATCGAACCGGCCATCCCGACGCAGACCAGCGCGCGGCCGAGCTTTCGCGACGCCTTTCCGACGATCTGAACATTCGCGGCACCGGTCTCGCGGGTGAGTCGGCGGGCGAGTGTACCCAACGTGATCGCCTTCTTGAATCGACCGATCCGGCCCTGACCGATCCGACCATCCGGCAGCGTTTCCAATGGATAAACATCGAACGCCGGTTCCTCGTACGGGTGCGACCGTCGGACCGCCGCGGCCACGTCAGCCAGGCTCGCCTTCGGAAAGACAACTTCCATGCGAATCTCCTCGACGCGTTCAAGCCGGCCTTTCCTGCCGACGACCGGATCAGTGGCGTCCGTGCCGAAAAACGTCCCTTCGCCGCGGAGCCGGTAGCTGCACTTCTCGTAGTCACCGATCCGACCGGCGCCGGCCTGGAAAACCGCCTCGGCCACTTGGTCCACGTTGGCAACCGGCACGAACACGGCCAGCTTGCACTCGCTCCGGCCGATGGCCGCGGCCGCGAACGGCCGCGTGTCCGCCAGACCGCACCGCTCGGCGAGGCAATCGTTGGCCCCGCCGACGGCCGCATCGAAGGCCGTGTGCGGCGAGTAGACGGCAATGCGGGAGGCCAGGGCCTCGGCGGCAATACCCGCCTGCTCGGTCCGGTCGGGCACCATCCGCGAGACGGGCCGGAAGATCGTCGGGTGATACGACAGAATCGCGTCGAACTTGCCCCGCCGGGCTTCGTCCAGGACGGGGCCCGTCAGGTCGATGGTGAGCAGAATCCGCTTCATCGGCCACGCCGAGTCGCCCACGAGCAGGCCGACATTGTCGCGTTCGGCCGCAGCCCGGATCGGTGCGATCCGGCCCATAACCTCACACAGGGAGTCGACGGTATGCCTATGGCGTGTTCGGGTCATGCGGACGGAACTCCTGATCGCGGTATCTTGGCATTTCGCCAAGCGAGTGCCACGGCCGAGTCAGCCGTGTGAACGCCGAAGCATCGCACAGTATGACACCTCCGACACGGCCCCGCCACAGCCCGACCGTCGGCTTGATGCTTTCAAGCTGCCGTTTGTCGTGCATAACCCCGCAATCCACATAGCGCGAGCCTACGCGTAGCGTCGGCCCCTCGTGGCCGACGTGAAATGTGAATGGCGTTCACATACATGGAAAGCGTCCACCAATCCGCAACTCGGCCGAATAAAACACCTGCCAGAAGCAATACCCACCGAGAACCTGTTTGAGAATCCGATGACCGCGCAGTCTGAGCCGGGGCGTGTCGCCATCAGAGCCGGGGCGTGTCGCCCCGGACCGGCTCGGCACGAGCCGGCTCTGATCCTCGGCACGAATCGGCGATGATTCCTGCCGCACACCAGCGATGATGAAAGACACTGCTCAGTCCACATTGGAGCCGCCCCCCGCCCGACGCGAGGCACGCGACAGGCCGCGCGGTTGCATCGATCTGGATCGCTTCTGCGGCGGCTGCGGCTACAACCTCCGCACGCTTCCAGTCTGGCCTGATGAACACACAGGCATCCCCGTTGTTCGCTGCCCGGAGTGCGGCCGCTTTCAGTCGGCCAACGATGCCGCCACCGTCCTGCGGCCGTGGCTGAACCGGGCGACAACGGTCGTACTGGCAACGTGGATCCTGTTCGCCATCGCCGTGATTGCCAACCTGGGCCTGGCCGAAGGCGCGTTGAGCTACGCGACGCTGGACGAACTCACCATCTGGGGCGACTACACAACACAGCAGATTGGAAACAGGACGATTACGACATACAGCGGCAACCTGGGACCGCTGGAAATTAGGGAAAATTACCCCCACTACGAATTCTTCATCGCTCTAATCATGGCGATTTCATTCGTGACGGCCTTTGCGGCGAGCTGGTTTGCCGTCGTCGCTTTCCCACATTGGCGCCGAATCGCTTATTTGGGACTCGTGTGCGCCCTGCCCATCGCCGCCGGCGGCATCGTCGCGGGCATCTGGCAACAGGAAGCCCCGCATCTATTCGGTTGGGGGCTGAAGTACATGGGGGCTCACATTGGGGTGCAACTGTTCGGTGGTTTGGCAGGCGTCGCGGTCGGGCGACCGCTCGCACGAGCAATCGTATGCATCATCCTGCCGTCCAGCGTGAGACCGAGACTGGCCTACTTGTGGCTCGTGGACGACAAGCCCCCACCGAAACCCCGAACTTAGCGCGGTCTTGAAGAAAATGTAGCGTCTGACCCCCGTGTCGGACGTTGAATACCAACGGTTTTCGGCGGCCGACAGGGGCGTCGGCCGCTACGAAAACAGGCAAACCACTATAGCCATTCAAACATCGATACACGTCCCAAGGTCTCGACGTTTCGACGCCTCTATACGCTTTCCTTCGCCACGAGTTCGGCGTACAGGCTTCGTAATCGGGTTGTCACTTCGCCCGGCGTGCCACCGCCGACGGTGTGCTTTTCGATGGCCGTCACGGGCATGACCTCGAGGATGCTGCCAGTCAGGAAGACTTCGTCGGATGCCAGCAGCGCATTGATGTCGATGGGACGCTCGTCAACGGACATGTCGTTGGCCTTGGCCAATTCGATGACGGTCTTGCGGACGATGCCGGGCAGCACGGGCGTGTCGACCGGCGGCGTGACGACCGTCCCGTCGCTGACGATGAAGACATTGCAGACCGAGCCCTCGGCGAGTTGGTTCTCGGTATTGAACCACAAGGCCTCGTGGCATTTTCGCTCAGCGGCATCCTTCATGGCGAGCAAGCGGGGCAAGTAGGCCAGCGTCTTGTGCCCCGCCAACGGGTTGAGGCGGCTTTGCTTGTAGGGGCAGATGCAGACGCGCATGCCCGATTTGTACAGCTCGGCCGGGTATGGCCGGACCTCCTCGGCCGTGATCAGGATCGTGGGTTGCGGGGGCGATCCGGCGGCATCGGGCGACTGCGGGACGCGGCCCGGCGTGACAGTCAGGCGCAATCTGGCATCGGCAAGGCCGTTCGCGTCGAGCAGATCATGGATGCCGCGTTCGATGGCATCGCGTGCCAGGTCGATCCGCATTTCAAGTGCCGCCGCGGAATGCGCCAGCCGATCGAGGTGATCGGCGAATCGCATGATTCGCCCATTGTAAACGCGCATAGTCTCGAAAAAGCCGGCAGCGTGTGTGAATCCGGCGTCAAAGACCGAGACGCGGGCCTCGTCAGCGGGAACGATTCGACCGTTCAGGAAGACGTTTTGTTTCTTTGTGGTCATAGGTGGCGTGTTGTTCGTTATTCGTTGTTCGTCGTTCGTGATTGTCGGTTGGGGATTGACGGTTATGGGGGTTGGGCGGCGATCTTGCAGGATTCGTGATCGGCGGCCGGCCGCCGTTCCGTTGCCGGCTGGTCGGCCGTCACCCCGAGGGCCTCGAACATGCCGGCGGCCTTGGCTTGGAGTTCGGCGTACTCGTCTTCGGGAACGGAGTCGGCGACGATGCCGCTGCCGACGTGCAGGAATGCTGAGAAACGGCGGGTTTCCGGGTTCTCGACAACGGTCATGGTTCGGATCGCAAGGCTGAGCTGCATGTCGCCGTTCAGGCCGACATAGCCGATCGCACCACAGTACGGCCCGCGCGGGTCGGGCTCCAATTCGTTGATGATCTGCATCGCCCGGACCTTGGGCGCGCCGGTGACGGACCCGCCGGGGAAGGTCGCCCGCAATAGGTCGATCGCGTCGGCGTCCGGTCGCAGCCGGCCGATGACGGTCGCCGTGCGGTGGAAGACGGTCGGGTGCGTCTCCAATTCGCCTTCGTGTGCGACGCGGACGGTACCGAACTCGCAAACGCGGCCGAGGTCGTTACGTTGGAGATCGACAATCATGTTCAGCTCGGCCCGGTCTTTCTCGCTTCGGGCCAGGGCCTGCCGAGCGGCCGCATCGGAAGACGGAGAACCGCCGCGCGGGCGTGTGCCTTTGATGGGACGCGTGACCACGTCCCGTCCGCGCAATCGGAGGAACAGCTCAGGCGAGCACGATAGCACGGCGGCGGAGATCGGGGGGCCAATCGGATCGGTGTGCCCGGATGCGGATGTGTCTGACGGCTCGTGTCGAACGTCAGAGCCGGCTCGTGTCGAGCCGGTCCGGGGCGACACGCCCCGGCTCCGATGGCGACACGCCTCGGCTCTGAATCCAGCGATGTCCAGATACGCGGCGTATGCGGCGGGATTGGCCTCACATAGACGTTGGTATATATCTATCGGGCGGCCGGCGACGTCGATGCGGCGGCATCGGGCGATATTGGCCTGAAAAATGTCGCCGGCCCGGATGTATTCGAGCGTGCGTTCGACCTTGGCGAGGTAGGCGTCTCGGGAGACGTTCCATCGGTTTCGACCTTCCGCTGAAACGGCTTGACGGTCCTTATGCGCCGGCGCGCCGGCGCCCGAGCTTGCGACGAACCGTTCCAGGGCATCCAAGCGGGCGACGATAGGCGGCCTGCCTGCGACGCCGAGCTTCGGCGGCAGATCGAGGCCCGCGGCGATCCAACGGCCTTCGTGTGCGTCATGGATCAGCACCGTGTCAAACAGCGCCCAATGTGCCACCGGCAGCAGGCCGAGGCCGGAATGCCGACCAGGGGGACCGGCCTGGGGGTACGCCGGTGCGTGTCGTTGATAGGCGCGCGGCTCGATGAAACGGCCCGCTTCATAGGCGATCGTGCCGATCCACCCGCCGACAAACGGTAGATCTGGGGCGGGATCAAGCTGGCACCACGGCCGCCACGCTCTCGTCAACACCGCAAATGGATCAGTAGCCGGCGTATTCTGAACCGTGATGACTCGGATGGGTTCCCACCCGAAGATGGAATACCGCCCAGCCGGGGTGTCCCGGGCGACGGATTCGAGCATGACGGCGCCCGGTCGATCAGCCACCCCGCGCCGCAGCGCCTCGGTATTACCGGGCGGCGGGATGGTGCGCGTGGACCATCGGAGCGACGGGTCGTCAGATCGGGCGGCCATAGCAGGGCAGTATACCCGCCCCGGCCCGGCTGTTGAACGCGCCATCGCCGCGAAGATTCTCAGGATGGCGGAGTCATATAATCGGATTTATCCTAGAACGGGGTCGATTAGCGGTCATTTGCCGGATCGTCCGGAATTGTTGTTCAGGCTCCATTTTTGCCTTGGCGCTTGAGGCCGATCGCGTTTGGCGTATAATGGAGTGGTGGGGAGCACGAGCGCTGGGGGAAAACAAGCCAGGGATACGTCCAATGGAGCAATTGCGCAGGACGGAAGCGGCGGTGGTGGCCGTTCCGCAGCAGCGTCAGACGGTGCTGTGGATCATCGCGATATTGTTGGCGATCATCGCCACGGTGTTGGTCGTGAGGCCGGGGGACGCGTTCATGGTCCAGCGCGCCTATGGCGACGCGCCCATGGCGGGGGCTCGTGGGGTGTTTGCGTTTACCGGCCAGTTGAGCAAGAACCAATATGGCTTGTTCATGATGGACGTCGATACGAGCAACATCTGGTGTTATGAGTATCTGCCGGGCACCAGAAAGCTGAAACTCGTCGCCGCGCGGTCGTTTCGTTGGGACCGGAACCTGGAGGAATGGTGCAACGACGAACCGACGCTGGACCAAGTAAGGACGGAGTTGAATAGGCAAAATCGAATCAATGATCGCATCGACGGGGGTGGGGTCACGTCCGATGAGGACGACGGCGAGGCCCTTGGCACGAGCATCCCCGGCTTTCCGCCGTAGCCGATAGATGGGGGGCACCATCACGGGGGTAGGGGAGACGGGGTCCGCGGTTTGAGACAACGTAGCGCCGGCCCCCCGTGGCCGACGTTAGCAGTGAAAGAAGCAAGGCGCCGTACCGGCCGTCACCCGACGGACCGACCGGTTAGGCGCCGCAGGCGCAGGAAGCTGTGGCAATGGCGAACGACTACCTGACATTGGAAGAAGTGTGTGAACGACTTGGCAGGACCGTCGAGCAGGTCAACGGCTTGGTAGCTGAAGGGCGGTTGAGCGAGACCCGCGACGGCGAAGCCGTCTATTACAGGCAGTCCGAGGTCGAGCAGATCGCGGCCAAGGAAGGCAGCAGCATCGTGGACTTGGCGGCCTCCGAGGACCTCGGTCCCGGCGAGGAAGCGGATTCGTTTGCCTCCGCGTTGTCGGAGTTGGCGGATTCGTCGTCCGGACTGGAACTGCTGAACGATGAACCGGTCGAGAGCGCCCCTGCGGAGGCTGCCCCCGCCGAATTGACAATCGACGATATTCCGGAAGACCTGCCTGCGGCACCAAAGGTGGAGGGACCCGCGGACCTCGACATGGAGCTGGGTGAAGCGCAGATCGCGCCGGAGGTTCCGGATCTGGGGCTTTCCGGGTCCAGTATCATCAGCCTCGAGGCGTCGCCCGAGGAGACGGCCGTCGCCGGTCAGGCCGCCGCACAGGAATTCGAGCAGCCGGCCAAGAAAGTCGGCATCAGCGTGTTTGATGACGACGAACTCGAAATCGACGCCGACCCGATGGGCGAGACGCACATCGCCGCGAGCGTCGAGGAACTCGACTCGGTCGGCAGCGGGAGCGGCCTCCTCGACCTGACCCGTGAGAGCGACGACACGAGCCTGGATCCTGATCTCCTGGAGGTAATTTCGCCATCGGAAGCCACCGAAACCGCCACCGAGGAGGAGACCATGGAGGACGCGCCGGTGGAGGACAGCGGCGTGGAGGCGGCGGTTACGGAGGAACAGCCATTCGAGCCGGTCGCAGCAATGGCCCCCGCGCCGCGTGTGGCGGCAGGGGCGACCGCTGGCGAGACGCCAATGAACCTCTGTGCCCTGATGGGCGTTCTTGGTCTGGCGCTCGTCGGCTTGGCGGCGACGGCGCAGATTCAGGGCGTCTGGCCGGAGTTCATGAACTTCATCGCTCGCGGGATGTGGCACGGGGTCGTATTTGGCGGTGTGGCGCTGATCGCCCTGATCCTGGGCATCCTTGGCATCGTAGCGGGTAAGAAATAGGGCGATTGACCGCGAGCTTGTTGAATCGCAATCGGGTAGGAGGGCGCCGCGCGGCGCCCGTCTTCCCATGCCACCGGACGTACTCATCGTATCCGGCGGTTCCCACTATCGATGAAACCCGACATACCGTTCGGTCAGGCACACGATTCCCTGATCCTTGAACCACGCGAGGGTCATGACTTCGGCGGCCTGGGGGCTGCCTGCCATCCGACACCAGCCCTTGCCCGACAACCCCAGCTTCCAGACCCACCATTTCGGTACGCCAAGTCTCCGTAGGAAGTCAGCGATTGGCTTGGGGGCGTTTGCAGCAAAGAAAATGCGAACGACTGCAAACGGGTGCAAACTCCAGGCCCCGGGCAAGGCGAGACGGCGGCCGGGGCTTTTCCTTGTTTTCGTTTTGTAGTCTTGCTCATCATTCCGGTCGGTGACGAGGCGGCTTCGCTGTGGGACCGGATCAGCAGGAAAAGGTGCGTCCGGGACGCACCCTACGCGGCTTGAGATATCGGGCGGTTTTAGTATACTGGTGTTCGGCGAGCGGCGGGAAGCGCGTCCGTGCTTTCACGGCGTACCCGATACACACATGCGAGGGGATTGCAGCATCATGGCGAAAAACGAACATGCTCTCGGTGCGCGGATGATCGCGGCTGTGGCGATCGTGTGCCTCATGGCGTCCTCCAGGGCTCCTGCGGCGGAGAAATATCTGATTGTGGCGGCCGAGGGTTTCGCGGCGTCGCCGCATCTGACTCGTTTGGCCGACGCGCGAACGGCACGCGGTTTCGACGTTACGACATACGCCGTCCCCGTCGGCACGTCCAAAGAAGCAATCAAATCCTACATCGAGGGTTGGTATTCCTCGACCGACGACAGCTATGTCCTGATCGTCGGCGACAGCGACAGCGACACGGACCCGTCGACAGCCACGACGATTCCTCACTGGACCGGCAGCGGCGCGATGGGCGCGCCTACGGACCTGCCCTACGCCTGCATGGACGCCGGCGACGACTGGTATCCCGAGATATTCCTGGGACGTCTCGCGATTGACACCGAGGCGGAACTCGAGGCGATCGTCGACAAAACGCTGTTGGTCGAGGCCGGCGTGTTTCCCGACCCCACATATGCGAAGCGCGCGGCGCTGCTGGCAACGAGCGATTCTTCCGCCGGCGCCAACCAGACTCATGACGAGATCATCGCTCAGTATCTCGATCCGGCCGGATTCGCGAGCACGCGCGTGTACGCGGATCAGGGAGGCGACACGGCCGACATCACTGCGGCCCTGAACGCCGGTTCGCTGTTTTGCGTGTACATCGGTCACAGCAGCCATGGCGCCTGGTGGGACCCGGCCTATGATGTTGCTGATATACAAGCCCTGGAAAACCAGGGGCTTTACGGACTGGCGCTGGCGTTCTCGTGCAGCTCGGCGGGTTTCAATCATTGGGGCGGAGAATGTCTCGGCGAAACCTGGATCCGCGAGGCGAACAAGGGCGGCGCCGTGTTCATCGGAACGACGATGCTGCTGCCGGTTGGACCAGACATGTGGGAGCCATCACGACGGCTCGAGCATTACTTCTTCAGCGCGATGCTCAACGACAACACATGGCAGGTCGGTCCAGCCTGGCATGCCGCATTGCACGGCCTCTGGATCGATCCCGATTACGGCCCGTCGCACGAGGACACACGCGACTATTTCGAGTTGTTCGTTATTCTCGGCGATCCGGCACTGCGCCTGCCGGGCGGCGATGTGGATGAGCCCGGCGATCTCGACTGTAGCGGAACGGTGGACACCGGAGACATACCACACTTCGTCCAGGCCCTCGTCGACGAGGACGGTTACGCCGAGGATCACGACGGTTCACCCTTCGATGTGTGCGACCGGATGCTTGCCGACATCAACGAAGATACGCGAGTCGACGCCAAGGACATCCAAGGCTTCGTTTTCCTCCTGATAGACTGACCGTCACTTGCCCTTCGTGCGTCGAGCCCCCAAGTCTGAATACTTGGGCCACCCGTCCGGGGCTGTTCCGAACACACGGTACCGGTGTCACGGGCTTTGGGAATGAACGACCCAGAAGCCGTGTGCCGCTCGACTCTTGGGGTAAAGCCCGGGAGGCATGTCGCTGACTCCAATGCTCGCATTGAACACCGTCCAACCATGGCGAGCTGTTGCTTGGATGGCCTTATAGGGCATCTTCCCGCGAACATCCAGGTAGGTCATGCCACCCACCACAAGGGGTTCCATGTCACCACGAAAGTCACCCGTGATGTGAACTCTCGTGCTCGGATGACCGGCTCGGATTTCGCCGTCGAGATCGCCGTGAACCCAGACCTCCAAGCTGCCTTCGCTCCTTATTCGTCCCTGAACGTCGCCCCCCACGAAAACTCGAACGATTCCGGCTGCTTCAATGCACCCGTTCGGCTTGACGTCGCCGCCAATGACGACATTGCTTTGTCCCGACACCTTAATGGTCGCATCAAGGTCCCCGTAAACGTGAACAATGCCTCCGCCAGTAATCGTTATGTTGGCCCGGCAATCTCCGCGAACGAGTGCCGTTGCCTTGTTCATCGGGCCGCTCGGCGTCACTAAGTCTCCATCTGAATGGAGTGTCCATGTGCCGGTGCTCAGCCATCCGGACCGCCAATAGGATAGCGATGAGTGAAATGACATGTCGCGCGCGACATCACAGTGCGCTACGGCGAGCACAATCTGATTCCATCTTCGAGCAAGCACTTGCAGCCGTTGCGGCTCGTCCTTCGACGCCGCAAGGTCTCGCTTGAACCGAGCCTGGTCGATCACATAAACCACGCCGGAAGCGGCGTTCCCGTTTTCAGTGAGTTGCTCATCAGGATTGCGAGGCCAAGCCCGCTCGGGAGGACCGCGGCGACGATTGGCGTCGGGCTCTTCCATAGGTGCCCCGGCCGGGGCCTCTTCCTTGACGCGACCGGCCTTTGTGAGTTCCTTTGCGACAAAGTGCTGAACGTATGTCACAAGCGACGAGTGCGGCGCTTCCGCCCGCAACCGGTCGTAGAGTTCGAGATTCGCAGCATCCTCCCCGAGGCTGTGGTTGAGGGAAACCCATTCCATCACAGCGGTTTCGTAGTTGGAACTCCCTTTTGTTTTCATCGCCCGTGTCTTGGCCGCGTCGCGTCGTTCGCGGAGGGCGTCCAGGGCTGGCGGATACGCCTTGCCAAGCTCTGCTATCTGCGAAAGCAGAAACGACAGCCGAACCCCCACAAATGCGGGATTCCCTTTCGCACCCTCGTCGAAGCACCACAGCAAGTCCTTCAACGCCTCTTCGTGTTTCCCCAGGCGAGTAAGCTCGCGAGCGTTCTGCATCATTGTCATAGGATCGCGTGGCGGTTCGCCTTTATCGTCAGCGAGCGTCGGACCGCCGGTGAGAAAACCGATGCTGATGAGGATGCCGATGATTCTGAGCGTGGATTGCATGACAGGTTCCCTTCACGGAGATGGACAGGTGAAGCTCCCAGATCGCGGGGCTCATTATACTCGTTCCCACCGAGAACGTCATCCGGCCCAATCGGACGCCACGATAGACGAGCCGCGACGCGTGCATATGGTTCCTTTTCCCACATCACCTTCAGCAGGAAAAGGTGCGTCCCGGACGCACCATACGAGGCTTATCTCTCAGTCGGTAGACCGGGCGGAGGACCGCCCGGCTCGCTTATCTCTCACTCGGGTATGTTCACCCCCCGCTCGTGGGCGATCTGCTCCGCTTTTTCATACCCCGCATCCACGTGCCGGAAGATGCCTGTTGCCGGGTCGCAGGTTAGTACGCGCTTGAGGCGTTCGTCGGCTGCGTCGGTGCCGTCGGCTACGCAGACCATGCCGGCGTGGAGGGAATAGCCGATGCCGACGCCGCCGCCGTGGTGGATGCTGACCCAACTCGCGCCGCATGCCACGTTGGCCATGGCGTTCAGCACGGGCCAGTCGGCGATGGCGTCCGAGCCGTCCTTCATGCCTTCGGTCTCGCGGTTCGGCGACGCGACGGAGCCGCAGTCGAGGTGGTCGCGGCCGATGACGATCGGGGCTGATACCCTGCCGCTTCGCACGAGTTGGTTGAACGCCAGCCCGGCCTTGGCTCGCTCGCCGTAGCTCAGCCAGCAGATCCGGCAGGGCAACCCCTGAAACTCGATCCGCTCGCCCGCCAGCTTGATCCACCGGCTCAGGTGGACATTCTCCGGAAACAGCTCGAGGATCGTCCGGTCCGTCGCCGCGATGTCGGCCGGGTCGCCGCTGAGCGCGCACCACCGGAACGGACCCGATCCTTCGCAGAACAGCGGCCGGATGTAGGCGGGCACGAAGCCGGGAAAGTCGAACGCGTTTTCGACGCCCGCCTGCTGGGCCTGGGCGCGGATGTTATTGCCGTAGTCGAAGGTGACCGCCCCGGCCGCCTGCATGGCGAGCATCGCCCGCACGTGAACGCCCATCGCCTCCATCGACAGCTTGATGTACCGGTCGGGGTTTTGCTCGCGCATGCGCAGCGCCTCGTCGTACGGCACCTGATGCGGAACGTACCCATGGAGGGCGTCATGCGCGCTGGTCTGGTCCGTCACCAAGTCGGGGGTGATGCCGCGCTTTACCAACTCCGGCAGCACGGCAGCGGCATTGCCCAACAGCCCGACGCTCAGCGCGCGTTTGTCACGCTTCGCCGAGGTGACCTTCTCGACCGCGGCGTCGAGATCGTCGGTGGCCTCGTCGAGGTACCGGGTTTCCAGGCGGCGGTCCATACGGTGCCGGTCGACCTCGACGACGAGGCAGGCCGCATTCTGCATCGTGGCCGCGAGCGGTTGCGCGCCGCCCATCCCGCCGAGCCCGGCCGTCAACACGAACCGCCCCGCCAGATCATCGCCGAAATGCTTTCGGGCCGCGGCCCCGAAGGTCTCGTAGGTCCCTTGAAGGATGCCCTGCGTGCCGATGTAGATCCAACTGCCCGCCGTCATCTGCCCGTACATGGTCAGGCCCATCGCCTCAAGCCGGCGAAACTCGTCCCAATTCGCCCAGTGCGGCACGAGCAGCGAGTTCGCGATCAGCACGCGCGGGGCCATCTCGTGCGTCCGGACGACCCCGACGGCACGGCCGCTCTGCACTAGTAGCGTCTCGTCGTTGCCGAGGTCGCGTAAGGCCCGGACGATCTTGTCGAAATCGGCCCAGCTTCTCGCAGCTTTGCCGGTACCGCCATAGACGATCAGGTTGTCCGGGTCCTCGGCGACGTCCGGGTCGAGGTTGTTGTGCAACATCCGGAGGGCTGCTTCCTGGTGCCAGCCCTTGCACGAAATGGCCTTGCCGCGCGGCGCATGGACCTCGCGAGGGCCCGCCGCCACATCTTTCCCTGTATCGCCCATAATAAATCTCCAGTATGAGGGTCGTCCGACCAATGTAGCCCAGAGCGCGACGCAGGCAAA
>JAUVGW010000406.1 GCA_030593565.1 Phycisphaerae bacterium | reverse complement strand
GGCGTAGATGTAGTATTCCATGTGGATGTGGGATCGGGCCGATTCGATGGCCAGACTGAGTGCAAGAAAAGCCCGTTCCGCGTCGTGGTAGACGTCTACTTCATTGCCGTGCGTGACGACGGTATCGCTGATGCGCGTGGCCAGTTGCATCATGGCGAGGTGGGCGTTTGGGGTCTCGCGCTGCTCGCGCCCGTCAAATGCGGACGCCAGAACGGCCGTCTGCTGGGCGAGGCCGGACTCGATCTTGCGTCGTCGTCGGCGACGCCGGCGGACGCGACGCCGGATCGGTGTCTCACCGACCAACAGGTATAGGAGCAGCCCGAGGAACGGCAACAACAGGAGCGTCAGGATCCAGACCAACATGCCCCGCGGATTGCGACGCGTCCGCAGGATATGCAGAATCACCAACGCGACGACCGCGTAGTTCGCGATCGATAGGATGGACCAGACGTACGACGGAATCATCAAGCGAATGTGCTACCCGATGGCGGCCTGTCGAGCAAGCATCTCGGTTGGCTGGCGGACGCACTGGGTCCATGACATTATCGGCGGCCATCGCTCTGCTTAGCCGGGGTGGCATGGGTTAGCGGAGCCGCGCAAGCGGCGGAGCTTGCCCGTGGGAAAGGGACACCAAGGTGCTCCCACTCGTTACCCATGCCACCCCGGCTGAACATGTGTGTGTTTCAACAGCCTCCACATCGTGGCGTTCAGCGGCCCTTGTGAGACTTCGCTTGTCGCCGATGATGCAAGAAAACAACATTCACCTTGACCCGGAGCGTTTCCTACCGATATTGGTAGTACGTGCCTTGCTGGCCGCCTTCGGGGGGACCGCCCGTGCGACCTTGGTTGAGGCTCCCAGCGAGCTTCGTTTCTTGGCGTTTGCGCCTGGTTGGTTGAGATGACGACGAGCCCAAAACACCCGACTGCCGCCCACGGCGTGGCCGACGCGCCGCTGGACCTGCTCGGGCTCGTCTGCGAATCGCTGCCGAGCGGGCTTGTGGTCTTCGACGCAACATTGAATGTCGTGTTTCGGAACCAAGCCGCCGAGCTTCTGCTGCCGGGCGACCGGGATGTTTCCAAGGCCTTGTCGCGGCTCGCGGTGGAAAGCACCTACGTGGATTGGGAGGCCGAGCTGCGCAAGGTGCTTGCCACGGGCCGATCGCAGCGGTTCGATATCACCGTGCAGAGCGACGACCAGTCGCGGATGTTCCTCACGCTCGCGATGGCCCCGCTTCGCGCTGCCGACAGCGCGGAGCCAGTCGGCGGTTTTCTTGTCGTCGATGATGTCACGTTGCAGATCGGCATCGAGCGTCGTCTGGCGGTGTCGGAGCGGCTTGCCGCCGTGGGGAAGCTCGCCGCACGCGTCACGCACGAACTCAACAACCCGCTCGACGGCGTGCTTCGGTATACCAAGCTCGCCATCCGTCGCGTCGGCGATGATGACGCCAAGACGGCCGAGTATCTGGAGAAGGCCCGATCCGGCATCGTGCGCATGGGCGAGATCATTACGGCCTTGCTCGAGTTTTCGCGCGCAACGCCCGGGGCGTTCGAGCAGGCGACGATCAATAAGATCGTCGAAGACGCCATCGTGGCCATGGAGGGCCGGGCCCGGGAATCTCAGGTCACGGTGGTCTGCAACTTCCACCAGACCGACATGCCTGTCGTTCGCGGGAGCAGCCTGTTTCAGGTGTTCTGCAATCTGATCAAGAATGCGATCGACGCCATGCCCGATTCCGGGACACTAACCGTCACGACGGCCATGGTCGATTCCGAGGTCGTCGTTACGTTCGAGGACACCGGTGTGGGGCTGCCCGAGGAGGCGGACAAGATCTTCGAGCCGTTTTTCACGACGAAGGAACCGGGCAAAGGGACCGGCCTGGGCTTGGCTGTCTGCAAGGAATTGATCGACAAGTACGAAGGGACCATCACGGCCGCGCGCCGAGAATCGCGCGGCACGATCCTCACGGTGAGGATTCCCGAGCGCAATTGCGCGACACCGCCGCTCAAGAGGTCGTTGCGATCGTAGATTGACGATTGTGGATTTTTTGCGGTAGTGAGCATGGCAGATGAAGTTGAATCGTCAATCTACAATCGTCAATTGCCAATGGACTGATCGCCGAGGGACGCCAGGGCAATCGCAAGAATGGCGGATGTAGCGGCCGACCCCCGTGTCGGCCGTGAAATACCAACGGTTTCCGACGGCCGACACGGGGGTCGGCCGCTACACGAGCGCGCAAACCGCCGCAAAGGCCATCGCCCGGCCATTCTTGCGATTGCCCTGCGAAGGACACTGCTGGAGGACAAGACCGTGCCGAACGCAATGCAGAACGAAAAAAAGGCCGAAGCCCCCGCAGGCCAGACGTCGCCCACGAAGAAGAAGGCGAAGATTCTGCTTGTGGATGACGACCCCATCATTGTCGACTCGCTGAGCGAGTTCTTGCAGGTCGAGGGCTACGAGGTGGATGGTGCGTCGTCGGTCGCCCAGGCGACGTCCGCCATCGGGCGGCAGGACTACAACGTCGTCATCACCGACGTCAACATGCCGAAGGCCGACGGGTTCGAGCTTCTTCGGACCATCAAGGATCATCATCCCGATCTCGTCACGATCGTCATCACCGGCTACGGCACCATCGAGTCTGCGGTCGAGGCGATCAAAATGGGGGCGTATGACTACCTCACCAAACCCATCGACGACGACGAAATCCGCCTGGTCGTCGAACGCGCGTTCCAGCAGCAATCGCTCCTTCGCGAGAACCGCGCCCTCAAGCAGCAGCTTGATCTGCGCTATTCGCTCGATAATGTCATTGGCCACGACTACAAGATGCTCAAGGTATTCGACCTCGTCGAGACGGTGGCCGACAGCAAGACGACGGTGCTCGTCTCGGGTGAATCGGGTACGGGCAAGAGCCTCGTCGCGCACGCGGTCCATCACCGATCCGAACGATGCAATAAGCCGTTCATCGAGGTCTCATGTGGGGCTATTCCCGAGACACTGCTCGAATCCGAGCTGTTCGGCCACGCCAAGGGCAGCTTCACCGGCGCGATCGCCGACAAGGACGGCAAGTTCAAGGCGGCCGAAGGCGGCACGATCTTCCTGGACGAGATCAACTCGGCGTCGCCGGCGTTTCAGGTCAAGCTGCTTCGCGTGCTTCAGGAGAAGAAGTATGAGCCCGTCGGCTCGAACGACACAATCGAGGCGGACGTCCGAGTCATCCTGGCGTCGAATGTAGACCTGAAGCGCGAGGTGGAACAGGGCCGTTTCCGCCAAGATTTGTACTACCGTATCAACGTCGTCACGATCCACATGCCGCCCCTGGTCGAGCGGCTCAGCGACATCCCGCTGCTGGCCAAGCAGTTCCTCGAAAGGTACCGCGCGGAAAACAAGAAGGAGATCCTGAGCATTACGCCCGAGGCGATCCAGGCCCTCCAATGCTATCACTGGCCCGGCAATGTGCGCGAATTGGAAAACGCCATCGAGCGCGCGGTCGTGCTGTGTAAGGGTCGCCACATCGAGCCAGTCGACCTGCCCGCCAGCGTGTTGGAGGAGCAACCCAACGCCTCAACCGGCCAGGCCGCCCGCGAGTTCAAGCCGATGTGCTTGAAGACCGCGCTCGAGGAGCCCGAACGCCAGATCATTGAAGCCGCCCTGAAGGCGAGCGACTGGAACCGCCAGACAACGGCCGAGATGCTGCAAATCAACCGCACGACGTTGTACAAGAAGATGAAACGCTACGGCCTGGAATACGACCCGGCAAAGCACGCGAGCAAGTGATCGCACGCGCAAACGACACTATCGTAGCCGCCGACGCCGCTGTCGGCCGTCAAGCCCCGGAGGGGCGATAGAACTTAGCCCACGGCGCAAGCCGTGGGGCTGAGGTGCGTGTGGGTCGTCAAGCCCCGGAGGGGCGATAGAACTTAGCCCACGGCGCAAGCCGTGGGGTTGAGGTGCGTGTGGGCCGTCAAGCCCCGGAGGGGCGATAGATCTTAGCCCACGGCGCAAGCCGTGGGGTTGAGGCGTGTGTGGGTCGGATCAAGCCCCGGAGGGGCGATAGATCTGACCAGGACGTATCTTCCGCCCCGCTGGGGCTAAGCAACGCGTGTGTTGATGGGATCCCACGGCGAGGTAGGGTGGAATCTTGTGGAAATCGAAATGCGGGGGCATCCTTCTGGGATGTGAAACAGGAACTTTTTCCACAGGAGGAGCCCGATGGCTACTACAACGCGCAGGCGACGGATCGTCAAGTCGAGGAAATCACAA
>JAUVGW010000241.1 GCA_030593565.1 Phycisphaerae bacterium | reverse complement strand
TTGTGATTTCCTCGACTTGACGATCCGTCGCCTGCGCGTTGTAGTAGCCATCGGGCTCCTCCTGTGGAAAAAGTTCCTGTTTCACATCCCAGAAGGATGCCCCCGCATTTCGATTTCCACAAGATTCCACCCTACCTCGCGTCTCGCCGGTGCTCCCGTAGCGTCGGCCCCCCGTGGCCGACGAGAAACATACATGATAGCCCCCGCACCCGACGATAGCCGCACAACGCAAAACCCCCAATAGCCGGCGGCGGAAGCCGCCGGGTAGCAACAATTCCCAAGCCAACACCTAGGCATCGCGTGGGAATAACATGACCGCTTGTGCCGCCCTCGGAGCCGGGTTCTGTGAACCCGGTGAATTGGCCTACCTGTTGGCTTGCCGTTTGGCGGATCAACCGTTCACGTTATTCCTGCGTGACTCCTTAGCCGCGACCGACTACGAAGCACAAACGAGCGCACCAGATCGCAATCCCATCTACCCCAACAAGTCATTTCAAAAAAAACTCCCGCGCGGATGTCCTGCCTACCAACGGACTTGACCATACCACAATCGAAAAACCGAAAACGGCCATTCGCTCCGCTCAATGCCATGTCCTACTCTAAATGTGAAGGACACATTCGCGAAACACCCAATAGCCGGCGGCGGAAGCCGCCCGTTGGCAAATATCCAAGGAAGCCAACGTTTAGCCGCGACCCGCAGGGGAGCGCGTACACGAAAGGCCGACCGCAACACAGTGAGAACAACCGAGGAGGGAGTCCAAACGAACGCGACCTGCAAGTCCCCGCACGAGCATCAGCCAAACGAAAGGAACTGCCAAATGTGCAAAGAACAATCAAACGACGTATCCCGCTTCTCGCAAACCCGAACGAATGACAAAGATCCCACCGGCAAAAAGCTACGCATCGACTGCGAACACGAACTCCTCCAGGACATCATCACGCGCATCAGACACGGTGAGTTGTCGCCCGAGCAGTTCTGCAAGGTCGCGCAAACCTACTGCGAGTTGAAAAAGCAGGACGTGGCCGCCGAGAAGAATATGGCCGCGATCGATGTCGCTCGATCCAAAACGCACGTCGGGCGCGAGGGCATTGGAAAAACCGCCGGAGCGGCGGAAGATTTCGAAGCGCCCTACGGCCGAAAGGACGACGGCAAACCATACAGCCAAGATGAGTTCGACGACGCGCTCGCCCAGTCCATCAGGGACATCTACGGCCTGACGCCGCCCGACAACACCCCCGCAAAGCCATCAAGCCACGCGGATTCGAGCGGCGGCGCTAACGAGTCCAAACCGACGGACGAGCACGTTAGCCCTACAACGCAGAGCCGTCCTGTTCACCGGATTCCAGCCGCGGAGCGGCGACGGAATAAAGCCCAGGGCGAAGCGCAGCGAGCCCTGGGACAACGGATCGCGCAATCCGCAGCCCCCAACGGGGGCGACGGAGGGACTGTGCGCTGGGGTGTTAGATATCGCGCAGAAATAATAGGCTCGACGGTGTCGCTTAGCTGGCCTGTTGGCTTGCCGTTTGGCGGATCAACCGTTCACGTTATTCCCGCGCGACTCCTTACCCCTGTGACTTCTTCCAATCCGCAAGAAACCGTTCGAGCCCGATGTCCGTCAGCGGGTGTTTCAACAACTGCTGGAAGACCGAATACGGCATCGTCCCGACGTCAGCCCCCGCCTTCGCGGCCTGAACCACGTGCAACGGGTGCCGCAAGCTCGCCGCAAGGATCTGCGTCGAGAAAGCATAGTTGTCGTAGATCAACCGCATCTCCTCGACCAGCGCCATCCCGTCGTGCCCGATGTCATCCAACCGCCCAAGAAACGGCGAGCAAAACGTCGCCCCGGCCTTGGCCACGACCAAGGCCTGCAATGGCTGAAACACCAAGGTTAGATTCGTCTTGATGGCTTCCGCGGCACAAATCTTCAGCGCCTTGACGCCTTCCACCGTCGTCGGCAGCTTCACGATAATGTTCTCGGCGACCTTCGCCAGGTCACGGGCCTCCTTCACCATCTCCTCGCAGGTCGTCGAGACGACCTCGGCGGACACGGGGCCGGAGATGATCTCGCAGATCTTCCCGACGAGCGTCTTGAAGTCCATGCCTTCCTTCGACACAAGACTCGGGTTGGTCGTCACGCCGTCCACAATACCGAGCGCCGCGCCCGCCTTGATTTGTTCCAGGTTTGCCGTGTCAAGAAAGATCTTCATTCGCCTGTTGACTCCATTGCGTCCTTTGCCTGCGTCTTCGTTGAAACCTATCCCAAAACTACCTTTGCCAAAACTACCCATCCCAAGACTGTGGCACCGGCGTCTCGCCGGCGCCTATCACTCCACCAATATGCTCCCGCATTGTAGCCGATCCGCCATGCCCCACAAAGGTGCGCACAGACCGCAGCCAGACAAAGGGTGCATGACAAATTCGCCCAGGTCGTTCGGAGGCGAAGGACGTAGCGTCGGCCCCCCGTGGCCGACGTTGAGCATCGTTGGGACTTTCACACGCGAATGTCGGCCGCATTGGGCCGACGCCGCATTCACCAGCGCCAACCGCATAGAACCACCATCCACCCACAAACAGAAGGTTCTTCACGGAATTCCGGGGAATGCACACGACCTAGCCAGCCACGAAGTGGCGAAAGGAGAAAGCCCACGGCGCGAGCCGTGGGATCCCATCAGCATGCGCTTTGCCCAGCCCCAGCGGGGCGAAAGATGCTTCTCGACCTCCACTTTCGCCCCTTTGGGGCTCGTTCGCACACGCCAGAATCCCACGGCTCACGCCGTGGGGTTGGCGCCCCTACGGGGCTTCGATACTCCCCGATAATCCGTGAAGAACCAAACAGAAGCGGCCCCCAGGTAATGACCGAGGGCCGCTGATGATGTCCTGGAAAGCGGCCCGCCCCGGCGGGCCGCAGAGCTTGTCGCGCTACGGGCAGGGGGCGCCGTCGAGCAGCCGCGTCACGAAATCCGCCAGGTCAGTGGCATCCAGCGGCAGACCGGCCGGCGGAAAATCGGCACATGGATCGACAGGAGTCGTCCCGAGATACATCTCGACAAACAGGGCAATGTCGTTGCCGTCCACCGTGTTACTCGTGTTCAGGTCGCCGAAGCACGCGCACGCGGCGCCGTCGGTTGTGAACTCCGCCGTCGCCTCGCCGGCGGGATCGGTTTGGCCGTCGCGGTTGCGCGAGATCACGCGGAAGCGGTAGGTCGTCCCGGCCGTCAGGCCGCCGGCCGTGACCGTCGCGTCCGTCGCAACCCAGCCGCTGTTGCCGATCGGCGTCGCGTCGAGCAGCTCCCACGAGAAATATAGACCCGTGTCGCCTTCCGTCGGATTCGTGAACGTGCCCAGGGCGGTCACCTCGATCGACGTCTCGGTGATCGAAACATCCTGGATCCCTGATGGTGTCTCGACGTAAGTGGAGGCGGTGTCGGGAATGGAAAATCCCGTCTGGTTGGGAACGGGAATGACACTGTCCCGAGCTCTGACGACGTACGTGTAACTCGTGTTCGGCACCAGCAACGTGTCGATGTAGGTTGTATCCTCCTGCCAATCTCCGATATGGCCGGGCGGCGTGGCAAACGGACTGGTCCAGAAGTAATACTCGACGGGCGGCGTGTCGTCGGTCGCCACGGTCGAGGTCATCGTCAGGGACGTCGTGCTGACGGGCGTGGGCGGCGTCGCAAACGTCGGTGCGGGCGACGGGGCAAGTATGTCGGTCGCAGAGGTGATGAAGACGTCGTCGACAAACCAGTCGTCGTCGAAGGTACCTGTTTGATACGAAACATTGCGGAATCGAACGCGGAAACCAGTGTGTAGCGCACCGGGATCGAATATGTCGTGGCTTGCCAGCACGAAGGGATCGTCATCGGGGCCGGCGCCGGGATGGAACGTCACCTCGATCCAAGTGTCGGTGTCATCGAGGTATTCGACATAGAGGTTCTCGTTGGTCTCGGGAGAATCACCGTTTCCCGTCCGTTGCCAGTAGTAGTCGATCTGCACACCATCCAACCCGCTGGTGTCCAAGCAGATCGAGTAGATTTCGCTGCCACCACCCGCGGTGCCACTCAGGTTCATGGAATAAGGGGCGCTCGGTTCGCCATCGCCGTCGCCGTTGATCTCGACCCCGTCGGCGTAGGGCCAAAGACTGGGATTAATAACGAGACTCGGAAAACTGTCGGAGAACGGGGTTGCTGTTCCCCCGCCGCCGTAGTCCCAGCCTATCGCATCAAAAACGTCGATGTCGGCCTGCGTGAAAAAGTCGGGGTAGAATGTCTCGCCGGGGCTTGTGGTGGGCGCCATGATGCCTATATCGCCGATATGTCGGAAGTGAGAGGCCTGATAAGGATCGCCGTCGGACATCCGGTATTCCACGGAAACCAAGTCGGTGATGTGATCGTCGTTGGGATTGTTGAAGTCAACGAGCCGCGCGGTGGTCTGGAATTCGGCGAGCGTATCAGGATTGTAATCTCCGGCGCCATCGGTCCACTGAAATCGGAAGATGTCCATGGCTTCGATCTTAGAGTTCGTGATGTAATCCGCCCGAGAGATGAAACCCAAGGCATGTCCGACCTCGTGAACAATGACCGACTGGAAGCAATAGTACGACCCGGGGACGCCGTTGCTGGGATCGTAGTCCCAGTTGTAATCCGTGTCGTCGATTTGTATCGAAGCCGCATAGCCGCCTACACTGCCAACCGCCGCATTGAAGTTGGCTAGGGTGAAGTCGCAGAAGCCCTCGTTCGTGACACCTCCGCTGCTGCCGTTGTATCGCACCGGGATTGTGGCCCCGGACGGGAGCCAGCTTTGTATCGTGTCATCACAATCCATGTCAAGGATCAACCCGGTGCGCGTAACGGCCCAGGTAACGTCCGTCACATAGTTGTTGCTGGTGGAACCGAGGGCGTTGCCGCTGAGGTCGGCCCAACTGACGGTGATGGTGACGGTGACGGGATCGGAGAACACGCCTTCAAGGTAAGCAGCGGCGGCGTCCAGGGCGGCTTCGGCGCCCGGCGGGGGGCTGGCGGCGATGAAGACGATGTCGATGCCGGAGCGCGGTCCGCGCGGCCCGTCCGGGCCGCTGATTACGACGATATTCGGATCGTTTTCAAAAGCCTCGCGGCCCGAGAGGACCATCCGCTTGAGATCCTCCAGCGTGACGCCTGTCGGGTCGCTGCCGCAGATGAGTCGCGAGACGATCTCGGTCTGGACTTCGATCACCGATCCGTCGGCGTACAAGGTAGCCTCCATAACGGGTCCGGGTTCGACGAACACGAGCGGCGGCCTCGCGACTTGGCCGTCGTGTTGGTGATTTTGGAGGTCGACGTCTCGCGGCTGGGCGTATAGAGCGCCGGCAGTGAACCAGAAGGCTATAATAAAGACAATTGTAAATAATCGCCGAAGCATGGTGAGACTCCTGTGTCGGGTATGGCTCGACTGGGATTTCGGACGGGGACCACTCTCCGCGACGCCGCAATGAAAGGACCCACTCCGATCAGCGCGCGGACTTCTTCCACCGTGCCCACGTTGTCGCCAACTCGTGTCGGACAACGAAAACAGCCACTTTACTCTTATTATATTGGTTTTCGGTCCGAAAGTCAAGTCCAGTATCAATTGCCCTCGAAATGGGGGGGGCGTTTCTCGAAGAACGCGCGGATGCCTTCCCGGTGGTCCCGGGTTCTCGTAGCAGGTGTCTGCAATCGCGCTTCGAGTTCGAGCTGGCTGTCAAGGTCGGTCGCCCAAGCGGCGTTAATGAGGCGTTTTGTCATGCCGACCGCTTGCGTCGGCATGTCGGCAAGCTTCCCCGCGAACTTCATCACCTCGGCGGATAACTCGTCTTCCGGGACGACCCGGCCGACCAGCCCGAGCCGTAACGCTTCTGGCGCCCGGACTTTGCGTCCCGTAACGGCCAGTTCCATGGCCTGCGATACGCCGACCAGCCGTGGCAGCATGAACGTGCTTCCGCAATCCGGCACGAGCCCAAGGTGAATGAATGCCTGGATGAAGCTGGCCGATTCGGCCGCGATACGCATATCGCACGCCAAGGCCAAGCTGCACCCCGCGCCCGCGGCCGCACCGTTTACGGCAGCGAGCACCGGCTTTTCCATCGTCCGAATCGTCGCAATGATCGGATTGTAGGAATCTCGCAGGCGTTGCTCCAGTTCGATCGGGTCGTCACTGTCGAGGCGACCGGCATATTCACCGAGGTCCTGACCACTACAAAAGGCACGGCCCGCTCCCGTGACCACAAGGCACCGGACTGACGTGTCCTCGGCAGCCTCCCGGACGGCCGTCCCCAGTGCCGCGCTGAGGTCGGCGTTGAATGCGTTTAACACGTCGGGGCGATTGAGAATGATCGTCCTGACGGCCGCTTGATTCTCTACCAAGACGGTGCGATTATCGTTGGTCATCTTTTGGTCCTCCTGCCGAGCGTTTGGGCTGTGTGGTTGTTTTCATCACGGTTGACGGTTCGGCTCGCGCCTCGTCGAACGGTTGCACTGTGCCGACCGGGCCGGGGACGGCCCGGCTCACGTCGACCGGGAATCATGTGGGACAGAGCACTAGATGTACCCCAGGTCCTGGAGCCTTTGTCGAATGATCTCCTCCTCCTTTGCGGTGTAGCCGGTGGGTTGTTTCGCCGGCAGATAGCCGAGCAGTCGCAGGGTTGTGATGATCTTTCTTGCGGAGGATTCGGCTTTTTCGATGTCGGTGTTCAATAGGACTTCCGGCTTCATCGGCTCCTCGTAGGGCGCGTTGACGCCGGCCACATGATCGACCTCGCCTCGCTCGGCCCTGCCGAACAGATCGCCCTCGTCCCGGCGGACGAGGACCTCCATCGGGCAGCGGCAGTACACCTCAATAAATCGACTGACGTCTTCGCGAATCGCGTCGCGGATGTCTCGATAGGGGGAGACGGCGGCCACAATGGCGATCACCCCGTTACGATTCAGCATCTTGCACTCGTACGCGATGCGTTTCAGGACGGTTTCGATCTCCTCGCGCGAGAAGCCGGCCGAGCGATTCATCGCCTGTCGAATTCGGCCGGAGTCCAGGACCTCGCAAGGCAGGGACAGTTCCATTAGTTCTCCCGCGAGCAACTTCGCGAGTGTGGTCTTGCCGGAGCCCGACATGCCTGTAAACCAAACCGTGAATGCTGTTTCGGCCATGGTTGTCTCCCTCACTACTCCCTTTATTACTAAGGAGTCGCGTAAGAATAACGTAAACGGTTGATCCGCCAAACGGCAAGCCAGTAAGCCAGCCAATGCACCGGGTTCACAGAACCCGGCTCCGAGGGCGGCACAATCGGGCATGTTATCCCTGCGCGATGCCTAACGTTGAGAGTCATCGCGAACCGCGAAGATTTTCCTCGCGTTCTACGTCGGCCACGGGGGGCCGACGCTACGGTTGTGTAATCGGCACGCCGACCAGCGGCCAGTACAACGTCATCAGGCCGATCACCGCGACAAGCGCCAGGACTGTCAACGGAATGCCGTACTTCGGGACCTCCTTCATGCTGTAATAGCCCGACGCGAAGCAAATCGCGTGCGGCGGCGCGCTGATCGGCAGGACGAACGCCAACCCGGAGGAGATGGCCACGGCATACGTCATCGCCAAGGGATGCACCGCCGGCGTGGATGCCTCGCACAAGGCGAATCCCGCGGGCAACAGGACGGCGACCGCCGCCGCGTTGCTGATGCCGGCACTGAGCGCGATGGAAAGCACCGCCATCAAGATCAGCAGCAACATCGGATTCACGCCGCCCGTCGGGATGACCTGCTGGACGAGCCACAGCATCGCGTGCGTGTCCTTGAGGGCAACACCGAGTGCGATCGCCCCGCCATACATCACGACGACGCCCCAATTCACATAGGTCTGCAGCTCGTGCCACTTGACGATTCGCAGCACCGACAAGGCCGCCGCTGCGACAATGGCGATGACCGCGACGTCTACGCGGTGGCCCAGGCATATCCAGGACAGAATCGTCATGACGCCCATGACGGCCAGCCGGCGTTCTGGAGGCGACATCGGCCCGAGCGCCGCGACTCGCTGCTCCAGCATCCTCGTCGCGTCCTTGATGTCGGTTATTTCGGGGCGGATGAAGAACCGTAGCATCAAGACGGCAACCGCCGTCATGACGACGACCACCGGCATCGCCGCTTTCATCCAGGCGAGGACGCTG
>JAUVGW010000457.1 GCA_030593565.1 Phycisphaerae bacterium | reverse complement strand
CAAGGTGATTTGGACCTCAAGTAACGCCTAACCACGGCCCCAACGGGGCCTTCCCAACGTCAACGCCCCCCTTTGGGGGGCTTCCTAAAGCCTCCCGCTTTGCGGGAGGTTGATTACTGCTGAGTGATGGGGCGGGTCCTAGAATCCACCGGGACGCGGCGGGAGGCCCCGCGCCGCCCCGATGGCCAAAAATGAGGGCTGAAGCCAATATGTGGCACCGGCGTCTCGCCGGTGAACCAGGGCAATCGCAAGAATGGCGGATGTAGCGGCCGACCCCCGTGTCGGCCGTAGAACACCAACGGTTTCCGACGGCCGACACGGGGGTCGGCCGCTACACGAGCGCGCAAGCCGCTGCAAAGACCACCGCCCGGCCATTCTTGCGATTGCCCTTGCCGGTGAATCCACCGGCAAGACGCCCGTGCCACAGTTTGCCTCGCGAGCTGACAGAATTCTTCGCATCCAGAAAGTGAGATAACTCCATGGACCAACTGATCAAGATCGCAGAGACCAAGGATGTGCCGGCGGGCAGTCGCGTCCGTGTGGACGTCGAGGGACGCACACTCGTGTTGTTCAACATCGACGGCAAGTACTACGCCATCGACGACGCCTGCACGCACAGCGACGCGTCACTCGCCGAGGGCGAACTGGAAGGCAACGTGATAACGTGCCCCTGGCATGCCGCGCAGTTCGATGTCACCACCGGCGAGGCACTGACCCCGCCCGCGCCGAGCAACGTGGCCAGCTACAGGGTACGCGTAGGCAGCGGCGACATCTCGATCGACCTTTCTTAGCTCAAATCTCCCCAGGCGCCGCTCGGCTGCCGCGCGGGCATCGCCGAAGTGTCTGGCATCAAGCGTGTTGGTCTTCCCGGCAGGGTGGCCGCGGAGATCCGCTGTTCTATGCGCTCGATGTGCGGTAAAAAGGGGCACGCGGATTGCTGAACAACCGGAACCGTTGGCCTACGATGTATGTACCGTCCACTGACGATTGACAGGAGGATACATGATGGACTTGAGAACTAGGTATTTGGGCCTGGATTTGAAAAACCCGCTGGTGGCCGCGGCTTCGCCGATGACGAAGGAGGCAAGCTCGGTTCGCGAACTGGAGGACGCCGGTATCGGTGCGGTGGTGATGCACTCGCTGTTCCAGGAGCAGATCGAGCATGAGGACGCGGAGCAGGAGCACTATGCGGAGCATGGTACCGAGAGTTTTGCCGAGGCGACGTCGTATTTTCCCGCTCAAACTGATTTCTACCGGGGGCCCGAGCAATACTTGGAACACGTGACCGCGATCAAAGATGCCGTGGATATTCCGGTGATTGTAAGCCTGAACGGTACCAGTCGCGGCGGGTGGATCGAATACGCGAAAAAGGCGGCGCAGGCCGGCGCCGATGCGCTCGAATTGAACCTGTATCAGATCGCCGCCGATCCCGCCGTTGACGGGGCCGCGATCGAAGACCGCTACATCGAGGTCCTGCGCGAGGTGAAGAAGGCAGTGAAGCTGCCCGTGTCTGTCAAGCTCGTGCCCTACTTCAGCTCGCTGGCGCATTTTGCGAAACGACTGGATGACGCCGGCGCCGATGGGTTGGTCCTGTTCAACCGCTTTTATCAGCCCGACATCGCCCTGGAGTTGTTGGAGGTCGTTCCCGACGTCATGCTCAGTTCGCCTCATGAGATGCGGCTGCCATTGCGATGGATCGCCATTCTCGATCCCATCGTCGATGCCAGCCTGGCTGCCACCACCGGCGTCTATTCGTCGTTCGACGTGCTCAAACTGCTGATGGCGGGGGCGGACGTCACGCAACTGTGCGCCGCGCTTCTACGCATCGGGCCGAAGGCAGTGGGTCACATCCTCGATGGAATGATGGAATGGATGGATGAACACGAGTATGAGAGCGTGCAGCAGATGCAGGGCAGCATGAATCAGCGGTCCTGCCCTGATCCAACCGCCTTCGAACGCGGTCACTACATGAAAGCGCTGAACTCATACAGCCTGAACATCTAGAAAGCAGATGGCGACCTACCCGGCTCGGCACGAGAGAACCGCCAGCAGGCGGCCGGGACTCTCGATGCCGTGGCCGGCACGTCGACGGATGCCGGACCCGACAAGACTGAGACTGACAGATCGTATGGCGCACAGTGTGCCGGTCTACTTGACACTTTGGCTTCTGAGCTGACGGCACCAATACCAGGCGCACAAAGTTACTGCGCTAGAGTGTAAAGGGCCTTGCAGACCGATTTGATAGTGTCCGGGTTGCAGGCTGAATGCTTCCAGGCGGTTTCGGCGGCGCTGACAAGGGCTGCGTAATCGGCGAAGGCGCGATTCGACCAATGATGGCTTCGCAGGTAATGCCACAGGTTCTCCATCGGGTTCAGTTCCGGCGAGTATGGCGGCAAGGCGATGATGGAGACGTTCTCCGGAATACGCAACGCTTTGCCGGTGTGAAAGCCGGCTTGGTCCCAGACCATGACGGCATGAACGCCCGAAGCAAGCTCGTGGGCGAACTGTTCGAGGAAGATGTTTGTGATCTCGACGTTGATGTACGGCGAGAGCATCGGACAGAGCCGTGTTCTGTGAACACGGTGCACCGCCTTCACAGCAAGCGGTTCCGATGACATAGCGCCAATCGTATCGCGTCTGACGTACCGCCGTGAACCGCTCGCCCCGACGTGCCCAGCCACGCGTTAGCGTGCCTTGCTGACCGAATCGGGCTTCATCCTGGAAGTACATTTCTATTCGCCGCTCGGGGTGTTTGCCGGCGATTTTCTCCAATGTTTTCGGGGATTTTTTTTGAAAGCCGCCTGGGCCTTGGGATCCGATTTCTCGTGGGCCAGGCGCGGACACAGGTAAGAGAATCCCAGTCGCCGCAAC
>JAUVGW010000255.1 GCA_030593565.1 Phycisphaerae bacterium | reverse complement strand
CAGGCACGAAACCGATCAGAGCCGCCTTCTGTGAAGGCGGTGCCCTCCAAACGCCACGGCACACCGCCTTCACAGAAGGCGGCTCTGATCGGGCTTCTCAAACAGGCTCGTAAACCCAGTGGCATCTGGGCGGGGGGCTTCCGTACGATTCTTGCGATTGCCCTGCCGGCCCGTGTCGGGTACACCGGTTGACGTTGCAGGTCGGGCGGCCGGACGTTAAGATGGGGTGACCTATCCACATCAGGCGTTGTGCGGGCATGGAACCCATACCCGACCCCGGAAGGCGAGCGATCATGCGGCTGATGATCCTGCACAATCGAAGGCTTCGCACGACGATGCGGGCCGACCACGGGGTGCTGTCGATCGGCTCGAGCCCCGAGTGCGGCGTGCACCTGCCCGACCCCAAGATCAGCGCCCACCAAGCAAGCCTGGCGCAGGATGAAAAGGGCGCCTGGTGGCTGGAAGTCCTCGACACGTCCATGCCGACGAGCCTGAACCGCGCAGTACAGAAAAGCCGCGCGAAGCTACGACACGCCGACGAGATCAAATTGGGCGCGTTTGCCATCCGCTTTTTTCTCGAATCCGACAGAAGCCGTGATGAACTGAAACGGGAGCGATTGACCGCCCTATCGAAGCGTCACGGCGAAAGCCTCCCGCTCGGCACCGTGATCCAGAAATTCGAAAACGAGATGTCGGTCTCCAAGGAGCACCTGGAGCAGATGACGCTGTTGGCACTTCGTTTGGAGACGGCTGAGTCGATGAACGACCTGATGACGCCGTTGCTCCGCTCGGCGATCCGAACCTTCGACGCCGCCCGTGCGTGGATCGGGATCCGCAGGACCGAACATAGCGACTTCGAGTGGTCGCAGGGGATGAACAGCGCAGGCAAGCCCTGCGAGCGTCCGCCTTATTCCGAGAAGATGCAGTCGCGTTGCCTCGTGCACACGCAGTATCTCTGCGTACCGGAATCGCCGGCCAAAGGCGTCCGGTCGGCCATGGCCGTGCCGCTCGCCTGCACGCCGGGGAACCTCGGCCTGCTCTATGTGGAAAACGATCCCGACAGCGAGGAATATGGCCAGGCGTCGCTTCAGGCCCTGAGCGCCATGGCCTGTTGCGTGGCGCGGCCCGTGGAAAACGTCCTTCGACAGATGACGGCCAAGCGCCGCGTCACCGTCTCCGCAGAGCACAGCGTCGCCCGGGCGACTCAGGATGCCGTGACGCCGAAAGCGCTTCCACAATGGGACGACCTGCTGGCGGCCGTGTATCGTCGCGCGGGTTCGGCACGGTGCAGCGACTTCTACGATATCATGCAACTGCGCGACAAGACGGCCTTCATTCTGGTCGCGCGGCCGGAGGTTCAGGGTGAATTGCTGTCTCGCTATTTCGCCGAACTGCGGGCTACCTTCCGAACGTCCGCTTTGTATTCGGAGCCGCCCCACCTGTTCGCCCGGGCGATCAACTGGATTGTCTTCGAGGGACGCGAGCGGCACACGATTGACTTGGCCTGCGTTACCGTCAACCCGACCACGGGAAAGGTGCATTACTGCCTAGCGGGTACGGGCATTGGCGCCGGGAAGATCCATGCCGACGGCACCTGCGAACCTGTCGTCGATAAGCCAGGCCCCCCGGTCGGGCAGGTGCGCGCACCTGAGCTTGCGTCACATTCACTCGATTTGGCAAGCGGAGACACGCTCGCCCTCGCGACGGAAGGCATCAATTCCATCACAAACGCAGAAGGCGAGGTCTTCGGCAGGGATGGCCTGAAAGACAACATATGTGATGCCCTGGGCGATACGCCGAGTCACGTGCTAAGCGAATTGGAGTCCGATCTAGATGATTTCGTCGAAGGGGGCGATTGTCCCGATGACTTGACGGTTGTATTGCTCCAGCGGCGCTGATCAGCGGGCGGATGGTGTGCCGCGCGCGACAGCCAACGATTCACAATTCACGATTGAGCCTACAGCGCAATGTGGTCTTACTCACCGGATTCCAGCCGCGGAGCGGCGACGGAATAAAGCCCAAGGCGAAGCGCAGCGAGCCCTGGGTCACCGGATCACGGGTTCCATAGCCCCCAATGGGGGCGACGGAAGGACTTTGCGCTGGAGTGTTCACGATCAACGATTGCGCCTGTCGGGCGCGCGTGATCCCGGGACAGGGCAATCGCAAGAATGGCGGATGTAGCGTCCGACCCCCGTGTCGGCCGTAGAACACCAACGGTTTCCGACGGCCGACACGGGGGTCGGCCGCTACACGAGCGCGCAAACCGCTGCAAAGACCACCGCCCGGCCATTCTTGCGATTGCCCTGGGTCCCGGGACGATACGCCCGGTCCTATGCCGGCGTAGCGCGGAAAATCCGCGCATGGGTACCGCTTGGGCCGACGCGGAGGGTGACGCGCCGCCCGCACCTCGGACAACATCCATCATAGCGGGCCTCCGGCAGGTCGCGATAAATCCGTGCGTACACCTGACAACACTCGAAGTGAATGCCGACCCAGGGGCGTTTCGCGCGGCTGACGTCGGATCGACTCGGGAGGTCGTCCCATTCTGCCGTCGCGAAGATATCCAGTTGGTCCCCCTGTGTGTCGGCCATAGGATCAATATCGGCGGACAGTGCTGACGAATTCCCAGCCGATTCCTCCCGCCAGAAAAACGACCGGCCGTCACGCACAAGGCACGGTCCCAAGACCGATTCTGCGGGATACTACGGTACCGCAAGACGTACCGCCGGCCCCCCGTACCCGATATGCGCGCTGAATGCTCGGCGCTGGTACCTTTTGGGTGCCACGGGCGGCTTGACCGCCCGTGCCTGCCAGGGCAATCGCAAGACTGGCCGGGCGGTGGTCTTTGCAGCGGTTTGCGCGCTCGTGTAGCGGCCGACCCCCGTGTCGGCCGTCGGAAACCGTTGGTGTTCTACGGCCGACACGGGGATAGGCCGCTACATCCGCCAGTCTTGCGATTGCCCTGCCGTGCCTGCACTGGCAGCAAGCTGCCAGTAGCACCCGTTGATCAAAGTGAACCACTACCAAATGCTCCCGCCGCCTTGGCAAGACCGTCGCGGCCGGGTAGGCTGGCGTGTCGCGCGTTGCCTCCGCGGCGGAACGGCCACCCATCGCTGCGACGTGGCCGTCACCGGGAATTCACCGGTAGACCCCAAGACCGGCTCGAGACGAGCCGGCTCGCTGAGTTCGTTCCATGATCGCACTGCACGGCGTTTGGTGGGGATCGCGATTCCACGTTTGGCGCGAGCGCTCGGCGCAGGAACCCACGACACCGACTCCCAACTCGTCCGAAGCTCGGCGCCCTGAAAACGCGGGCGTCGTCCGACACCCAGCCGCGCTCTCCGTCGACGGGCTCCGCGCGGTCATCGGAGAGGCTTCACCGGACGGCCTGCTCGCTCAGATTGCCGAGGAATCGTCCGTCACATTGTGGTTGCCATCGGTCGACGGCACGCCGTTGCCTTCGAGTTCCGATGCGCGCGGTCAATCGGCGACGGGAGGACGGGCCGAGCTTCGCCCGATCGTCGTGCCAACACTCAAGTTCGCGCCCGCCGACGCGATCGACCTGTTGACCAGCTTGTCGGGGCCGTGGGTCCAATCGGGCAGCGATTCCCTGCGTTACTGGCGACGGCTGGCCCGGCTCGTTCTTTCGCTGCTGCACCGACAGCAGTTCGCCCCCGGTCTCGAACGGCGATCCGACGGAGCCTATGCCGCACGGTGGCGCGTCTTCGTTCGCGACAGCCGGGAGCTTGCCTGGCTGGAACGCTGCGCGGCGGCGATGCCGCCGATGTGCCGGGCGGTGGTGACGGATTGCGAAGATGCGGCGGCGCCCGGGGCACTCGTGGACGACTTCCTGCTCGCCGGCGCCGACGCTCTGATCCGCCGCGATCTGTCGAATGATCCTTTCTACGAGCGCCTTCACGAGCGCGCCGAGGGAGAACGCACGTCGGGCCTGTGTTGGCTGTCGGGACTCGTCGGGGATGAACCTCGCGTGCGCGGCTCGGCTGAAGACAACGCCGCGTTGGCGTCGCGGGTCCGATCGTGGCTGGGCCGTATCGAAGAAGACGCAACGGATGCACCACCGGCGCTCTCCTTTACGCTGATCGAACCCGAAGACCGGGACGACGGCGACACATCGCGATGGAGCGTTTGTTTTGATGTGGCGTCCGACGAAGCGGGCCGGCCGTTCGACATTCGGAAGATCTGGGCCGAGCGGTCCGATGCACCGACCGTGCTCGGCCGCCATCTGGTCAATCGGCGCGAGCATCTCCTGGCTGAGCTGGCACGGGCGGCCGATGTGTTCGCGCCCTTGAAGGACACGTTGGCCACCGACGCGCCGACGGCCGTCGAACTGGCGACGCACGAGGCCCACACATTCCTGCACGAGTGGGGACCGATGCTCCAGGCGCAGGGTTTTGACGTGACGCTACCGTCATGGGCGCAGACCGATGGTCGTCAGCTCGGCATGGAGATGCACGTTCGCCCGTCGGGGATTCAGGAGGGTGAGCAAGAGATCGCGGTGACTTCGCTCGGGCTGTCGAGCATGTTGGCATTCGATTGGCGGGTCGCCGTTGGCCAGGATCAGCTCACATTTGAGGAGTTCGAGCGTATCACGGCCCAGAACGCCCCACTGGTCAAGGTCCACGGGCAATGGGTGGACCTCGAACCCGCCGCTGCGGCGAAGGCCTTGGCATTTATCCGCCGTAGCCGGGGCGGACAGATCACGCTCGCCGAGGCGATCCGTCTGGCGAGCGGCGCGGAGGACTTGCCGACGGGATTGCCCATCGTCGGCATGCGCGGGTCGTCCTGGATCGAGCAGTTGCTGTCCGATGTCTCCGATGCGCGGCTTGAAAGGCTCGACGAGCCCCCCTCGTTCAAAGGCACACTACGACCGTACCAGCGGGTCGGCCTGGACTGGCTGGTCTTTCTGGACCGTCTCGGCATCGGGGCATGTCTCGCCGACGACATGGGGTTGGGCAAGACAATCGAAATGATCGCGCTGCTGCTGCACGAGCGCGAGAACGGGCGCGCTGAAAGCGCGGCCACCGATAGCCCGGGCATCGATAGTCGGAACATTGAAGCCCCGGCTATCGCTAGCGCGTCCCGAAACTGTGGCACCGGCGTCTCGCCGGTGTCTCATCACGAAAAAGACGCCGGTGCCACAGCACGGCCTTCGGCCTCAACTCAACTGCGGCACAGGCGTCCCGCCTGTGACCCCGCCGGCGAGACGCCGATGCCACAGTTGTCATCGCCACAGTTTTCTTCGCGAGCGGAGAAGACCCCCAGCGCGAGTAATACAGAAGACCCCGCATCGGATGCGGCGGGCGACACACACGATGCGTTCGGTCGTTTACCCAATCTCGCCGCACTACAGAAGCCGTCGGCCGACGCACCAGGGCCCGGCCCGACGCTGCTGTTCGCGCCAATGTCGGTTGTTGGAAACTGGGAGCGCGAGATTGCCCGTTTTGCCCCGATGTTGCGCGTTCTTGTTCACCACGGCCCGGAACGTCTCGCCGGCACCGCCTTTGCCGAGGCCGCATTGCGGCACGACGTAGTCATCACGACATACGGCCTGGCCCAGCGCGACCTCCGGAGCTTCGGCCGCGTGGACTGGCACCGGATCGCACTCGATGAGGCGCAGAAGATCAAGAACCCCAGCGCGAATCAGACAATCGCCATTCGTTCCCTGCGAAGCCGACATCGCGTAGCGCTGACCGGCACGCCGATCGAGAACCACCTGTCGGAGCTTTGGTCGATCATGGAGATGCTGAATCCCGGGCTGCTGGGCAGCGCGGCGGCATTTCGCAAACGCTTCGCCATGCCGATCGAGAAACTGGGCGATCGGCAGCGTGCCGACCAGCTTCGGCGGATGATTCGACCGTTCGTCTTGCGCCGGTTGAAGTCCGATCCCGATGTCGCGTGCGACTTGCCGGACAAGATGGAAATGCGCGTGTACTGCAACCTGACACCGGAACAGGCGGCGCTCTACGAGAAGACCGTCAACCGATTGTTGGGCGAGGTCGACGCCGCGAGCGGAATCCGCCGGCGGGGATTGATCCTCGCGACGCTCACGAAGCTCAAACAGGTCTGCAACCATCCGTCCCACCTGCTGCGGGACGACGGCCCGCTCGATCGGCGCAGCGGCAAGTGCGAGCGGTTGGCGGAAATGCTCGACGAGGTCCTGGCGGAAGGCGACGCGGCGCTCATCTTCACGCAGTACCGCGAGATGGGAGACCTGCTCATTCGGTTCCTCAGCAACCGGCTGCGCGTCGAAATCCCGTTTCTCCACGGCGGGACAATGATGAAACAGCGCGAGCGAATGATCACGGACTTCCAGAACCCCGCGAGCAACGCCCGGTTGTTCCTCCTGTCGCTGAAGGCCGGCGGATTCGGCTTGAACCTCACCAAGGCCAATCACGTGTTCCACTTCGACCGATGGTGGAACCCGGCGGTCGAAAACCAAGCGACGGATCGCGTGCATCGGATCGGCCAGACGCGCCAAGTCCAGGTTCACAAGTTCGTTTGCATCGGCACGATCGAGGATCGCATCGACCAACTGCTGACGGAGAAAGCGGCCCTAGCCGACCAGATCGTCGGCAGCGGCGACGCCTGGCTGACGAGCCTGTCAACCGCCGAACTGCGCGACTACCTCCGCCTGTCGCGCGAGGCGATCGCGGAATCATAGCGCGGGCTTTGGCCGTAGCCAAACTGTGGCACAGGCGTCCCGCCTGTGTTTCCACCGGAGAGACGCCGGTGCCACAGTGTCCTTCGCTAGACGCGAAGGTTCAACTTGATAACAGGGTAGGGAAACGTGTGATGAGTCACGAACCACCGGATGACCTGCGGAACGGCGCCTCGGATGAGCGGCCGAACAGCTCGGCAGATTCGCGCGCCGAGTATAGCCCTCCCGCGGATCTTGCGGCCGACCCGCGCGCCTTCTGGTCGGCGGGCGTCGATCTCGACGACCTCGGTCCGCCGCCGGATGGAGAATCCACACCTGCACTGAAGCATCTTGGCCAGTTGTCATTGCCTGGCGGGGGCTTCCCCGTGATGGGCCTGCTCGCAACCGTGTACGAACAGATCGCGAATCTGGGCAGGCAGGCCGAGCCCGGTGATGACGTGGGGGCATCATGACAGGCTTGACTCAGCGGACCGGCCGCCAAACGGCAAGCCGTGTGGCGAAGTCCCCAATAAGGTGCGAGGGTGACACACCCGCCAGCCATCAGTCGTCAGTCATGACGGGCTAATCGGTCGATTCCCGGTCCACAATCGTCAATCGTGATTCTCCGATCGCGCCGGGCAAAGCCTATAGCAACCCATAGCGTTCCATGCGGTACCGCAGTTGGTCGCGCGACAGGTGCAGGAGCTTGGCGGCCTTTGTCTGGTTGTTGCTCGTCTGGGCGAGCGCCTGGCGGACGAGTTGTTCCTCGACCGTCTGGAGACTGATGCCGCCTGGGGGCAAGTCGACCGTGCAGGGCTGTCCGTCGAGCGGACCGCGGCCCAGCACCAAATCGTCCGGCCCGATGTGGTCCTGCTTCCCCAGCAGGACGGCCCGCTCGATGGTGTTGCGGAGTTCTCGCACGTTCCCGGGCCAGTTGTAGGACATCAGTTTTTCGATGGCCTGCGATGTCGGCCCGGTAACTCTCCTGCGGAACTCACGGGAAAAGATGAGAAGACGAATATCGTC
>JAUVGW010000266.1 GCA_030593565.1 Phycisphaerae bacterium | reverse complement strand
AGCTAGTTCTCGCCGAGAGCAAGACGAAGAAGCCATCGAGTAGCAAGAGCAAGAAATACGCCTGCTCGATGATGTGCGTGCCGCCGATGTCTAATCCAGGCAAGTGCCCCATCTGCGGGATGGAGATGGTGGAAGTGGAGGAGGAAGGAGGGGACGAGGACTCCGGTCCGCGTACGCTGACGCTCTCGCCGGCAGCTCGAAAACTGGCGGAGATCGCCGTGGCCCCCGTCGAGCGCAAGTTCGTCGAGGCCGAGATCCGCATGGTGGGCAAGATCGACTATGACGAGACCCGCCTGAAGTCAATCACCGCCTGGGTGCCGGGGCGTTTGGATCGTCTGTACGTTGACTACACCGGCGTGCCGGTGCAAGAAGGCGATCATCTCGTCTACATGTACAGCCCGGATTTGCTTGTGGCGCAGGTTGAGTTGCTTCGAGCAATCAAGACTGCCCAGGACATCGGAGCGAACGCGAGTGAGCGCGTTCGTATGTCGGCGGATACCATGGTCGAGGATTCTCGTAAGAAGCTGCAGCTATGGGGGCTTAACGAGAGTCAAATCAGCAACATCGAAGAACGCGGTACGCCCTCGGACCATATGACGATCTACGCCCCCATCGGCGGCATTGTCATTCACAAGAGCGCGACTGAAGGCATGTACGTCGACACGGGCACTCGGATATACACGATCGCCGATCTGTCGCGTCTGTGGGTGAAGCTGGATGCGTATGAATCCGATCTTGCCTGGCTGCGGTACGGACAGACGGTCGAGTTCGAGGCCGAAGCCTACCCCGGCGAGAAGTTCACGGGGACCGTGGCCTTCATTGATCCCGTGCTCGATGGCAAGACGCGAACGGTCAAGGTCCGCGTCAATGTGGACAACGCCGACGGCCGGCTCAAGCCGCAGATGTTCGTCCGCGCGGTGGTAAGGGCGAAGCTTGCCGAGGGCGGTTTGATCGTGAATGCCGAGCTTGCCGGCAAGTGGATCAGCCCCATGCACCCGGAAGTGATCAAGGATGGGCCGGGCCTCTGCGATGTCTGTGGGATGCCGCTCGTCCGGGCCGAGACGCTTGGCTTTGTTTCTCCGGATGACGTGAATGCCCGGCCGCCTTTGGTCGTTCCGGCTTCGGCTCCGCTTCTGACGGGTAAGCGGGCGGTCGTATACGTCGCGCTGCCGGGCAATGAGGGAACCTATGAGGGGCGAGTCATCGTTCCCGGCGCTCGGGCGGGAGACTATTACCTCGTTCGAGAAGGGCTGACCGAAGGCGAGCTGGTCGTTGTGAACGGCAACTTCAAGATCGACAGCGCCATTCAGATTCGCGCCAAGCCCAGCATGATGAATCCCGGCACCAGCACAGAGCCTCCCGCGACGCGCGAACACGATAGACATGACGGCGAGGCTGCGGGAAAGGATTCCCGCCCGAGTGGGTACGAGAAGGGATTCTCGTACCAGCGGCGTTCGGCCGACCGGTTCGAAGTGCCGGGTGAGTTCTCAGCCAAACTGGGATTGCTCTTCACCACATACGTCCGCGTTCAGAAGGCGTTGAGCCTTGATTCGGCCAAGGACGCCAAGGCGGCTGCGAAGGATTTCTGCAAGGCGCTCGAGGGCGTGGACATGGGATTGCTCCAAGGCGCCGCCCATCAAGCGTGGATGAAGGAATCCGGGGACATCAAGAAGATAGCAAGTGAACTCATCGCTGCGCCCGACATTGAAAAGACGCGTGCGACCTTCGCACTATTGTCCGAGTCGATGATCGCGGTCGCAAAGAAATTCGGCGCCGGCGGCGAGGCGATCCACCGCTTCCACTGCCCGATGGCTTTCAACAATCGCGGCGCCGATTGGCTGCAGAAAGATCGAAAGACCGCCAATCCCTACTTCGGCTCCGCGATGTTTCGGTGCGGTGCGTTAAAGGAGACGTTCGCAAACGATCCGTCGGGCGAGCCAGGCGGCGCCCCTGGACTGTAGCGGCCGACCCCCGTGTCGGCCGTAGAGCACGGAAAAACAGCCGCTCACGGGAATCGGCCGACACGGGGGTCGGCCGCTACATGACTTTTGCCACGGGCTGATAGGCTTCAAGAATCTATCTCATAGCGCTCGTGGCCCTTGTTGGTTAGCCTCAGGCTTGCATTTGTGTATGTTGAGATAGCTTCTATGCCAGATTCCCCACTAAACGCACCGCCCCCCTCGTGGATCAACAAGATCATCGGGTTCTGTCTCCACAACAAACTCGTCGTATTGCTTCTGGTGGTGTTCTCGGTCGGCTGGGGATTGATGTCGGCCCCCTTCGACTGGGACTTGGGGGGACTGCCGCGTGATCCGGTGCCCGTCGACGCGATTCCTGACATCGGTGAAAACCAGCAGATCGTCTTCACCCAGTGGATGGGCCGTTCGCCGCAGGACATCGAGGATCAGATCTCATACCCACTGACCGTTTCGCTCCTGGGCGTGCCGGGCGTCAAGACCATTCGAAGCTACTCGTTGTTCGGCTTCTCGATGGTTCTGATCATTTTTGAGGACGATGTCGAGTTCTACTGGTCTCGCACGCGCGTCCTCGAGAAGTTGAACAGCCTGCCGCCGAACACGCTGCCAGAAGGCGTTCGGCCGGCCCTTGGACCCGACGCAACCGCACTGGGTCAAGTGTACTGGTACACGCTCGAGGGCCGCGACCCGGAGGGCAACCCCACCGGAGGGTGGGATCTGCACGAGCTGCGCACGATCCAGGACTGGTACGTTCGCTACGCGCTGTTGTCGGCGGAGGGCATCTCCGAGGTGGCTTCGGTCGGCGGCTTCGTCCAGGAGTACCAGATCGACGTCGACCCCGACGCGATGCGGGCCCACGGCGTGTCTCTGCACGAGGTGTTCACGGCGGTCAAGTCCGCCAACATCGACGTTGGGGCTCGCACCATCGAGGTCAACCGCGTCGAGTACGTCATCCGCGGACTGGGCTTCGTCGAGTCCTTGACCGACATCGAGGATGCCGTTGTCAAGGTCAACGAGAACGTCCCGATCTACGTGCGAAACGTGGCAACGGTGACGCTCGGTCCGGCACTGCGTCGAGGCGTTTTGGACAAAGGCGGCGCCGAGGTGGTCGGCGGCGTGGTCGTCGTCCGGTACGGCGACAACCCCCTCGCCGCGATCAAGAGCGTGAAGGAAAAGATAGCCGAGATCGCGCCCAGCCTGCCGCGGAAAACCCTGCCGGACGGAACCGTCAGCCAGGTCCAGATCGTGCCGTTCTATGACCGTGCGGGGTTGATCTACGAAACGCTGGGCACGCTCAGCGACGCCCTGTTGCAGCAGATCCTCGTGACCATCATCGTCGTCGTGGTGATGGTGCGGCACCTGCGGAGTTCGATTCTCATATCGGGGCTGCTGCCGCTGGCCGTCCTCATGTGCTTCATCGCGATGAGGCTGTTCGGTGTGGACGCGAACATCGTCGCGCTCTCCGGCATCGCGATAGCGATCGGCACGATCGTGGACATGGGCGTCATCGTCTGTGAGAACATCCTCAAGCACCTGGATGAAGCGCACCCGGACGAAAACCGACTCGAAGTCATCTACCGCGCGTCGTGTGAGGTCGGCAGCGCCGTGCTGACCGCGGTCTCCACAACGATCGTCAGCTTCCTGCCTGTATTCACGATGGAAGCGGCCGAGGGCAAGCTGTTCAAGCCGTTGGCCTATACCAAGTCGTTTGCCCTGCTCGCATCCGTGATCGTCGCGTTGACGATCATCCCTCCGGCGGCTCACATCCTCTTTACGCGTAGCGCTTCGCAACGCCGACATCTTCGACGCCTCCTGCACGTGGGACTCCTTGTCGGCGGCTTTGCCGTCATCGCATTATGGCAATGGTGGTGGGCCGGCGGCTTGCTGATTCTGATCGGGGCCTACCTCCTCGTCGAGCCACTGCTGCCGATCCTGATCAAGCGCGGCCTTCCCTGGATCGCCAATGGCATCGTTGTCCTCTCGGTGGCGCTCGTCCTCACTCAGGTCTGGCTGCCCATCGGTCCCGAGAAGGGCTTGGTCCGCAACCTGATTCTCGTCATGGCCGCCCTCGGCGGATTGCTCCTGCTGTTCCAGTTTTTTCAGGCTGCCTACCCTTCCATTCTGCGCTGGGCACTCGATCACAAAGGCACGTTCCTGTTGTTGCCCGTCGCGATCGTCCTGTTCGGCGGCATGGCTTGGCGGGGCTTCGACGGTCTGTTCGGCTGGATGCCGGAGTTCATCCGCACGTCCGACCCGGGCGTGTACCTGTCTCAGAAGTTCCCCGGCCTCGGCAAGGAGTTCATGCCGCCTCTGGACGAGGGCTCGTATTTGTACATGCCCGTGACCATGCCGCACGCCTCGATTGGCGAGGTGATGGACGTCCTCCAAAAGCAGGACATGGCGTTCGAGCAGATCCCGGAGATTGAATCCGCCGTGGGCAAGCTCGGCCGGGCGGACAGTCCGCTCGATCCCGCGCCGCTCTCCATGATCGAGACGGTGATCAACTATCATCCGCAGTACCTGTCAGACAAAGATGGACACCACTTGACGTTCCGCGTTGAAGAAGACGCATCGGACTTCTTTCGTAGCGAGGACGGCACGCTGGTCTCAGCCCCGGATGGCGAGCCCTACGTCGCAAGCGTCTCGTTCCTCCGCGATGAACAAGGCCGGTTAATCCCCGACCCCGACGGGCACCCATTCAGGTTGTGGCGACCGGCGCTGGATCCTGATCTCAACCCGGGACGTGAAGCCTGGCCGGGCATCAACAGTCCCGATGACATCTGGGAGGAGATCGTTGACGCGGCGAAGATCCCGGGAACGACGTCGGCCCCCAAGCTCCAACCCATCGCCGCGCGGATCGTCATGCTGCAAAGTGGTATGCGAGCCCCCATGGGCGTGAAGATCAAGGGGCCCGACTTGGAGACAATCGAACGGGTCGGCCTGCAAATCGAGCAATACTTGAAGGAGGTGCCTTCGGTAGAGCCCGCGGCCGTGGTCGCTGATCGCATCGTCGGGAAACCCTATCTCGAGATCGCAATCGACCGTCAGGCCATTGCCCGGTACGGCATCAAGCTTCAGAAGGTGCAGGACGTCATCGAGGTCGCCATCGGCGGCAAGCGCATTATGACAACCGTGGAAGGGCGCGAACGATTCCCCGTCCGCGTGCGGTATTTGCGAGAACTTCGGGATTCGATCGAGTCTCTCGAAAGGATCCTCGTCCCGGCGCCGGATGGTTCTCAGATCCCAATCGCTCAGTTGGCTGACATCCAGTACCTTCGCGGTCCGCAAGTCATCAAGAGCGAGGACACGTTCCTTGTCGGCTATGTTCTGTTCGACAAGCGTAAGGGCACCACCGAGGTTGACGTCGTGGAAGAAGCGGACGCCTATCTGAAGGAGAAGATTGCATCAGGCGAATTCGATCTGGAGGGTACGAGCTACGTCTTCGCCGGAACCTATGAGAACCAGGTGCGATCCGAAAAGAAGCTCATGGTAGTGCTGCCGCTGGCGTTGTTCGTGATCTTCATGATTCTCTATCTCCAGTTTAAATCCGTCGCGACCACGGGCCTCGTCTTCACCGGCATCCTCGTCGCATGGTCCGGCGGCTTCATCATGATCTGGTTCTACGCGCAGCCCTGGTTCCTCGATTTCGAGGTGTTCGGGACGAGCGTGCGCGAGTTGTTCCAGGTTCATTCGATCAACCTGAGCGTCGCCATCTGGGTCGGCTTCCTCGCCCTGTTCGGAATCGCAACAGACGATGGGGTTGTCGTTGCCACGTATCTCAAGGATTCATTTGCCAAGCGTCAGCCCGCGGACATCTCGGAGATCCGGTTGGCAACACTGGAAGCGGGCAAGCGCAGGATTAGACCCTGCCTGATGACCACAGCCACGACGATCCTCGCTTTGCTGCCCGTCCTGACGTCGAAGGGTCGTGGGTCGGACATCATGGTGCCGATGGCCATTCCATCTTTTGGCGGCATGACCATCGAAGTCATCACGATGTTGGTTGTGCCGGTTCTATACTGCATGATCAAGGAGTTTCAGCACAGCGCGGCCTATGGCCGCAACCAAAATGTGGCTGTGGCACGGGCGTCCCGCCCGTGACTCCACCGGCGAGACGCCGGTGCCACAGGAGCGTGAGGCCGACGCCCCTGGATTCAGTCACACCCAACCGTGAATTGCTATAAGCGCCGCGGAACGTAGGTCGGAGCCGCGCCGAATTCTCACCGCTTGACGGCACGTCATTCGCTTCGGCCCGATTCGTCTTCCGCGTCTTCTGTGGTTTCGTCGCGATGATCCCCGGATCGACATTCGGTCATCCACGCGAATTCGTCGTCGGTCGGCGGGCCGTCGGTGGACGATGGCATCCGTCCCGCCCGCGCGTGGAACGTCCGACGCGCCCGCCGCCGGAGTACCAACCAAACGACAACGCAGAATGCTGTGGCAAAAAAGATCCAATTGCGGTAGCCCCGGCCGCCCAGCCCCCATGCTTCGACGTCCGATGCCGGCGCACCTACCGGCTCCAGTTCACGGGCCACGAGCAACGGCCCCGCGCCCGAGTCTCCCTTATCCGTTTGGTAGCCGCGTATCTTGATGAAGTATCCCTTTGCGCGGACGCGCGAGCGGATCGGGATGTCCGCGGGATCGCCAATGCAGATGATCGCGCAAAGTGACCGCGTTCCCACCTCGGCCAACTCACACTGGTACAGCAACCCGACACCCGGTCGATTCTTCGGCTCGAAGGCGGTGCGCGATAGCAGGACGCCCTCGATCACGACGAGGTGTCCGCGATAGTCGCTCGGGCGCTCGAGCAGGAACTTCCACGGCACGGCCTGCTCCGATTCGCCGATTTCAAACACGGCTGAATCGGTGTTTCCCCTCACATGCCGGCAGAACCAGTAGAACGCGGGATCGTCAAACGAAAACACGTTGTCCCGAACGTCTTCCAACAGCCGCAGGCCCGGCGCGAGATCGCCGCCGGCGTTTCCTTTTGTGACGCTCGATGTAACGCCGCCCTGCTGCGCGAGGCCTGTCGAAACGACGGCCAACAAAACAGCGAAGGCCAACGGCATGGTGGTAACAACAGCCGCGCTGCGGCCGCGCTGCTCCCCGGCGCCTACCCCAAAACTGTGGCGCCGGCGTCTCGCCGGTGGGCTCACACAGGCCGGGGACGTGTTTAGCGTATGGCTGGCGTGGCATGGGCCAACTTGGCTGGCCTTTGAGCCATGCGAAAAGGGCAGGCCGTGAGGCGAAGCCGAACTGGTTGGCCCGTGTCGCGCCCGCGTGGAGAAACACGGGTAAGCTCCGCCGCTCAGCGCGGCTCCGCTAACCCATGCCACCCCGCCGCAACCAAACTGTGGCACGGGCGTCTCGCTCGTGGTCCCACCGGCGAGACGCCGGTGCCACAGGTGCCACAGAATGTCCTCTGCAACGTTGATAGATCGACGGACC
>JAUVGW010000385.1 GCA_030593565.1 Phycisphaerae bacterium | reverse complement strand
CGCGTACGACGGCGTGGTGGAAGGAATGGCCAACTGGACCGCGGGCGAATCGGTCAGTTGCAAAGGCTGCCACGACGACGGCACCTCGATCATCGATGGCGTGAGCGCCCCGCCCGTCGCAGGCGACGGCGCGACCTGGGGTTACTATGCCACGGGCCACGGACGAAGTCTGGCGGTGACGTGTGCCGACTGCCACGACAGCACTATGCCCCACTTCGACGGAACCGCGCACTCCTATCAGGCGGCAGCGGACAACTACCAGGCGGCCTTCCGGCTCAAGGACGTGAACGGCGGTCCACCGCTTCTGGTGCCGCGCACGGGATCCGACTGGGATGACGCTTACACCGACCCGCCCTATTGGGAGTTGTGTTTCTCCTGCCACGACAGATACGCGTTGCTTGGCAGTCCGACCGCACCGGGTCTGTACTTCTCCGACGAGTTCAGCACGAATTTCCGTAGCGATGCCAGCGTGCTCATTCCCGACGGTCCCCCTGACACGGACATCGCACAGTATTCGATGGGCGGGGCAGTCGACTCCAACTCACACTACACACACCTGGACGGTCCCCCGCATTTCTATGACTCGGATCGCGACGGGAGCGTGGATTCCTACGGCACCTGCGTTGCTTGCCATAACATCCACGGCAGCACGTCGCCCGTGATGGTGCGCGATGGGAAGCTGATCGGGATGGAACCGGCGATCAACTTCAGCCACGTGCGTTATGATCGGCATGATTCCGGGGGAGGCGGCTGCGAGGATCCGATTGTGATGACCTCGGCAGATGTACCGTTGATGGAGAGCCATGGCGGGGTCATGCGTGCCAATGCGGGTCCCATCAACAACGGTGTCTGCAACTACTGCCACGGAAGCGGAGGGGGCACGGGTGATCCGGAGTACGTCATCAACTGCTATGACCCCGATCATGTGGACTACTACCGTGTGCCGCTTTCCTTGCCCGGAGCGTGCACCCTATGCCATGGTTACCCTCCGGCAGGGACGGCTTTCCCTGATACGGCCGGTGCCCATGCGATACACATGGTAGATGCAAACGGCCCGAACATCTCCGATTGCAGCACTTGTCACGCCCCTGTGGGCATAGGAGTCCACAACAACGGCACCGCCAGTTTCGCCACCGGCGTGGATGCCAACGGCAATGACAATATCGAACTCGATGAGACGGATGTTTGTGACGCCTGCCATAGCCCGGACGGTCCGTTCGACGGTGCCGCCGAGGGCAAGGTCAATTGGGCGGCGGGCGAGTCGGTGAGCTGCGAAGGCTGCCACGACAGCGGATCTTCGACGATTCAGGGGGTCAGTGCACCGCCGGTAGCGGGCGACAACGTGACGTGGGGCTACTACGCCACGGGCCACGGACGCAACGAGGCCGTCACGTGCACATACTGCCATGATGCGGCCGCTGCGCACTTTGACGGGCTCGCCAGGACGTATTCGTGGGATTCCGGTTACTACGGGCCCACCCAATCTGGCGTCGCCTATGCCGCGGGCTATCGACTAAAAGACGTGGGCGGCGAGGTGCCGCTGATGATCCCGGCCAACTACAACATCACGTTCGGCTACGATGCCGGCGAGATGAAGGCGAACGCGTTCAGGCTCTGCTTCGAGTGTCATGATGCAGGGAAAATCTTGGATGACACACCGGGGGACGGCATCGACAGCAACTTCAAGGCCAGCCTGCCGAACCCTCCCCGGAACTACTCGTACGCGTGGGGCAGCGGTGCGGATGTGAACGAGCATGTCTCGCACATCATGAACTACATTGGCCCCTTCGCGGATTCCGACTGGGATGCCGCGACCAACGGTCCTGGGGGGTCGAACGGTAACGACACAATGACCGCTTGTTCCTCGTGTCACAACGTCCACGGTGCCGCCGGGAATTGCGGCTCGCCCAACGACGCCATGGTGAGAGACGGCACTCTCGTTGGAAGGACCGGGTACGGATTCAGCTACGTGATTGAGGACACCGCCAGCGGCGGCTACCCGATGGTTACATCGGCTGGCGCCACCCAAGCCACTAGCGTGGGATCGATATTCCGCACCAACACGGCCGACATGTGCGGCGGAGGGATGTGCCACGGCAATCCAACCCCTCCGAGCGACTGCGGCTACGATGCCACCGGCAGTAGCTGGGGAACCTATCTCGAGTACTACCGACCGTGGGAATCTTACGTCGGCTGCACCTCCTGTCACGAGATGCCTTTGGACAATGGCGACAGCGTTCCGCCGAGTGGCCGCCGGGCGATCACCGGCGAGTTCCCGGTCGGCGATGCCCACGCCCACTACGGCACCGAGCTCACAAATGATGCCTGCGTCGTGTGTCACGACATGGCGGGACACATGGATGGCAACGTCAATCTGATCGATGCGGATGACGGCAGCTTGTACACCTTTGTAACGCCGAATGATCTGGCATCAGACCCCGACATCTCGGATTTCTGTTCGAGCTGCCACGATACCGACGGCGCCACACGCCTGGCGACGCCGGCCGATCCGTTCGGTAATGGCAACGCGTCACCGGACGTCGCCTCCAAGCTCCTCGGGACACTCCAGTGGAACGAGTGGTATGGGGACGGGTGCTTGGGCGAGGAAGGCACCTTGCGGGCGGTCAACAGCCACCACGACATCAGTGACGCCGATCAGGCGTTCAGTGGCGCCAAGGTCGAGTGTTTGAACTGTCACGGCGCTCACACGGCGGGCGCGTCGCAGCCGCTCATCGATCCGTTCGACACGTTGACGCCATGGACGAATGACGGCAATCGATTCTGCCTGGTGTGTCACACCGGCGGCAACGGGCCGACTGATCCTGACTTCCCGCCCGGCGTCGTTGGGCCTTCGATCGCCCTTCGCGGCCTCGATACGTGCGACTATCAGGGAGAACCCTGGTACGTGGACTACAGATGGACCCACTCCGCGCACGGCCTGGACTCGAAGCGCGGTTGGGACGGCTACTCGGGCGCTCCGGCGTATGAGTTGCCCTGTATGACGTGCCATGATCCACACGGATCGTACACACCGGGGAATCCGGGCGGCAATCCGTACATGATTCGAGACGTCGTGGACGGGACCGGTTTCGTGGACGACGGTCACCGCGGGGCTTGGACCGGCGGCCCGACCTGGGACACCTACGGAACGATGCGTGGCGTTGAGATCGGCATCAGCGGCATCACCGTTGACTGGGGCGGATCAACAGGCCTGTGCAGTGTCTGTCACGCCGACTGGCCCAGCGCGATGCACTACCACGACTCCTGCGGCGGCTGCCAGATCTGCCATGCACACGGAGCGGCGTGGGGTGAATACGACTGGGAAACCTATGACGACGACGCGCCCTGCCCCGCCAAGTGGGGCGGCGGCAATGACGAGCCGAGTCCGGCGGACCGCGATGCTACTCCCCCGGTGCATCGGCTATCTGAAATCCAACTGATTCGTCCATTGGAGGGACGGCGCCCGTAACGGAAGCATGAACCGCTTGGGCAGCAACGTGCGGTGTTCCAGCGGCTTCTCGAGCAGACCATCTTGGCCGTTCGGACGTGGAGCATGGACAACACAAGGTGTCCGGGGGATTGGACGATGGAACGTTAGCAGGACAGCGCAAAGTAGGCAACGATTGGGCCCAAGAGCCCCCGAGTGGAAGACCGGCTTGATACAAGCCGGCTCGGTGGCTTGGGAAGTACATTCCTACCTGCCGCGAGGCAACCCCCCGACCGAGGTTGGGGACTCTTGAGACGTTGCCGGCGCGACCTTGTGCTGCACTGTTAGAGCGTTCCTGGAGGCATCGAGATGAGTTGGCTTCGAGGCATGTTGGTCCTGGTTGTGGTGGTGTCCGTCGCGCTTCTCATTGCGCCCATCGCAGCCGCGCAGGTCGTCGTATACCCGGTGGCAGATGGGACCATCGCGGATGGCTTTGCCGACTCGTTTGACGGTGATCCGGACGCGTGGGATTGGACGTTCGACATGACAAGCTTCGAGGGATCCATCACGCTGATCTTCGACAACCTAGACCGTCGGGTGGTGTGGGAATACGACCTGAGTGACGTGGAGTTGACGCCGCCGGTGTCCGCAACCCTGACGTTCACAATCCGCGGGAGCACGTCGGTTCTCGGTCCGGACGCGGACGTTCAGATATTCTCATATCCGGTGGATCTGGCCGAGGACCCGGCTGACTTCTCGGCCGAACCTGCTGTATTGGAGGGCGGCGTCACGGTGCCCCCGTTGCAGGCGCCGACTGTTCACACGCTGAACGTCAGCAGCGTGGTAGGCAGCGCGCTCTCGACCGGAACCGATGCCGTCGCGTTCAGATTCCAGATCAATCCGGATACGCCCGATGACTTCAGTCAGGCCTTCATCGACGCCCTTGACTCCGCCCCCGCAACGAAACCCACCTTGACGATTGAGGAGGGCTCCGAGCCGCTGGTCGGCGACATCGACGCCGATGGCGACGTCGACCTCGTCGATCTCGACCTGTTCGTGTCGATCCTGCTGGATGGGCCGCCCCCCGAGCACCCCGAATATGCGGATAGAGCCGACCTCAACGGCGACACATCCATCGACGGCAATGATATTCAGCCGTTCGTAAACGCCATTCTTTCGCCCCCGTAAGCGCTCGGCTGTACTTGACGCAGGGTGTGGACATTCATGTCCATTCAGGCGACGTTGCCGGACGTGCCGCGGCGGCATACAATGACGATGAAATAGAGCGGGCGATTAGCTCAGTTGGCTAGAGCACC
>JAUVGW010000040.1 GCA_030593565.1 Phycisphaerae bacterium | reverse complement strand
TATCGCCGCCGGGGGCAACTTCCTGGGTAATGGCACGGATTGCGTGGATTGCCCGCCAACGCCCGGGGCCTGCTGCTTCACCGACGGGACCTGCGAGCAACTTTCGCGGGCCACCTGCAAAATGCGAGACGGCAACTATCTCGGCGACGGCACCCTCTGTGGTGATTGTCCGCCGGTGATCGAAGGGGCCTGCTGCCTGCCGGGTGACGCCTGCGAGATCACTTCCGAGATCAGTTGCGGCAACCTGGGGGGTGAGTTCCAGGGCAACGGTTCCATCTGCTCCGACGTGGACGAAGACGGTGTATTCGATTGCTTCGATATCTGCCCCGGCACGCCCGATGGCGATGCCGTGGACCTCGAGGGCTGCGCGTTCATCATCTGCGATCCCGGCGGTCCATACTCGGCGGTGTGTGACGGCGGCATCGTCGTCATCCAACTGGACGCCACCGTGACCGGGCAGATCCCGGAGCCTGTCGGACCGGCGATTCTGGTCTCTCTGTGGACCACGACCTGCCCGGGCGCGTTCTTCGCGGACCCGACGGACCCGGATACCACCATCACGATCGATACAGCGATTACGGGGTGCCCGCTGACGTGCAGCATCAATCTCGAGTGCATGTTTGTCCCGGTCCTCGAGCTCATGAGGACTGACAACGGCTTGCCTGAGCCCCAGACGCACGACACCCCCGTTGTTCTGTTCCTGGACTGCAACGGCAACGTCACGGATGACCTTGACGACGTGGCCAGCGGGTTTAGTGCGGACTGCAACGGCAATGACATCCCGGACGAGTGTGAGCTATCCGACGGCGGCGACTGCAACAACAACAACGTGCCCGACGACTGCGACCTCGACGAGGATGACCCCGATGGCAACAACCAAGTCAGCGCCGACTGCGACGCCAATGGTGTGCCCGACGAGTGTGATCCGCCCCTCAAGATCAGAGATTGCCCGGAGAACCTCACCGTCAAGGCAATTGATGTGGCGGGAATCGTGGTCGACTATTCTACGCCTGAAACCGAAGGCGGCGGATGTGAAGTGACGATCACGACCGAGCCCGCGCCCGGGACCCTGTTCCCGGTGGGCACGACTACCGTGACCATCACGGCGAGGGACGAGCTGGGTAGGGAGACTATCTGCAAGTTTGACGTCGTCGTGCAACCGCCTGATGAGCCCGCTCCGGAGCTGCCGCCCGCGGAGCAGCCCGCCCCGCCCGGTGCGGACCCGTTCTGCCTTCTGTTCGCGTACCAGAGCACCTGCGGGGCTCCGCTATGCGGACCGTGTGGGCTGGTCGGCCTCATCAACACCTTTGCCTGCGTCTCGGGTTTGAAATGGTGCTTGCGACGACGACGAAGACGCGAACGCCGCGCTCACCCGCGCAGCCGCTGACATGCGTGATAACATCAATCACCCGGCCCCGACGCCGCCACGCGGTGGTGTCGGGGCCTGTTGCATTCCAGATCGCGCCCACCATCGGTCTGGGCATACGGGGTCTGGGGGCCACGATCTCCGAGAAGCTCCGCCGCGCCGCCCAGCGCGGCAGGAAGATCGGTACTGGTACAATTTGGGTGCCACGGGCGGCTTGACCGCCCGTGCCTGCACTGGCAGCAAGCTGCCAGTGGCACCCGCCAATCAAAGCATACCAGTACCGGAAGATCCTGGACGCCGCTTTGTTACGGAGCGCCTACACCAGCGCGGAACATCCTGCATCACGTTTCAGTCCAACTGCCGGTCGCCGGAATGAGGCTGTCGCCTTGCCAGGACGGCGCAGCCGAGCCCGAACGGAAACAGCAGGCAGGTCCCAACGCAGAACATGACGAGCGAAACCGGCATGGCCAACAAGCTGAGGCCGAGTTGGCTCGTGTTCAGCAGGTTGGCGGCGAGCGACTCCCGGAGCACGTAGCCGTCGTTCTCCGTCGGGACGAAGATTTCCGCCAGGTCGGCATGAAAAGCAGCCACGTCGTTGTTGAGCGTGCTGTCATGGCAGACGACGCAGGCTTGGCGATGCTCGTCCAACTCGCACGTGTGGGATTGGTGGCAGACCGTACAGACGTAGTCGCTGCTGTTGGGCGGATCGAATCGCTGCACGGCAGGCCACTGCTCGAAGATGGCGTGGTGCTTCAGGCCGTGGCACTGGCGACAGCCCTGGACACCTCCACTGTGGAGATCACCGTGACATGCGCCGCATTCGACGTTCGAGCGGCGATGCTTGGAACCGATCCATTCCCGGTACTTCTCCTCGTGACAGTTTCCGCATTGGTCCGGCGGCAATCGCTCGCCGGCCAAGGATAGCGACGCGATTGTCATCGTTGCGAACACCGCGACGAGCAGGTCTGCGAAACACATCCGCGTCGGCGCTTTTGCTTTCATGGTCGTCATTTCGCCCCCTCACCCTGGCTTATGCGCGTACCAGCTTGTGCGGCGCGATGATCCGCTCGTCGTACGTATCCGGTGGCTTGAACCGCGTATCGAAGCATGACGAGTCAGGATCGACGCCGACGATGCGTTCCCGGTAGTCCTTCATCGTGCCGAACGGCAGGCTGGTACATGCCGAGCAGTTCCGGATCAGGCCGAGCGCCTCCGGATTCCAGCCCATTACATAGGCTCCGGCCGCGTCCACGGCTACGGGATCCTTGCCCGCGATGATGCAGTTGGAATGGACCAGGGAGTCATTTACCGGACCGTTGCCGTCCGTGCCGATGATACCGTCCACGACCGTCAGGCAGCGCCGTTGCGGAACGTCCATCATGCTGCCGTTTGCAGCCGCGTATAGGATGATCTTGTTAACGTCGGCCAACGCCCGCCACAACACGTCGTTCCCGAACCCGAGGTGGTATCGGTCTTCCTCGGTCACGCCGAGCCAGTAGCCTGTCTTGCCGCTGAGTTTCGTGCGGTCGAAGTGCGGCACATCGCGCATCGGGCTTTCCCGCCACTCGGCATAGTCGGGGCGATCCTTGTACGCTCGCAGCGCGTCAGCCGGCATTTGGTGAATCGTGGAGCGGATGTTCAGGCCCATCAGGTTCTTGATGGCGGCGGTCATCCCTGTGTAGCCGTGGGTCTTCAGCTTCGGCACATTGATGAACACGTCGCAATCGAGGTAGCTGCGCGCGATGGCCGACAGGCCCGGTTGATACTTGCCCGGGGTGTTTCCGTGGCAATCGGCCACGTCGAAGAACATGTTCTTGGCGAAGCCGGTATGCCCGTCGTGGTCCAGCCCGTCGAATTCGCAGGCGCGTAGCTCGGACGCCTCCCCGGCATTGACCCAAACGAAATCATCGGCGTTGCCGTCCACGAACCGCACATCAGCGCCGTTGAAGCGGTCGCGGATGCGTCGGATCATGCTATCCACGCCGACCAGCGCCGAACTCCAGAACCAGTCGCAACCACGGGCCAGCGTCATCGGCGCCTCGACGATGGTCACCCTGGCCGCCCCGGCCTTGAGCGCGAACTCGACCAATGGATAGACGACGGACGGGTGCGTGATCGGAAACGGAAAGCACGCCTGCGTACACCAATTCGGCTTGATCGTGACCGAGTCCCCCGCCCGGACGAGTCCGCGTAGCGGATTATCGAGGTGATTCGGATTCAGGAGCATCAGCGCTCGGGCGACCAGCGCATAGACCTGGCTTTGTTGACTGACGAATGTCTCTTGTTCGTGGATTCGCGGATAGCGATCTACGGCCGGGTCCCAGGCGATGGCCGTCGGGTTGGGCGGCAGATTGCCGTGGGCGCGATGGTAGGCCTCGACCTCCTTGCGCATAGCCGCGGCGTTTGGCGATGTCCCCCCGTCGCGGCGGCATCCTGCCAACGCCGCCAGGATTGGGGATGCCAGCGCCCCGAGCAGGAAATCGCGCCGTGCGAGGCCGTGCCCGCCCTGGGCGTGGCCGGTGCAATGTTGTTTCGCGCTCATTGGGCGTGTCCCTCGTTGGCTTCCCGGCGTTTTTCAAGTGACGGTCCCTCCGCCATGGCCGTCGCCGCCAGCCCGACCATCAGTTTTCGGTCGGCATACTCGACGACGAGTCGCCCGTGATCCGCCTGTACGTAGCGCACGATGCCGTCCAAGTCGCGCACTTCGAGGGGACCGTCGCAGATGATCGGGATTGGCTCCGTAACGATCAGCGTCTTTATATGGCGGTTACCCGAAGGCACCGCACCGGAGATGCTCCCGGCGCCGAATGTCCACTCCACACCATCGCAGAAGACCCGGCCCGCATACGGCTCAGTTGCACGGCGTGACAGCGCGGGCAGGTATACGCTGGCACTGTCGGGATACGACAGTGAGGCAAACCGCTGCCCAAGGCCGCTACTGAGAATCAATGTCGTTGCGGGGTCGAACGATCGGTCGATTCGCTCGAGTGTAAGGTTGTATTTCTCAGCTTCCGGATCGCTTGTGCGGAGGGTCAGGAAGTAGGCAACATTGCCGAAGACGATGGTTGCCGCACCGGACAGCGCGAAGCCGCGCGCGAGCAGATGCCGCGACAATGTCCGGCCCAGCCGCAGTCGATGGATGACACCGGCTACCCTATCCGCCAGGCGAGCGATGCCCGCCGCGGCCCACCAACAGATGATCGGCAACGCGACGGCGTAGTATTCGTGTGGGTGTGTGGGCGCGAGCAGTGCCCCGCCGATGAGCGGCAGTACCCACAACCCCGTAAATCGCCAGACGACGGACTGCCGCCAGGGATGCCGCGCCGCCAGGCACACGACGACCACGACCAGCGGAATCCACATCATGCCCAGATGAATGGCGCCCTGCTCCTCACCTGTCGCGAGGATTTTCAGGAATCCGCCACCCAGCACGCCCTCGCCGTTGACAAGCCGGATATGATCGATGGTGGGTTCGATCCACGCCCACCAGCCCCCGCAGGCGCGTGCCGTGGGGATTGCCCAGGCCGCACATGCCGCCAGCAAGACGGCGACGCCGGCAAGGCGACGTCGCGACGACAGGGGTGCCATGCTCCACATCCACAGCGGCAGCAAGCCGAGGCTCGCAAGGTTGACGTTTTGACGGAAGCCGATCAGCACGGCGAGCGTCGCCGCTCCGGCGAGCACGTCAAGCCATCGCCCGCTCGCTCGGGTCCGCAGACAAAACAGACCGACCAACGCGGCGAGGGCCGCGTCGCCGCCGCAACTCCCGCCGGCGATTCCGTCAAGCCACAAGGCAGGAGACGCGAGCAGGAATATTGCCATCGCGCCGGGATATCGCGATTTCCCCGCTGATGGGAGCGTGCGTCCAAGCGCCCAGGTCGTCAGCCCAGCCGCCACGGCCAGTGCGACGCCGACGGCGAGAACCACATCCGCCGGATTCGAGATGACCGTGTGCGCGATTCGCAACAGCGCATGGTAGGTCGGCGCGCCGGGCGGATGCGGCGTATGGCGAAACACATCAAAGTCGGCCAGTCCGAGCGCATGCTGCACCGGGTCCCATAGCTCGGGCTTCGCGGTGAGAAACACCCACCGCGACATGACCGCGAACACCACGAGGCCGACGACGCAGATCGCATGGCGACCGAGGCTGCGAGTTATCGGCTTCGCATCGGACGGACCGGAGTCTTGCAGTCGAGAAGGTGCAACGGTCGTATGTCCCATAGTATTCCCACTGTCGCCACCCGGGGGGCGGGATTCGTCCCAACAGGTGACCACGGCCAATCCGGTTTCGTGTTTCGGAGCGTCCAGAGCGCACCCATAAGAGTAGATCGGTTCGTGAGATCGTCAGTTGACCCCATATTGAGTTGGCGCGGCCACAGGCCGCCAGAAGGGACAATGGGACTGAGGGACCAAGGGAGCAAGGGATTAGGGATTCTGGAGCTTGAGGGATCGCCGGTAGCGACTGCTATTTCGAGTACTGGTACAGTTTGGGTGCCACGGGCGGCTTGACCGCCCGTGCCTGCACTGGCAGCAAGCTGCCAGTGGCACCCGCCAATCAAAGGATACCAGTACCCTATTCCGCGGGGCTTGCGAAGAAACCAACGCCGGTGGTCCTTGACCCCGTATCCACGAAACGTGGGGAAGTACAGGCCCGGGTCCATCCGACATCAGTGCTGGTTTCTCATAAGGGGTATCCCCCTCATTGCAGCTCGTCCTTCTCCGCGGAATCCACCGTCTTGACGCGGCCGTCGTCGGATGGATCGGCGGCGCGGCTGCGAAGTTGGCGAAACAGGTATCTTATGTCGAATATCCCGCCGATAGTGAACCATGCAGTGACGACGATGGCGCAAACGAGGATGAACCAGGTCCAGCCGTGCCAGTACGCGAGCCAGGACTCGGCCGGTACATCAACCATAAGGCTATAAGCGGTGACCGCGATGAAGATGATCGTCCAGACGAGCGGCCAACCGAGCGTCACGTAAGCGATCAGGCGATCGCCGCCAGTGAAGTCCCGACTGAAGCCGAGCTTCTCCCACAGGGTCCGGGCATCCTTCCAGGAGGCCGTGGCCTCGCCTTCTATTGCGTACTTGCCACGGTGCAACAGGCGGTCCATGTTGTGAACGCACCCGGCTCCCAGCAGAGAGACCAGCACGTAGACGCTGACCGCCAAGACGATGGCCACAAAGCTCATTTCCTGTCCGGTCAAGAAGAAGTCCGGCAAGTTCTGCTTGATGATGATCCCGCCCAGCGACGTCGCCATGCCCGTGATCATCGCGGCCCAGGCGGCGGATGTCGTGCCGCGACTCCAGTACAGTCCCCCGACGATTGCTGCCCCGGCCCCGCCGACAAACACTGAGGCGGTCAGTGCGCAGAACATGGCGATGTACTGTGTGTGGCGAAAGACCAGACTGACACAGAAGATGAAGACGGCCACTGCGAGGATCGAGAGCCGCAGCAGCCATAGGTGCTGCCGAGGCGCAAACGGTTTCTTGCGGAAGGGCAGGATGACGTCTTGAACGAGAATCGTTCCCCAGGAGTGCAGGTAGGTATCGTGCGTGCTAATGAAGGCGCCCAGCATGGCTGCACACGCCAAGCCCAGCAAGCCGGCCGGCAACATGACGCTCATGGCCAGCGGCGTGCGCAGTTGGTTTTGCAGGGTCTCGGAATCCACGGCGTTCAGCGATTCCTGCACGACCGCGGCCTGGTCGGCGTAGTCGGGGTGATGCATCAGTGTGCACACGCAGATGGGCAGGACCAGTACAACCAGCATCAGCACCCTGTGACGCCAGGGAATCAGGATACCGGCCATTTTGGCTTCGTGGGCGTTCTTGGCCGAGCAGTTGTAGCCTTGCGTGCCCTGCCAGCCCTTGGCGCAGTAGAACAAGATGATCACGCCGATCACGTAGTACCAGAAGTCGAAGTGCTTCTCCTTGCCCAGATCGAATGGATCAACCATGGATTGCCCCGCCGGCGCCGCGAGCAATACATCGGAAATCTGGTCCCAACTGTACGTGGCGAGCAAAAACGCAACGATGATGATGAAGGCGATGTTGCAGAAGATGCCCTGAAGGAAGTCGGTCACCATGACGGCGATCTGCCCACCGACAAATAGGAAGGCCAGCGAAATGCCCAACAGCAGGACCATTAGCAGCGGGTAGGTCCCCACCTCGAATCCCGCAAGCACGAAGCTGTCCGGCAGGCCGCACAACGCCATGAAAAACCGGGCACCGATGGAGGGAAAGATCGAGAAGTTGATGATGCCGGCCACGTAGGCCACCAGTCCGGCAAACACGCGGAAGTTGCGGCTGTAACGCATCTCGAAGAACTGCGCCAGCGTCAGGGCTCGCGTCTGGCGAAAACGGTAGATGACCCAGCCGGCAAGGGCCATGACGATCATGGCCGGCCCTTCCATCAGGGGCCACCATATGGACGTATATCCCACCTGGTAGTTCTGCTCGAAGAACCACACGAGGCTGATCACGCCTACCTGGGCCATGTTGTCGGCGACGGCAATGAGATAGCGCCCGCCGCAGCGCTCGGCGGCCAGGAAAGCGGAGACACTACGCGTGTATCGCCTCGTGCTCGCGGCGCCCCAAATGAGGACCGCGACCAGGGCGGCGACGATCCCCCAGTCGAGCGGGCCCATGTTCATGCAATCGACTCTTTTCGCACGCCATGAAGATCAGTTCGCGGCCGCCTTGAACACCACATGCCCCCATCGCTCGGGAATGTGTAGGTTGATTTCTCCCTGTGGGGACCAGACCCAGTTGTCCTCGGGCGCGCGAGGCACCTTCTCGTAGCGGCCATCGATAACCCGGTGTCGCCACTCCACGCGGGAGAAGTTGACCCACCAGATGTCGCCGTCGCGCGGGGGTATGGGTTTGTGCGCGTACTCCGCCAGCGAGCGCCACGGCAACGCGAATTCAACGGACCATCCTCGGTCGACGTCCGACGGATCGTTCAGCGTACCATCGACATGCACCGCCGTCTTCAGTCCTTTCAGGTTCCATTGGTGATGTGCCGGTCCACCATCAATGTAGGTTCGCTCCAGGAACAGATCGAAGATGGTGTTGAGGACGTTGATCTCGATTTCGTAGTATTCGCGCGTATCACCGTTGGGGTCGATGAAAACCTCGAAGTCGTTGTCGTAGAACACGATCTCGTCGTGCTGCTCAAGTGTGCCCCATACGTGCGGCTCCTCCAACTTTGCGGCAATGTAGAAATACGCCTCGTCCCACAGCATCTTGGCTCGCGTGGCGAAGCGCGGCTTCGGCTCGGCGCCGCCCTCAATGTCGACAAAGTAATCGGTCCACGGAACATCGGCCCAGGCAGGCTCGTCTATCCGGCCGTCGATGGCGATGGGGCTTGCCGCGCGGCGACAGGCGTAACGCTTCGGGGTACCGATTGCGCTTGCTGACTCCTGTTGATCGTCCATCGTGGGCCGAGATGCGCAGCCGGCTATCAACCCGGCAATCGCCCCGATCAGTATCGATTTCCACACAGTGTTATCCTTACTGTTCAATTGATTGTGCAATCACGCCATTCCTATAAACGTAAAACGCCCGGCTCACCCGCTTCCGCCATTGCCTTGCGACTGATCCCGGAGATCACAGCCTTTCAGGAGGTCCTTGATCGTCGTCGTCGCAAGTGCAACCACTGTGTCGGCGGCACCATAGTAGACGCGCACCAGGCTCTCAGGTCGGGCATACCCCTCATCATCGCAGTCATCCACGATCATGCCGCTGGGGAAGACTACGTTGGGCATCTGCCCCGTCAACTCGTAGGACTCCCGCGGTTCGAGAATGTTGTTGCGGCTGCGAGCCAACACGCGTCGGGGGTTCGCAAGGTCGAGCAGCACGACGCCGGCCTGGTAGATGTTCGCGCTGGCAAAATGCGTGGCGATGCCGTGGTAAATGTGCAGCCAGCCTTCGCGGGTTTTGACGGGCGGCGGGCCGGAACCGATCAACTCGTCCCAGTAGTGCAGCCGGCCCGCCATGACTGGGCCGAGTGTTCGCCAGTTTACAAGGTCTTCCGACTCGGCCAGCACGATCTCGGAGCCGGTCGTCACGCCACCGGCAAGCTGCACACGATTTGGCCGCTCGAGTCGGAGGAACCGGCCGTTGAATCGCTCCGGGAACAGCACGCCGTTGCGTGTGTCTTCATCGCCGCCAAAACTGACCAATTCGAATCGCTCGAAGTCGTCGGTGCGCGCCACACCCAGGCGGCAACCATCGTCGGTGTCCGCTGCGAACATGATGTAGATGGTCCCGTCGATCCGAGTCAGCCGTGGATCGTAGATGTGATACAGCTTCTGATCGAGTGTCTCTATTCCGTTGATCTGGACCACTCGCGGGCGGACGGAGAAACGCTCACCGTCCTCACTCTCCGCAACCATCAATACCGTCTCACGGCCACGAGTCTGCACCCGTAGAAGCAGCACATAACGGCCGTCCACACGGATCGCGCCCGGATTGAACACGGAACTCACGTCAACGATGTGCGGCGGAAGATCGGGGATATCTAATCGCGTCAGGATCGGGTTGACGGCGCTGCGCCTCATGATTGCATCCTTACCTTGCCGACACGCAACCACTTACGGCTTGCGATACAGAATCAAGTGTGATTCGGTTGTACAGATTGAGCTTGTACCCAATCTACAGTTTATGCTCGTCTCGGTCTCCAGCGGTAAAGCAATCGGTACGCCCCGCTCAGGCGTTCCCGGCGTCCGGGACAGTCGCCGCTACGCTGCATCGTAGTGAGTGCCAGTGTGGCGACTGAGACGAACCCGTCAAGCACCCGAGGCCGACAACTCACAGGGAAAACCTCGCACCCATGGCCGAGGCCGAGTATGATGCCGTCGAACCGAGTTGAAGTATCCGCCGTGGCGGCGGATGCCACATCGGATCATCGCAGTTCATGGAAGAGGCGCGGGCGATGAGCGCGAAACGAAATACATCTGATGGACCTATGCTCTTTCGCTCGGACAACGGGACGGCCGCGGCCCCTCGTGGGCGGCGACGGTCGTTGATCCTGCCTGCGTATCTGGCGGATGAATCGAGCAAAAAACTGCATCGTGGGACGGACGAGGACCGCGCTCAGGAGATCATTCTGAAGTGGGCTGACTTGGATGCGAAGGGGCACCTGGCGGCGAGAAAGGAACGTTCGCTGGATGCGGACTTCCTGCTAGAGGTGTTTGGCGAGGCCTTGGGGTATGCGGCACAGCCCGGCAGCCCGAAGGAATGGAACCTGGAGCGGGAGTTCACGGTGCCCGGGGCGGGCACGGCGGACGGCGCGTTAGGCGTCTTCAAGGCCGGCCGGGAACATTCGCCTGTCGCGGTGATTGAACTGAAGGGGGCGGGCGCCGACCTCGATCGCGACAAGTTCAACGGGCGCACGGCGGTCCAACAATGCTGGGATTATCTGAACGTTCTTCCTGATTGTCCCTGGGGCATCGTCAGTAACTTCATCACTTTCCGACTGTACCATCGGGAGAAGACGCCGCCGGCGTACGAGGAATTCACGCTCCAGGAGATGCGGGACGTCAAGCGGTTTCAGGCGTTTTACTGTCTTTTCGCCCGGGGGGGATTGTTGCGATCCGTATTGGGGCAACCTCCTCGGGCGACGCGACTGCTGCGCGAGACGGGTGAGCGGCAACGTGAGGTGGGCGATATTCTGTACAGCAGCTACAGCGGCAATCGGCTGTCGCTGATCGCACACCTTCATCACAAGCACGGGCGATCGCTGGAGGAGGCCATATCCATCGCCCAGAAGCTGCTGGACCGGATCATCTTCGTGGCGTTCTGTGAAGATCGGGGGTTGTTGCCCTCGAAGATCATCGAGCGGACATACAAGGAACTACCCTTGTACAAGAAGGCGACGAATCCGCGATGGCGAAACTTCCTCGGCTTGTTCAAGGCGGTCGACGAAGGGGACGATGCGCTCTCGCTCGATCGGGGCTACAACGGCGGGCTTTTCGCGCACGATCCCGCGGTGGACGACCTGGAACTCGGCGACGAGTGGACGAATTTCTTCCGGGATGTCGGGGGGTACGATTTTCGGGACGAGGTAAACGTCGAGGTTCTCGGGCATCTGTTCGAGAAGTCCATCACCGAGTTGGAGAAGCTGCGGCAGGGTGGGCTGTTCAACGGGGGTGAGGTTTCGTCGCCGTCGCGGATGCAGAAGAGCGCGAAGCGCAAGCGGTTCGGCATTTTCTACACGCCGCCGGAATTCACGGACTTCATCGTGCGAAGCACGGTCGAGGCAGTGATCCTGTCGCGGTTTGACGTGCTGCGCGATCAGTATGGCGTGGATCCCAACGCGGATGCGACGGGTCAGGACGCCAAGAAGCTGAGCGAGTATTGGGGGGCGTGTTTCGCAGCACTGCGCGACATCAAGGTGTGCGATCCGGCCTGCGGAAGCGGAGCGTTCCTGATCCAGGCGTACGAGGTGCTGGAGGAGCACTATCACACGGTGATCAGCGGGATGAGTGCCCGTGATCCTGAGGAGGTGGAGCGACTGGGGGACGGCGTTCCCGAGATCATCCTGTCGGACAATTTGTTCGGCGTAGACCTTTCGCCGGAGGCGGTGGAGATCACCCAGCTTGCGTTGTGGATTCGGTCGGCGCGCCGGGGGAAGACGCTGTCGGACCTGTCGAAGAATATCCTTGTGGGGAATAGTCTCGTCACTGACGCCAAGGTGGACGCCAGCGCGATGGACTGGCGAGAAACTTTTTCAGGCGTTTTTGCGCGTGAGGCGTCGGGGTTTGACTGTGTGATCGGGAATCCGCCGTGGGAACGGTTGAAACTCCAGGAGCGGGAGTTTTTCTCATTTTCCGCGCCCCAGATCGCCGAGGCGGTCAGCGCGGCGAAGCGACGCGAACTGATCGCGAAACTCGAAAAGGCGGACTCTGCGTTGTTCGAGCGGTACACGCGTGCGAAGCAGAGCGCGGAGGCCGTGCTGGCGCATATTCGGGCATCGGGGGAGTTTCCGCTGACGGCCAAGGGCGACATCAACACGTACATGCTGTTCGCCGAGCTTGCGCGGAAGCTGGTCGCGCCGGAGGGGCGCGTGGGGCTTCTGGTGCCGTCGGGGATCGCGACGGACGATACCACGAAGACGTTCTTCGGGAAGCTGGTGGACTCGAAGTCGCTGATGAAGTTGTATGATTTCGAGAACAAGGCGCCCGTCTTTCCAGATGTTCACCGGTCGTTCAAGTTCTCGACGATTGTCTTTGGGGGTTCACGGATGCGGACCGCGAGCACGGATTTCGTGTTCTTCGCACGACGAATGTGTGACACGGCGGACGCGAAGCGTCACATCACGTTGAGCGATAAGGACATTGCACTGCTGAATCCGAATACACGGACATGCCCGATCTTTCGGACGAAGCGGGACGCGGAACTGACGAAGGCGATCTACCGACGGGTGCCGATCTTGGCGGACGAGTCTCGCGGGGAGGCAGGCAATCCGTGGGGAATCCGCTTTCTCCGAATGTTCGATCAGACGAACGACGCGGAGCTGTTCCACACGGACGAGCAACTGAAGAAGAAGGGGTTGAAGCTGCGCGGGAATCGGTGGGTGCGTGGGAAGCAGGTCTATTTGCCGCTGTACGAGGCGAAAATGGTCCACGCGTACGACCACCGGGCGGCGAGCGTCGTGATCGAGACGGAGAACTGGATGCGTCAGGGGCAGACGGAGACGACGAGCCTGGTGTCGCACCAGAACTCGGACTTTGTGGCGCAACCGCGGTGGTGGGTGAAGCAGTCGGTCGTAAGCGACGCGCTGGGTGGAGAGGGCCCGAACGGCTATCTGTGCTTCAAGGACGTGACGAGCGCGACGAACGAACGGACGATGATCGCGGCCTTTGTTCCGCATGTTGGCATGGTGAACTCGGCGCCGGTCGTGTTCACGGGCGACGATGTCTCGCGTCGCCAGGCGTGTTGTCTGCTGGCGAATCTGAACAGCTTCGTGCTGGATTTCGTTGCGCGGCAGAAGGTCGGAGGAGTGCATCTAAACTTCTTCATTGTGAATCAGTTGCCTATTTTGCCTCCTGACAGGTATGACGAGAAGTGCTCCTGGTATGGCAAGGGACGACTCGAGCGGTGGATTTCCGAGCGAGTTTTGAAGCTGACGTGCACGGCCGAGGATATGGGCTCGTTGGCGGAGGCGTGTGGGTTCAAGGTCGGGATCCAGAAGTGGCGGCCCGACGAGCGTGCGCAGCTAACGGCGGAACTTGATGCGGCGTATTTTCACCTGTACGGATTGAACCGCGACGACGTCGAATATGTGATGTCGACGTTTTCCGGGACGCGACGCCGAGACGAGGGCGACACAGGATCGTATCGGACGTTGGATCTGATCTTGGATGCGTTCGATAGGTTGGGCAGGGAATCCGCGAATCGCTGACCGGCGATTAACGCCGGATGCCATTGGCGGCTTGTCCGCCAGTGTCTTGTGCGGAATCGCGTGTAAAACCGCACTGGCAGCAAGCTGCCAGTGGCACCCAGCGCAAAGTCCTAGTTACGCTAAGCCCCTATGATCCCGGAATCTCTCGTCCCCGCCAGTCCACCTACGCCGCCACGTACAAACTCCCCCGCTTGCCCTTCAACGGCCGCCGCTTGATCTTCTTGGCTTTCGTCAGTTCGCCGAGGGTGTTGTATGCATCGCCGGGCCTGCCCGCAGATCGCCAGGCTTTGCTGATCTCAGCGCCCGTGGCGCCCTTGGCGCCTGCCTTCTTGATCACGCCCAGCACGAGTTCGGTCGCGGTCGTCCTGAACTTCCGCCGCACCTTCTTGCCGACTGTCTTCTTTGCCACCGTCTTCTTCGCACCCCGGCGGCGGCCTCGCCGCTTCGGCGGCTCGATCCCCAAAGAACCAAACGCCTCGTCGATGTCGGCGATCGCATCCAAGTGAGCCTGCCGCTCGCCCTGTAGCTTCCTGATGAGTACCTGTAGGTCGTTGATTGCTGCCTTTGACATTGTTGTCTCCATTATGGAATCGGGTTCGCAAGACCGAGACTATAACCGGAAGCCCGGAGGTTGTCACGGTCTGTATTCAGGGGGGGGGGTAATGAGCTCAGGGCAATCGCAAGAATCGTACGGAAGCCCCCCGCCCAAATGCCACTGGGTTTACGAGCCTGTTTGAGAAGCCCGATCAGAGCCCTGTTTGAGAAGCCCGATCAGAGCCCTGTTTGAGAAGCCCGATCAGAGCCGCCTTCTGTGAAGGCGGTGTGCCGTGGCGTTTGGAGGGGAGGGCACCGCCTTCACAGAAGGCGGCTCTGATCCATTCTTGCGATTGCCCTGGTAATGAGCTGCTACATCGTCCACGCAGGCGTACGGGGCGCCTCCTACTCTGTCGCCAATCATTCCCCTGCATCAAGCCGCTTCGCGGCGTACTTCATCTGCTCCATGATGTCCAGTTTCTGAGTACATTTGGGTTCGCACTCCCCACACTCGGTGCAATCGCCTGCGGTATTGTGTTCCCTGGGGTTTGCCACCCACCCATACTGGAACCTCGCCGTTTCCGGGCATTGCAGCAGGCGGTCCAAATAGACGATGTGCATGATCCCGGGAATGTCCAAACCCTGGGGGCATGGCATGCAGTACTTGCAGCCTGTGCAAAAGCCCATGTTCGCCTTCGAGAGCTTGGCTGCAACCTCCTCGACGGCCCCGCGCTCTTTGCTTGTCATTGGCGGCTTCGCGTAGTTCTCCAGTGTGCTTGTGATGTCCGACGGCCGGCTCATTCCACACAGAATCGTGTCTACATTAGCGTCACCGGCCAGGTACCTGTGGGCTGTCTCCGCGAGTCGATCATGGCCAAGGGCCTTCGCCATGACAGGTGACCCCTCAGCCAAGATGCCGCCGCCCACGGGATTCATGACGATCGTGCCGATTCCCTTTTCGTGGGCCTTGGCGACAACCTCCTTGTAGGTCTGGTTCATGACGTTGTAGGTGAAGAGGATCACCTCGCACCAGTCCGCTTCGTCGATGTATCTGCTGATGTTCTCTGGTGAGTCATGCGTGGTGAAGCCGGTATGCTTGACAAGCCCTTCGTTCATGGCTCGCCGGATGCCGTCGAGCATCCCGCCCTTGGCGATCGCCTGTTGGTAATGCTCTTCGCTGTCGATGTTCCACACCTGATAGAAATCCAGGGTGTCCACGTCAAGACGTGCCATCGACTCCAGGATGCGCTTGTAGGTGCAATCGGCGGTTGGCTCGTCACTTCTCTCTACCTTCTGGAGCCAAGGCGACCACTTCGTTGAGAGGATCACTTTCTCCCGGTAGCCGTCCTTGAGGCTCCTGCCTACCTTGATCTCGCTATCGCCGTAGCCTCGGCTGGTGTCGATGTAGGTCATGCCGGCGTCGATGGCCTGACGCATAAGCCTGACCGCCTCGTCTTCCACCTTGGGCAACCGCATTGATCCGATACTCACACGGTGCACCTTCAGGCCGCTGCGCCGGCCGAGGTCAATCCACTCTGTCTGCATATTGTCCATGAAACTACTGCACCCCCAAGCCTGATCTTTCGGATTGATGAGGCTCCAAGGTTTCTGTGGCACCGGCGTCTCGCCGGTGATCCCACCGGCGAGACGCCGGTGCCACAGTTTTGCCACAGGTTGGCATGCCCCTCATCATATTCAGATTCCGCGAGCTCATCAATGATCCGTGTGGTGACAGCATTCCGCGCGCCGCGCTCGCCATCGGGTCCTTCATTGATGTAGGATACCAGTCAAAGGCCTCCCAAACTGGAGAGGCCGGCCAAGACGCCATCCCATTGGGAACACCTCATGAGACAGACAACGCTCGATATCACGGTCAGCACGCTCAACAAGAAGCTCCGGGCCGATGTTCTGCTGATCCCCGTTATTGTCGAGAAGGGCAAAGTGAATCGTGGTCGACTCCCCGGTCTCAGTGCCGCGGCCGGTTCGAGATTGAAGGAACTCGAACTGAGCCACCATGGTCTTGCCCATGCCAATTCCATCGACGATCAGATACTGCCTCCCACCTCACCGATCAGACGCATCGCCCTTGTCAATGTTGGCGACACGCGCCCGTCTGAACCGAAGAAGGTCCGCGCCGCCGCCGCCGCGGCATCCGCATGGTGCAGGAAACATCGCGTAGCCCACGCCGCCCTCGCGCTTGACGGCCTGATCCACGCGGCCCACGCGGATGCCGTCGCCGCCTGGGTGGAGGGCTTTGTCCTCGCAGGCTTCACCTACAACGTCATGCGCACGACCCCGCGCGAAAAGAACGGTGCACCGCCCACTCGCCTGACCATCGTCACGGGCAAGGCCGAACCTCGATCACTTCGCAAGACCATCGACCGCGCCCGCAAGCTCGCGGAAGCCACAAACCTTACGCGGCTCCTCGGCCACGAACCGCCCAACGTCATCAATCCCGTCACACTCGTCAATCGATGTCGTACCATTGCCCGAAAGCACGGGCTCCGATGCAAGGTCCTCAATGACAGGCAGATGAAGACCATGAAAATGGGTGCGATCCTCGCCGTTGGCGGGGGATCCGCCACCAAGTCGCGAATGATCATCCTGGAGCACCCAGGCTCCAAACCGAGGTCCCGACCGATCGTCCTTGTTGGAAAGGCGATCACGCTCGACACGGGCGGCTACTCCATCAAGCCGGGTAATAGCATCCCGGACATGAAGTACGACAAACAGGGCGGCATGACGGTCATCGGCGCGCTCGTCGCCGCATCCCGGCTCAAGGTCAGCCGGCGCGTCGTCGGTATCATCGGCGCTGCGGAGAACATGATTTCAGGCGACGCCTATCGTCCTGGTGACATCGTTCGCGCATACAACGGCAAGACGATCGAGATCCTCAGCACCGACGCCGAAGGCCGCCTCGTCCTCGCCGATTGCCTCTCCTATGGCGAGAAGGTCTACAAGCCTGCCGTGCTGATTGACGTAGCCACGCTTACCGGCGCTGTCGAGATTGCTCTCGGCAGCGCCTGCGCCGGCCTCATGGCCAATAATGACAACCTCGCCGACGCCCTCGCTGCAAGCGGCGAGAAGACGGACGAGCGACTATGGCGTTTGCCCCTTTGGCCCATCTACCGCAAACAGATCACCGGAACCGACGGCGACCTCAAGAACAGCGGGGGCCGTCCCGCTGCTAGCATCACCGCCGGCATGTTTCTCAAGGAGTTCGTTGTCGACAAGACCCCCTGGGCTCACCTGGACATCGCCGGCACCGCCACGACGACCAAGGCGACGCCGATCTGCCCCGTTGGCGCTACCGGTTTCGGCGTTCGCCTCTTGCTGGACTTCATCCAAAGCCGGAAGTAGCCCGCTTCTCCCTGGGCGTCGCCCGCACCGATGGCGGGACGACGCCTGCGACCTCTGCCCCGGCTTCGACGACAACCTCGATGCGGATAGCGATGGCGTGCCGGATGGCTGCGACGCCTGTCCCAACCGAAGCCCTGGCGACCTCGGCGAGGCCACTACAAAGCCATTCAGTCGGTCGGTAAACAGGTGTTGATTGCCAGCATTCGGGATGACGGCATGACCGGCCGGATTCTGCACAACCCGTCGCGCAACGGGACTTTTCGGCCGATGTTTTTGGGATCAGGAAACACACGGCATTCGCTCACCACCTGGAGACATGCGATTGCGCGAGCCGGGATTCGAACCCGGACACCTTTCGGTACAGGATCCTAAATCCTGCGCGTCTGCCAGTTCCGCCACTCGCGCGTGTGTTTCGGCCAGCTCATAAGTCACCGTCTTGCCTTGAGTTGCCGAATCGTCGTGCCCCCAACATCTTCCGCCAGCCCGCCCCTTGAGGTCACTTTGGGGTCAGTCTGCCGAGATTCGCCTACTTGTAACGCCGCGCGGCTCGCCTGTCGAGCAAGTTCGAGCTGGTCGTCCGTTGCCGCAGCGTAGTACTTTGCGGTTGTGGTAATTGTGGTGTGGCCGGCAAAAACCATGACGGTTTGCATCGTGATGGTCGTAGACCAGTTGGTGATGCAAGCCCGCCGCAGGTCATGGAAGCTGGCCGTGGACTTGCCCTCATTGTCAACCAGGGATGGCATCGACGCAGCCGCCTTTCGGACGATCTCGGGGAATCGCACTTGGGCTCCCCGCAACGGATGGCCACCCTCAGGCCATGACCCGGTCTCTTGTGCCGCCCTGATTGACGCGAACCGGGCAGGACCGACACTATCACGCCCGGTTGGATTGTGCCGATTACCGACACCGCTGCCCGCGCAACGAAGATCGTCGGTTTGTCCGCCGCCTTCCGGTCAACAATCAGACAGCCGCCTCGGTGCAATTCGAGCCAAGCCGCGGCGTCGCTACCTCGCCCACCGACCTTGTATTGATTGAAGCCGCGAAGCCACGCGCTCAACTCGTCGCGAGCCAGCAACACGCCACGCGGATTCTTTTCGGGGATCGGGGCCAACGCTTCGACTGTGGAGTCCGCGACCAAGCAACGTCGCGCCGCAGGTGGATCGGGGGGCAAGCGTTTTTCCGTCTTCGCGGCCAAGACCGTCGCCGCGTGTTCTTTCAGCGCCGCCTGATGTTCCCGCATGGCGTCGGCTTGGACTCGCCGCAAGGGAGCCGTCGTGGCGTCCAGTGCCGGGCTTTTCAACGTGCCGGACCGCGCGATGATTGCGCCCCAGACAATCGAAGGTTCCCCGTCCTGACTGTGACGTTTCGACAAGCGCCGTGAGGCCCGCGTTACCCAGGAGTAGCGCGACACGCTCGGCCTTCGACTTCCACTCGGGATCGCGGGATTCGTCGTGATCATCAATGTCGACGCACGTTGCACGAACAGTGTCGCCCGGACACATGAAGTAGAATCCGGCGCACTTCTCGCCCCGTAGATGTTCATCGAGCCGCGTCTCCCATTGGCCGTCGTCACATTGGACGGGAGCAAACGTCTTGCCGCGAGCCTCGGCGATCGTGTCTTCGCGCCCCCGAAACAACGACAACATCGGTACCGTCAGCTCATGACGCGTCATGGCACCGCCCCCTCATCCGCCTTCGGTGTGGTGATTGCCCTCTCGACGTCATCGAGTCGAAAGCGCACGGTCTTGCGCGTAGGCCGGATACATGGGATGCGCCTTTGGCGCACCCATTGGTTCACGGTGCCCACGCTGACGCCGAACCTTTCGGCGACTTCATCAGCAGTTACAAGTCGGGATTCTGTCATTGAGGACACCTCCAATAGCGCCGCTATTAGAAGTGTTCCACAGGAATGCTTGCGTTTCAAAGCGTAAGTGCAATTACGCTTTACGCAGTCGAACGGGGATTCCACAGTTCGATTTGTTCGAGTACCCAGGCTTCGGCGTAATGGTTCTCGTGCGTGTCAGGGGCCTTCACGATCTCGACGGACTTCTTATTTCGCTTGGCTCGCTCAACCCACCGCTGAATCGTGGATTCGACAGGATTCTTGCCGGTTTTCTTGAATCTGGGGTTGAACTTGATCTCGCTTGTTCTCACATATCCGTCCGGGGGTTGCCACGGACGCTGGGGCGGCGCGTCTTTTCGGCCAGCCTGAAGGCACTCTGCCTCCAACTCTTTCTCAAACTTATCCGCCTCCCTCACGAGTTCGTGGCTCAATTGCCCGGCCGTGGAATCCGCCCGAATGTAATCACATTTGGCCTCGCGCCATCGGCTAATCACCCGCTGGGCAACAACGCGCTGCTCGGGCGTCCATCCGGTGCTTTCGGTTGCCACACGTAGTAGCCCGTCGGCATGCGCCTGCGTTTCTTCGATCGTGGAAGCTGTCGAGGCGATCAAACCAATGTCGCCCATCTCGTGGAGGCTGTGTTCGCTCTCATCCAATTGGGGCAAGAGCCTGATCCAATCGCACGCCGCTCTGATCCATGAATTGAACTTTTCATCAAATGGAAACAGGGCTGCGTGTCCGAAACACACCGGATATCCCCACATGCTTGTCGAAATCCAAGCCACGGGCAGATCAGGTGTAGCGGGAGGTAGGGTGGAATCTTGTGGAAATCGAAATGAGGGGGCATCCTTCGAACTGCCGCACGAACCCAATCAACCTGGACCGGAAGCCTCGCTTTTTCTCCGCCGAATCGTCATAACGGAGGATCGTTAGGCGAGAAGACGGGCAACGAAGGTAGCGCTGAGTTATGCTGTTCCGCGTCGAGCCACGACCTTCCCCCGCGCAATTACCGACGGCCCCAAACGGCCCCTATGCGTCCCAAAGTTGAGATAATGACTCCCTGCGCAGCAAATGGGCCAGCCGTAACTAACTGGCCCAACAAGACTTAGGGAATAGCGGGGGCTGGACTCGAACCAGCGACCTCCGGGTTATGAGCCCGACGAGCTACCAACTGCTCTACCCCGCAAACATTGCCCGGTAACTTACGCAGCCGGACACCGGCTGTCAAGGCGCGTTCTGGGGAACCTCAACGGGCGGGCCCCTAACAGACATGGCGCGACGCTTCAACGTTGGGAGAAGTAGCGTCGGCTCCCCGTGGCAGACGCTACTTCTCGCGGCAATGAAACGTCCCGCCGAATCTGTCACGAACCCTGAAACGAGGGGTCCATGACACAATCGGCGGCGGGGAGCCCCTGGCAGCTTGCCTGCCAGTGCCCGTGTAGGGTGATATCCGTTGAGGCACTGGCGGACAAGCCGCCAGTGGCACCCGTTGGACCCTTCGGAGCGATGCCGCCTTAACTGTCACGAACCCTGAAACGAGGGGTGGGCCGTTGTCTTCTTGCCGACCGGCCGGGCGCTGCGTACGATGCACCCTGTGCCTGTCTGCTGACCGGTTCGGCCGATGGGTAGACTGCTCCGTCACACGCCATGCAACAGAAACCGTCAGGCGCGGATCGGTATGGCGATCCAACGGGTAGTTCAGACAGGTCTTTCAGGGCAACACACAATCAGAAGGAGTACGAAGATGGCGGACAGCGTTTACAAGGTCATTGAACTGATCGGCTCCAGTAGCGTTTCATGGGAAGAAGCGGCCAAGGCTGCCGTCGAGAAAGCCGGCGAGTCCTTGAAGAATCTGCGAATCGCCGAGATCACGAAACTCGACATGAAGCTCGAGGACGGCAAGGTCACCGCCTTTCGTGCTAAGGTCAGCTTGTCGTTCAAGTACGAATCGTAGCACCGGCCTACGTGGCAGTGCGGGAGGGACGATGGCTGGAGTCCATGACAAGTCCGGCAAGTGCCTCAGTGGCGCGAGATGTAGCGTCGGTGCCTTGTGGCCGACGTGAAGCACCAAGGCATTCCTCCTCCCATACGTCGGCCACAGGGGGCCGACGCTACATTCAGTGTCGCAGCCGGGCGATTCTATCACGGCTCCTTGAGGCAGCGTCACCTGGACGATGTAGTGCTGTCATGTTGATGTTGGTCTTGTCGCCAGGACGATCAGGTCTCCGGACGTGCCCACGTCAAATGGTTCCCGGGCATAACTGCCGTACGTCGCGTCGATCTTCATGCCAGCCGATTCGCACCATTGGGTTATCTGCGCCGCCGAGATCGCATACAGCGACCCGGCCGTAGCGTGGTGCCGCCAACCCGCAGCCGCCGGGTCTGCACCGGACGGGTCGCGCCAGTGTGTAACGCTGATGACCTCAACGGCATCACCGCAGAAAGAAAAGACTCGCGTCGAAATGTATTCGATGCGGTCCTCGGTTCGTACGCGAGGCCCGCGAGCCCTCGGCCGTTCGACTCGTAGCTTCTCGAAGTTCAGTATCTGCACAAACAACCGCCCGCCAGGCGCGAGAACCGAAGCCAGCGCGGCCACCGACCGCTCGGCCTCCGCCGCGCTGCCCGTCGCCGCCAGCGAGTTGCCTAGACAAAAAACGCCGTCAAACGGCCCGACATCCGCCGGGATGTCGGCGAACGCCGCCTGAATCAAGGGCGCTTCGACGTCGTGATCCGCCATGTGTGTCCGCGTGGCTGCCAACATGTCCGCCGACATATCGAGCCCCGTCACGCGGTATCCAGCGTCGGCCATGGACGCGACGTGACGCCCAGTCCCGCAGGCAGCGTCCAATAGGCCGAGCTTGCCCGGCGGCCCAAAGACATCGCAAAGTACGGGCACCTCCCGTCCCAGCCGCGCTTCCCAGTTGACGCCAAGGTCGTACCACCGCGCGGAGTCGAACAGACCACTGCCATTGCGATTGGGCTTTTGCGATTCATCGGTCATGCCGCCATTCTTTCAGACCGGCCCGAAGCATACAAGCCTCCCAGGGCAATCGCAAGAATGGCAGAGGTAGCGGCCGACCCCCGTGTCGGCCGTAGAACACCAAAGGTTTACGACGGCCGACACGGGGGTCGGCCGCAACCGAGCGCGCAAACCGCTGCAAAAAACACCGCCCGGCCAATC
>JAUVGW010000237.1 GCA_030593565.1 Phycisphaerae bacterium | reverse complement strand
GGAATCACAGGCGGGACGCCTGTGCCACAGTTCTGCGCTATTTGCTTATCCATCTCACCGGTTCCTTTGTCGGGCCCGCCGACGCCCAGCCCTGTGCTCGGCAACATACACGTCCCGATCGCGCACGATGCAACCCGATCGCCCGCCATCGCGCATGATCTGCGAACAGCCGGAGCAGGCGATGCAGACCTTGTCCGGGTTCAGTCTGCCACCCTCCGCCAGGTCCTTCACGAAATCGGGGTACGCAAAGGCCAGACGCCCGACGCCGATCAGCCCGGCCGAGCCGGCGCGAATCGCTCCGGCCGCGATAGGCGGGAAGAACTGGCGAAGCCAGCTATAGCCTGTTCCGACGATCGGCAGCGTGGGAACGGCATGCTGAAGCCTGCCGGCAATGCCCAGCAGGCGCGCCACACCCACGAGCGGGTGCTCCGGTGGCAATCCGCCCCCGGCGATGGGTGAATCGTGCGGCCGCCCCAGGTGCGGATTGTGGTACGGGTTGCCGATGGACACGTTCACCATGGAACAACCAAGCGCGTGCAGTTCCCTCAGCAGTGCGACGGCCTCGGAGAGGCCGTTTTCGTCGCCGCCGTCCAGTCCGGCCCCTAATCCGTACGGCACCGACAGTCCGTCCCAGGCGTTCATGCGCGTGGTGACGAGTAGCTGCGGCAGCTCTTGCTTGATTCGCCGGATGACGTCGAGGAGGAACCGCGCGCGATTCTCGAACGATCCACCGTATGCGCTGGCCGTCCGCGTGTGCGCCGCCAACAGCTCGGACACGAGGTAGCCGTGACAGGCATTGACGTCCACGCCATCGAACCCGGCAGCCGCCGCGAGGCCGGCCGCCTTGAGGAACACATCTTTCAAGCGATCAAGCTCCGCATCCGTGACCACGGGCTGATCCGGCAACACGCTTGATCGGTCATCGAGGAACGGGTTGTGCTGGGCAATCACCGGACGCGGGGCACCATCGGGTCGTGCGTAGCGACCGGAATGCGTAAGCTGAAGCACGAGCAGTGGACGATGGCCGACGCCGAACGCCTCGGCCGCCGCTCGTCGCACCTGGTCCGCCAATTGCTCGAATGCGGAGACGGTGCCGTCACACAGATGAAGCTGTCGGGGACCGGATCGTCCGTCGGGCGTCACGGCCGTCGCCTCGAACCAGATCAGCCCGGCGCCGCCTCGCGCAAATCGCTCGTACCTGCGGAATGTGAGATCGCCGGGGGCTCCGTTCGCTTCGGCGTCGCAGCCTTCCATGGGATGAATGACAAGCCGATTCGGCACGCGAAACCGCCCGAGCCGCAACGGTTCAAGCAGAACGCCGATGTCGTGTGAACAGGGCAGCTCAACGCCAAGCTCACCGGCCCGATCGAGCAGCTCGCCAACATTCGCAAAGTTGAACCGTTCGTGTTTCGACATCACCCGATCCGACATCAGTCGCTACACTCCGCCGACGGGTCGACACCGGCCACGCGGCGCACCACATCATTGAGCGCCTTCAGCCCGCGCTCGACTCGTTTCTCGCACAGGGCCGGCCAATCCGACCGCGCCGTGATGCATAGCTCGCCGGCGTCGATCCGCCGCTCCCCCTGCCGCGCGAGACGCAGCAATCTGGCCAGCTCCTGAACCGTCAAGTCTGGGAACCGCGACAGGAACGTCGGTTCGAAGATGGGTAGGTCGAAGCTGCCGCCGTGGTCCTCCAGTGAAAGGTTGATGGTCCGATCCAACCGGGCTAGGCGTGGGAGGATGCGATCGAAGTCCACGAGACCGGTGCCGCACTCCACGGGGAAAGACACGAGTCCCTCGTCGTTCAGGATCAAGGCGCCGTCCTTGGCATGGACGGCAACGACCCACGGCAGAATACGATCGACCGCGGACACGGGATCTTCGAGCATCGTGAGCGGGTTCATGGTATCGAGGCAGATGCCCAGCCATCCGCCGGGCTCAGCGCCGCACATCTCGAACAAACGCATCAGCTCGAACGTGGTGAACTCGAAATGCAATTCGATGGCCAGCACGACATTGTGATCGCGGAAGATGGACGCCTGCGTTTTCAGGGCGGTCGCCGTTTCGCGAAGCAGAACCTCGGTTGGCGGCGAATCATCACGCCACCGCATCAACCCGCCGGAGCATGATCGCACCACGGTTGCCCCGAGCGCGGCCGCCTGGCTCGCGGCGGTGGTGTTGATCGGAACAAGGTCCTTGCGCTGCCATGTCATCGTGTCGAATGGAATGTGTTCGCCGCCGGCCCACTCGATGTAGAGACCGCGCTCATGGGCCCGCTGGGCCAGGTCCCGTAAGAAGCCTTCGTCCGATGACCGCCCCTCACTCAGATGCAGTTCGGTGAACTGCACGCCGTTGCCGCCGCGCGCCGCGACCCAGTCGAGCACATCGAGCGGAGATAGCTCGAGCGGGCTCAGGCTATAGCTGTCGATGCCTATGCGGAAGGTGCACATCCCAGCGGCACTCGTGCGCCCGGCGCGTGGCCGGCCGGTGTTTCGATCATCGCTGCCCCATCCATGATACCGTGCCGCCAAACCACAGTGTAGACATGATCTTGCGCCGAGCATATCCTCGCCCGCATGATGCCTGACAACTACGCCTTCAGAACGTACGTGTGGCTTTCGATCCTGTTGATACACATAGTGGCGGGATGCGCCCAACAGGGCTCGCTGGAGGGGCCGCTATTTGAGAACGTGACGGACACCGTCGGCCTCAACGACGTCGAGGCGGTCCGCGTCGCCTTCGCTGATTTGAATGCGGACGGCCTGCCTGACGTCGTGACCGGATTCACACGTGTCTTCATGAACGAATCCGGAGCCCGCTTCCAGCCTTCGACAGGTCCCGTCGTGCCGACCGCCCGTGGACCCAATGTCGTGCAGTTCGGCGACGTAAACAACGACGGCCAACTCGATCTGTATTACGGCCGCTACACGGAGCAGATCGACCAGGATTCCGCCGACGACGGCCTGCGAAGCGAAATCTGGCTTGGCGACGGCAGGGGTGGTTTCGTCAAACGGCCGGATTCCGGTGTCGGCGAACCTCCCGAGTCAACGGTGGCCGCCTGCTTCGTGGACTATGACCTGGATGGCAACCTGGACCTATTCACGGGGAATGCCTACGTTGCCTACGGAAAAAGCTACGAGGCGTTTCCCGACCGGCTATTCCGCGGCAAAGGCGACGGAACATTCGAAGACGTGACCGCCAAGGCCGGCCTGCTGGGAAGCGCCGAGCCGGGCAACCGTGACAGCCGCAAGCCGACCTACGGTGTTGCGCATACCGACTGGAACAATGACGGGCTACAAGACCTGCTCGTGGCGACCTACGGCCGACAGTGGAACCGCCTTTGGAGGAACAACGGTGATGACACGTTCACCGATGTCGCCGAGCAGGTAGGCTTCGACGGAGATGCGGACCGTAGCGGCGTGCATCCGCCCGAAATCGATCGCGAAGACGAGAAGCCGTTCAGGGCGAACGGCAACACCTTCGATACGGCCGTGGCTGATTTCGACAACGACGGCGACATGGACTGCTTCCTGGCGGAGATCACCCATTGGTGGGCGGGCTCGTCGTCCGACCTCTCGACGATGCTGGTCAATCAAGGACCGAGTCGCGGATTCACCTTCCACCGTGATCCGGACCGAATTGCCCGGCATCATGCCGCGGAACGCTGGAACCAGGGAGACCTCCACGCCGGCTGGCTGGACATAGACAATGACGGCTATCTCGATCTGCTCATCTCGTCAAGCGACTACCCCGACGAACAGATCCTCCGCCTTTACCACCAGGAGGCGGACGGTACGTTCGAGGAGTGGACCGACCGATTGGGTTTCCACTGGATGAATGCGACTCAGATTTCATTGGCGGACTTCGATCGCGACGGGGCCACCGACATCCTGATCGGCACCAACAACATGCGGCTTACCGAGGAGCAGATTCAGGCACACGATCTTTCGGTCGGGCTGTTCCGCAACGTCGCAGCCGCCCGGACACGCAACCGTTTTGTCAATATACGCCTTCTCGGACAGGCGATCGGAGCTCGCGTGACTGTCGTCACCGGCCGGCACCGGCAGATTCGAGAGGTCCACGGCGGATTGGGTCACGCGGGTCACCGGGATGACACCGACTGCCGCTTCGGCCTGGGCAGGGCCCGTTCCATCGACGTCGTGGAAATCCGCTGGCCAGACGCAGATCACACCACCCAGACATTCCGCAACGTGGCCGCCAATCGCTTCTACGTGCTGCGCAAAGCGGACAAGCTGGAGACGGTCCCAGCGCGAGCGTGCGCTCCTGCCCGCGCGGGAGCTGGCTAAGATCGCGAGAAGATCCGAGGCGAAGCACGTGTTGGCGACAAGTGTAATCCCTCCCAGTCGACCCGCCGCCGAGGTGTCACCTATAGAAGTTTGGTTCTTCTCCCAAAATGGGAGAGCGACGGACAGCATCGGCAACATAACGGCCGCCCCCAAGGGCATAGTCCATTAGAAATACACAACTATGACCACTTCGCCATCCTCCCGCTCCGTCAGCTCCGGCAGCGACCAACGCCCGTGACCCGCCGATGCCGGTGGACTTCTTCGTTACGATCGCCCACGACTCGCCCGTCGATTCTGACACCCTGACGATTCGGTTGTGGGACGCCGCGACCTACGGAGCCTTCGGCGGGGACGAGTTCAACGAATTCCTCGGATCGGGCAACCGCACTAACGTCACCTCATCGGCCTGGGAGAAAGTGCGGCCGCAGGAAAAGAGCCCCAAACTCACAGCGGATCCTACGGCCTTGCACGGGCGCGGCTCATACGGTTAGAATCGCAATCCGTGAGAAGGCGAATGGACAATCTCGTGCAAACACCGCCTCCTTCGGTCACGTTTGTTGGTACTTGAGTACTCTCGGATACGCAGGGGCGCGAATGGCGCGCGGTCTGCGAGATCCCTCATGTCCGAAGGAACACGCCAACGCATCGAGAAGTCATTATGCAGCTAACTCAAACGATGAATCCAGGGGTATCGAGATGCGCCGAGTGAAGCGATTGTGGTTCACTACTGCCGCCATCTTTATTTCCACATGCGGCATATTGCTTGTTCTTGCGGCGAGTGATTTTATTCTGTTTTGGTGGGATACTTGTTACGGTGATAACGAAACAGTGTTGAATGTCCGGCGCCGCTCCCAAGGCGGTCCGGGCATTCACGAGGAGACACCGGACGGCTCCATTCGTGTGCGACGATTCCTGAACAGACAGCCTCGACACGATCAGATCAGTGATCGCCATATTCCTATCTCTACGAATGCCCTCGGGCATCGGGATTCCCCTATCGGCCCAAAACCGGATGACGAATACCGTATTCTCGTGTTGGGAGATTCATGTACTTTCGCCGGCTACGTAGAAGTTACTGAGACGTATCCCTTCTATGTCGAGCGAATGCTGAATGAGGCGATATCCGCGAATCGTCACGTCCGCGCTATCAACGCGGGTGTAACAGGCATAGACCTCAAGGATGAACTGAATATCCTGTTGGAAACCGGTCTGTTGGTTCAACCGGACATGGTGTTGATCGGAACCAGTCAGAATGATTCGTCGGCATCTATTTTCTTTCCAGAACGGGAAGGTGTTTTGTCACGGAGCCAACTTGCCAATAAATGGCACGATCTTCACTTCTATGGCGGGCTGGAGAAGAAGACGAAGGCACTTTACACACAGTGGACGGGAGAGGATTATCCCACAAAGACATATCCCAGCGGCGCGTGGCGAACGAATCAGGAAGCGTTCGAATTGGAAATCGCGCACAATGTGGTTGGTTGGGGAGCAGCGTGGTTTCCGTATGCCTGGGAGGAAATGCGGGGCGACTATGAAACGATCTGGAAGTTGGCACAACAGTACAAGTTTGAAACTGTTGTGATGCTGTTCCCTATCGCCGTCCAGGTTGAGGCAGAACACATTCACGATAAGCCTCAACAGATGTTCAGAGATGTTATGAACGAAGTCGGCTTGAAGCATTATGATCCTCTGTTGGTACTTAGAAATGCACATAACGAACGAGGGGGAACGCTCTTTTATGACCACGCCCATCTGATTCCAGAGGGCAATCGGATTATTTCAAGAGCCTTGGTGGAGTTCCTACTGACAGAAACAGCATTGGGTGACCTATAGACGTCTGGTCCACGCCCCTGAAAGCCGCTGTTGGCCTGCCCATCAACGCTGCGTTGCTGCCGTGTGCCCCGTCCTTTCTGAAAGAAAGGGTGGGATTCCTCCGGGGCGCAAGCCAGATTCCCCCGCTCTTTGCTCCGCAAACCACGGGGATGTCCATGCGAAAGAGGGCCACACGTGTTTGATCCCACGAGAACTGTGAATGCCTGAATGTGCGCGCACAAGAAGGCCCGCCGCGGGGACGGGCCTTGCGAAAGGGAGGTCGATTGCTTCGTCTGTTGAAATCGGCGTTGCCGCCGGCATCTGCTCTTCTGTTGTCATCGGCGTCTGTGCCGGAGCAGGTTGACACCGATTCGCGTTTGCCCAGTGCTCCGTCCTTTCTGGACGAGAGCGTGGCAATCCGTCCTGTTGCCGACCCTTCGTAGTAGAAGACGGGCGAGCGACCGAGGCGGCCATTGGAAAATAGAGGGAGTTGCGGTATTAGGCGAGAACGACCGTCGCCGCGCCCGATGGCGTTACACGTGAGACGACCAGCCGGAGCCACCGGGAAGGGGCGAGCCGGCCAGGCGCGATCGAGTGGGCGGGCGCGGAGGAAGTTCCCGACGACGATGGGGACGAGAATGGATTCTCGTCCCAGCAGAGCGAGATTCTCGTTCCGGCGTGCAACCGTCAGGGTGGCCGGCGGCGACGCATTTCCGCAGGAAGCAACCGATCCGCCGACAGAAAGTCTCGATTGCGTGGCCGGCATAAACTGGTCTCGGCCGCGTTTCCCGGCGCCGGCTTTGAGGCAACCGAACGTAAGCAAAGCTATGACAGCAAGTTAAAGAAAATATCAGAAATCCCGGTTGTCCGGGAATAAGATCCCGCGAAGTAAACGTTTACTCCTGTGATGGATACGATGGTTCGACAAGGCAGAAACGAGATCCTCATGGACGCGACAGCGCGACTGATGGCCCGACGTGGGGTCAAGGGCGCCTCCGTCCGGGCGATTGCACGTGAGGCCGGTGTGACGGAAGGCGCCGTCTACCGGCACTTCGCCAGCAAGGAAGTACTTTACGCGGCGGCCTACGTACGCGTTATCCGGGAGATGGCAGAGGTCAAAAAGGCTATTGCTTCCCAGCAGATACCGATAGAGCGCAGACTCCGCGAGTGGGTGCGCGCTTCCTTCGAGTTTTTCGATCGGCACCCTGATGCGTTTACGTTCGTGCTGCTGACGCCCCACGACCTGCCTGAACCTCAGAGAGAGGTCGGTCGCCTCAACAGCAACACCTTCATCGAGATGGTGAAGGATGCACAACAGGGTGGGACGTTGAAACCAATGCGTCCCGAGTTGGTGCTGAGCCACTTCAGTGGAGTCCTCTTGAACGTGCCCCGTTTGATTAACGAGGGAACGTTGGAGGGACCAGCTTTGCGCTACACTGATGAAGTGGTTGAAGCCGTTTGGGACATGCTGCGTCCCCGACCGTGACGGCGCTGCTAACATGCTGCGTCACCCTTACGGGCGAGGCCGCGGGCCGGATTACTTACCAGGTCAATTGTCATTGCGAGCCGACCCCGTTGCGCGCGTGCGGGGGAGATGTACGAGGTACGTTTTGAACCAGAGAAAGGTGAATCCAATGAAGAAGAAACTTATGCTCATCGGAGTGCCGCTGGCTCTCGCGGCGGCCATTGTCATGACTACCACCTCGACGAGTGTCGGCGCCGGACGTGGCGATGGCCCGATCGTCTATGTCACGGGCCAGGGGTTGTACTACGACTCCATCATCACGGCCGACCCGCTTCCCGCCCATGGACCATTCCAGTTGCTGGAAATGGGCGCGAGCGGTCTCGAGACTGAATTCGGTCCCGGGGATCCAGGATACCGGGGCGGACGTTGGATGGAGGACTTCGACGGCGACGGAGAATTCCACTACTTCTCCTGCCCGTTGCTGGGACCAGGGCGGGAGAGTCCGTAGCGACAAACCGGCGGAACTGCATGCGGTCGATTCGGCCGCGTGCAGTTCCATTACCCAAACTCCACGGCTGTGGATCAGTACCCCAACGACGGAAACAGGAGTCAAGACATGAAGAACTATATTCGACAGACGGTCACTTGCGGCGCGGCATGCTGGGTGGTTGCTTTGGTATCCGTGGAGGCCTGG
>JAUVGW010000328.1 GCA_030593565.1 Phycisphaerae bacterium | reverse complement strand
CCCGCAGATTCATGTGTGGCGATGCACTAGTTCTTCGGTGACGTGGGACTGTCCGCCAAGCCCTGTTTCTCGGCGAGCTTCCTTTGATGAGCCTTCATCAACGGGCACCAGTTGGCATGCCATCTCCAGATTCTGGCGATGAGCGAATCGGATTTGCGTTCTGAATAGGCCCGGATGCGGCAGGTTTCGCAGTTGTGGAGTTTCATGCGACATTCCTGGGGCAAGCCATGCGGGCTGCGGCTCTCTCCTGAGGTTCACTGTTCACTCTGTCCTATGCCTCAACACAACATCGCTGCCGAACACGACGCGTGTGACGTGGTCATGGGACTGCCGTGCCTGTCACGTCTTCCTCCATCTCATCACCGCCATGCCACCGAGAGCTAGCAACCACATGGTAGTGGGCTCAGGGAACGCAGGCAACACGGAACCCGATGCCGCTGTGTTCGTACATCGGGTACCCAACGACGACTGAGCCATCGGCGGAGACGCCGAAGGCTTTACTGTGGAAGGATCCGCCCGGGAGATCCCCCAGCCCCATGAAGAACGGAGCATCAGCGAACGTCGCCGATCCCGTCACCAAGACGCTCACCACCGACAACACTTTCAAGATCATTCCGCTTCGCACAACGTGCCTCCTTTCGATGTGTACGCCCCGGCGGCCGCCCGGGTGCCCCGCAGGCCCCCAGGAACCCTCCGCCCCTTGGTGAAGGGGCTCCAACGATGTCCGCCCTCTCGGCCCCCGATTCCCGCCTCGAAGCAATGACATCATTATCACCGACAGGCATCCAGAAATCAGGGGGGGCTACAACGCGGTCAGAACACCCGCTCACGGCCCCATCATCAGGAATCCCCCCAGAAGGAATAGGGTGAAGGCCCTATTGCAGTCGCCCTGGCGTTTCCTGTACGGTGTTGGCAGTCATCGTGGCTGCCCGCATCAGCACCCACATCTCTCCTTTTCCCCACTCCACGAGAGATGCCGATGTGCGGCCCGCGACGATAGCCAGGTCAGGATGAGCCGGCTGGCTGCGTGGGCGACTGAGAGGTTGCCCACGCTTTTTTCTGCCCTCGCCCCGTCATCGCAGCCTCCCTCGACCTGAGGGCATCAAGAGGCTTCCCGATCAAGGCCCCTGCTCCCATGTCCCAATCTGCAAAAATAGGGTGAAGACCCTATGGAGGTGGCCACGGCATCCCGTGTAGCATGTCCATAGACATCGTGGCTGCTCGCATCAGCCTCTCCTTCCCCCCACTCCACGAGAACCGCTGGTGTGCGGACCACGATGATTGCCCAGCCAGCATATGCCGGCGGGATTCGCGGGTGATCGAAAGGTCGCCCGTGTTTTTTGTGCCCGAGCCCTCCATCCCCCGCTCGAACACTGACCGGTGCCCTCGTCACGCAGAATGGCCTATCCTCGTGAGCATATGGAGATTGTAAACGAAATACGAGAAGCCCCCCGTTCGAGCCAGGGCAATCGCAAGAATGGCCGGGCATGGACCGTCCGGGCATGGAGCAGCTGCCACGGATGATCCGCAAGCGCGCGGTCGATTGCGCTGTCATCGCCAAGCTGGACCGAATCACTCGGAGCGTTCGGGACCTTGGCGACTCCGTGGAGCAATTTCAGCGGTACGGCGTGGAGTTCGCATCCGTCGCCGACAACATCGACACCACGACCGTAGCGGGACGGCTGGGCTTGAACATCATGGCCGGCGTCGCCCAGTGGAAGCGGGAAGCGATAGGCGAACGGACGGCCGAAGCACTGTCCCATATCCGCGCTCACGGTGGGCGTGTCGGCCGGTTCATCGAGTTCGGCTACACGCTCGGGGAGGATATAGCAGTTCACGGTTGGGTGTGACCGAATCCAGGCGGCGGCCTCACGCTCCTGTGGCACCGGCGTTCGTGCAACGCGGCTGACGCCGTGACCGAACGGAGGCTGGCGATTTGCGGGTGCAGAGGGTAATGCTGCGCGGAAACTGTGAGCAGCCCCGTCCTGGAGGCGGCTGGAGCAAGATTGGCAGGTTGGAGCGGCCAGACGGGCGGATTCGCGGTGAAGAAGGCCGTTTTCGCTTGAGTTGGAGGGCATTGTGCAGTAGGATAACCATTGAAGATCTCGTGGATGGGGAGTCTCTGTTCATCGGGGCGATGCACAGCGGCTTGTTGTCCCGCGTGGCGGCGGGTGCATGCCGGAGTGTTATCGCCCTTTGAGGAGTGAGGTGTGCGCAAGCTCGTTCGGTCGGGCGCTGCCTTCTCACGTAGGTGTTTGTGAAGATCGTGGCGGGCCGGGCAAAACGGCGTGGTGTCGTTGGAAAGCTCTTCTTATTAATACCCTGGGAGGATGGGAATGACAATGCGCGAAATCAAGCAAAACACTCGAATACGGGGACGGACACTGATCATGGCGGGGCTGCTGGCCGCTGTCGCGTCGAGCGCGACCGCCGGCGGGATTAAGGATCGCGGACCAGACGGTCGGGGGGCGGGCAATTATCTGATCGTCACGGCCGAGGCCTACGACGGCTCGGCCCCGCTGACGGAGTTCGCCGGCGCCAAGGCGGACATGGGCTTCAACGTGACGACGTATGTGGCGCCTTCGGGCACGAGCCGCAGCACGATCGACACGTATATTGAGGCGTGGTACACGCCGGGGGCGGACAACTACGTTTTGATCGTGGGCGACACGGCGGGCACCAGCAGCGCGACGACGACGACGATTCCGCACTGGGTCGGCAGCGGCAGCCGGGCCGCGACGACCGATCTGCCGTATGCCTGTGTGGACGGAGGCGGCGACTGGTATCCGGATATTTTCATCGGGCGATTCTCGGTCACCTCGGTGAGCATGTTGCAGGACGTGGTGGACAAGAGCCTGCTGGTAGAGGGCGGCGTCTTCAGTGACCCCACCTACACCAAGCGGGCGGCCTTCCTGGCAACGGATGATGGGCTCGCCCAGGCCGAGCAGACACACGACTGGGTGATCTCGACCTACTTGGACCCGGCCGGCTTCGAGAGCACAAAAATCTACGCCGCCCAAGGCGGGGGCACCTCCGACGTGACTGCTGCCGTGAATGCCGGCAGCCTGTTTACCGTATACTTTGGCCATAGCAGTTCCTCGGGCTGGTGGACGCCGTCATTTGGTCAGGGCGACGTTTCGGCCCTGAGCAACGATGGGCTGTACGGCCTGGCCATGGGCTGGTCCTGCAATACTGCCCATTTTGATTACGGCGAGTGTGTCGGCGAAACGTGGCTCCGCGAGGCCAACAAGGGGGCGGCCGCATTCCTGTCGGCCTCGAACTACGTCTGGTGGTACACCACCCAGGACTGGGAGTCGTCCCGCAGAATGGAGAAGTACTTCTTTGAGTCCTTTTTCGAGGACGACATCTGGGAGGTGGGTCCGGCCTGGCAGGCTGCCTTGTGGCGAATTCTGGAAGACCCGGACTTCGGCCCCACGCACGATCACACGCGCAACATCTTCGAGGAGTTCGTGCTACTGGGCGATCCGGCATTGCTGCTGCCGACGGACCGCGGCTTCTCGCTCGCGGCAGAGCCTGCCTCGCACGATTTGTGCTGTCCTCCACCTGACGAGGCCGTCTCTACCATTAAGGTTGTCGAGATAAATGATTTCCACGAGGAAGTGACTCTCAGCGTCAGCGGCGTACCGGCGGGGGCGACGGTCGATTTCGACGTCGTCTCCGGAGTGCCGCGATTCAAGGCGGTGATGACCATTGGCAATCTCAGCGGCGTTGCGGCCGGCATGCATACTCTCGTGGTCACCGGGACGGCCTCGGAAATAGAGCGATCAATAGACCTGCCATTGAACATTGCCCACGGCGTTCCCGCGGAGGTGACGCTGCTAGACCCGTTTGACGGCGAAAGCGGCGTGGCACTTCAGCCCGAGTTGAGTTGGTCGGAATCGCCCGAGGCGTTCGAGTACGACCTGGAGGTGGCGACAGACGCCGCCTTCACGAACGTCATCTACAGCGCCACGGTCACGGACACCAGCCACACGATTGACATGACCCTGAATATGTTGACCGTCTACCACTGGCGCGTGCGGGCGAGCAACTTGTGCGGCGATGGCAACTACTCGGCGGCGTTCAGCTTTACGACGGCCACCAGCGTGATGCCTGCCTACTACGACATGCTCAACGGCCAGAGCGGCACATACACCTATTACGACGACTCCTATGATGGCGACGGCGACACGGGCGCACCGCTGGCGCCACTCAGCAACGGCCTCGGCGACCTGACCGACGGCGTCATCGCCACCGAGCACTGGAGCACGACCTCTGGCCCGTACGTGGGCTGGAACACCGTCGACCCGACGATCACGTTCCACTTTGCCGAGTCGGTCGGCATCTATGCGGTCACGCTCCATCTGGATGACGGCGGCGGTTCCGGCGGCGTCGGTGTCCCCGTGGACGTGACGGTCAGTATGGGCGGCGACACGCTCATCTTTCCGGGCTACGACCCGCCCGGCAATGAGCCGTTCGCCTTCACCTGCTCCGGACTGGGCATGTGCGGTGATATCCTGGAGCTTACGCTGGCCGACTACATATATTCGGGCAACAGTTACATGATGCTCAGCGAGGTCGAGTTCTTCGGCGGCCCCTGCGGCGATTCGAGCTGCCTGAACATCAGCGAGGTCGTGCTGGGGGCTGAGACTGGGGGCTGTCCGAGGTGGATCGAGATCACCAACACGGGCGTCGGTGACTACCTGTTTGCCGAGGGCGGCATCATCGTCCAGGACGAGGGCAGCACCGACGTGATCGTCGACGTCGACCTGACCGGCCACACCATCCTGGCGGGGCAGTCCTTCGTGATCAACTCGGAGAACGGGTGCTCCAACGTGTTCCCCTTCATCTACGGCTTTAACGCCGACCTAGACACCGACGCAGTGTTCGGCGACGGCAACGACCGCTACATCCTGACGGATACCGCCGACGGCTCGAACCTGCTGGACATCTACGGCGAATTCGGCGTGGACGGTACCGGCCAACCTTGGGAGTACACCGGCGGTTATTCCTACCGTTTGTCAGACTGCAACGCCGGCAACAGTGGGGTCTTTGCCGCGAATGAATGGTCTTTCGGCGGCGTGGGGAGCCTGGCAGGGCCGAATCCTCCGAGTGATCTCCTGCTGATCCACACGACACCGACCGTGCACGTGTATGACTACAGTTGCCATGCCGGCGACCTGAACTGCGACGGCGAGGTCGGCGGCCTGGACGTGCAGGCCTTTGCGGCGGCTTTGCTTGATCCGACCGGCTACGGGATCGCGTATCCGGGGTGCAACATCCTCAACGGCGATTTCACGGGTGAAGGGGATGTGGACGAGCCGGACATTGGCCCGTTCGTGACGTTGTTGCTAAGCGACTGATGCCACGTTGGCGATCAGGGCAATCGCAAGAATGGCCGGGCGGTGGTCTTTGCAGCGGTTTGCGCGCTCGTGTAGCGGCCGACCCCTGTGTTGGCCGTCGGAAACCGTTGGTGTTCTACGGGCGACACGGGGGTCGGCCGCTACACCGCCATTCTTGCGATTGCCCTGCGTTGGCGATGAGTCAGGTAGGTCGGATCCGTCTTCCGGCCTTCGCCATGTCGAAAGCGTACCTGAACACGCTTTTGATCGCGGTGATGTGTCTGGTTAGGGCCCAGGCGCCAGGCTGTTTCGCTGGCCGGGTCCGGTCGCGTTGAAAGTCCTCGGGCCGGAGATCGCTCACCAACCGGTTTTTCCTGCTGCCTTGGCGAAATTCTCGACGAGTGTACGACAATCCTCGAACCACCTGATCCCGATCTCCCCAGCGAGGTAGTGTCAAGTCCTGTGTAAATTGCCGAGGGTCATCCTTCACGATTCTCATGCGGCGTTGCTCTTGGTTTTTGCTTTTGGCTTCGGCAGCGGGACC
>JAUVGW010000080.1 GCA_030593565.1 Phycisphaerae bacterium | reverse complement strand
GAAAATGGGTCGTCCGGCTTACTCGACGGCATCGCATCTCTTGATAATGGCGGACAGTGGCGGAAGCAATGGCGCCCGTAATCGGTTGTGGAAGGTCGAACTGCAGAAAATGGCAAACCAGACCGGACTGACCATCACGGTGTGTCACTTTCCGCCTGGAACAAGCAAGTGGAATAAGATTGAGCATCGGATGTTTTCGTTCATTACAAAGAACTGGCGAGGAAAGCCCCTTGCCGACCGCGCCGCCATCGTGAGCCTGATCGGATCAACGAAGACAGAAGAAGGGTTGAAAATCCGTTGCGAGTTGGATACCAATAGCTATGCAAAAGGCATCAAGATATCAGACGCCCAAATGGACAAGGTGAAACTGAAGCGACATGAATTCCATGGAGACTGGAATTATACTATCCATCCAAGCAAAAGCAAGAAATGCACCTGACGCGTTTATTGTTTGACGCTCCCTAAGGACAACATCCCTATACACACATTTCAATCCGGCGATACCACATCGTGTGAGTGGGCTGCTCGCTGGACCCCGCCGGCAGAACCCATCAGGCACCGCGGGCGGCTGACAAACATGTAGCGCGTTCTTCCTTTACCCCGAGCAGAGCAAATCTCCGGTTTTCCCAGGGGCCTCGTGTGGCCGCCGTTGTTGGCGGCCAACGACGAGATCTCTAGGGAGACTGTACATGTTCAAACGGGAACGGTTCTTAACGACCGGGCAGGTTGCCGACGAGCTCGGCATTCTTCGATGGAAATTGGCGTATTTGATTGAGCGCGGGGGCGTCTCGGGCCCGAGCGTGACGGTGCCGGGTCGTCGCCTGTTCACGGGGCACGACGTGGACTGCCTTCGGGCGGAGTTGGCTAAGCGGGGGCAAGGCAAGACTAACTGCGTGGGAACCGCGGCGGAGGGGGGCTGACCATGACAGAAGAAAAGGGCCGGGCGCCCGCCCGACCCAAAAACAGTGGCAACAACATTATAGCAGATTCCTCGACGCGGCGCAAGGATCGGCGCGACGAGAGGCCTGAAAAACTACACGAGCCCAGCACAACCGAAGCAGAAGCACTGGTTGTCGTCCTCGTGCGTGACCAGTACGAGCAGCAAAAGAAGGCGAAATCCTTCAAGGCCGCGGCCTCGGCAGCCGCCCTGACGAAGGCGCTGCACGCAAAAGTCGGGAAGCTCCAATACCCAATCATCGAGGTACCGGACGGCCCAATCACCTTTGTGGACTGCGATACGCATCACATGGCGTCCAGGCCGAGCAACGAAGAACTCGACGCGTGGGCGGAGACAGTTACTCCGCAGCCCGATTTCTGGTGGCGGACGCATGGACATCTGTGCCGATCGCGGGGGCCACCCGCCAATCATTGCGTCCGTCGGCCCGACGGGCAGCGGCAAGGGAGAGACTGTCCGGCTCGCGGCGTCCTTCCTGGACGACGACAGACTTACGCTGGCGCTTTTGTCGAACGAGGAACAGACCTGGAGGCGAATCGGCTCGGCCGTCGAGGCGGGCCATCGATTCCTCGCCGTTGATGAATTCCTGCGACGCGGCAACACGCTGTCCGACCTGGTAGGCTATGTTCTTCAGCTCTCGTCGGTTATCACTTGGCGGCGCTTGTACACCAATCGCGACGTGCAGACCGTAACGCGTTCGGCATTCTTTCTGTCGGCCGGATGCGTACCCGACGGCTTCAAGAAGTCACCGGAAATCCGCCGCCGCATGTGGCTGGCGCGCCTGTTCCGGCAAGTGCCGGAGTGGTCGCGGAGCTGCGGCGGGGACACGACGGAATGGCGAGGCCGATCCAAGCGGAACGGGCTAATCGCGAATTCCATCTTGACCCGCGCATATCGTCTGTGCGTTGCACACGACTTCGAGTTCGACGCCGTCGCCGTCGCTATCGATCTGTGCCGGATCGACGAAGGAGAAGCAGAGCTTCAACGCGAATTGCTGCGAGATCTGTACCGCCATTGCCGTAACGAATCCGGCGACCGTGTCTTACACACCGCGAGCCGGTACCGATCGGGCCGCTGGGTCGATGCCCTATCCGGCGCCTGCCAGGAATTACTCCAGCAGCTCGTCCCCGACGAAGACACTGATCGACTGGATGCGGCGGGCATGGTCTTCCAATTGCAGCAAAATCTCCAAATGGTGCCGTGGAACAAGGTGCTGGACATCGAATCCCCCCCGATCATGTGCGAGATGAGGCGACACAACGCAAAGGTCGCCATCAGATTCCGCGAAACGGGAGGCAGTCTTCGGGGTCGGGAGCGAATCAACGAAGATCTTCCACCTATGCCAGACGCAGACGACTCGGGTGGAAGCCCTGGACGTGACGAAGAGCCTGATCCACGTGACGGCGGCGGCGGACCGTTATGTCGGTTATGTCCGGAGGACGGGCATAACGGGAACCCCGCTGATGGGCTGGAATCAACGAAAAACGGGTCTGTCGAACACCGTTCTGCCGGTTATGCCCGTTATGCCTACTCTTTACAAAAAACAGTAGGAACAAGAGAAGAGAAGGAGACGGGGAGCCGGGAGAGCGGAGGAGTTTCGCCGAAAACCCTGGCACAACGGCTGACACAACGGCAGCCCGCGGCCACAGCGACGCTTCACGACCAGGCAGCGGCAGCACTTTCGTTCGCCGGGTTTCCCCAACAGTTGCTCGTTCTCGACTTCGAGACCTACTTCGACCGCGGCTTCTCGCTGAAGAAGTTGACAGTACCGGCGTATGTTCATGACGCGCGTTTCCACGTGCACGGCGTCGCTGTCCGCCGGCCGGACGGTTCGTGTGAGTTCAGGATTGATGTTGAGGCGGCGTTAGCTGAAATTCGCGCCGCGTACGGCGACGACCTGGCGACCGTCGCTACCGTGGCCCACAACCTTCACTTTGACGGCTACATCCTTGCGAAGAAGTACGGTCTTCGGCCCTGCTACCTGGTCGACACGCTGGCACTGGCTCGTCATGTGTTTCCGCGAATGGAAAACAGCCTCGCCGCCCTCGCCGAACGCCTCGGGCTGCAGCCCAAGGGAGATGTACTGAAGGAACTCGACGGCGTTCGCGAACTGTCGTCGGTCCAAGCCGCCAACCTTGCCGCTTACGCAAAACGCGACGCCGAACTTTGCCATGACATCGCGATCCGCTTGCTTCCGCTCGTCTCACGCCCAGGCGTCGAAATCAGGCTGATCGATCATACGACACGGCTATTCACGGAAAAAGGCCTCCCTTTCGATATGGTGGCCGCGCGCCAGCTACTTGAGCAAGCGGACGACGAACTGAAATCCACCCTCGACGCAGCCGGGATCGATCGCAAGACGGCGGGCGGCAGCCAACTGGAGCAGCTACTTGCCGACGAGCTCGCGAAGGATGACCAGAAGCTCCCCGTGAAGCCGGGGAAAAACGGTAACATAGCGGCTCTGGCCAAGGGCGACGCGGGGATGAAAGGCCTACTCAAGCACGACAATCCCCGCGTCCGGCGACTCGCCGAGGCACGGTTGGCCGTCAAGTCGGCGCCACAGGTGCAAAACCGGCTGCGAACACTCATCGACATCGCAGATGCGATCGGGGGAATGCTACCGATTTCGCTCAAGTATGCCGGGGCCCACACGGGCCGGTACTCGGGCGACGGTGGCATCAACTTTCAGAATCTCCCCGCCCACGTCAAGGGGCTGGCGGGGCAAATACGCGGCCTGCTACTCGCCGGTGACGGCCACAAGCTCGTCATCGTCGACGCGGCCCAGATCGAGGCTCGTGTTCTGGCCTGGCTCGCTGGGCAACAGGATTCGGTCGAGACCTTCGCTCGCGGGGAAGACGTGTATAGCAGCTTCGCCTCCCAGGTGTTCGGCGAGGAGGTCCGCAAGCCCGCGGAAGATGCTACGGAGGCGATGAAGGCGGAATACTCGACGCGCCAGCGGCTAGGCAAGGTAGCGGTGCTTGGGCTCGGTTACCAGATGGGGGCCGAACGATTCATCCAAGGTGCACGGGCGGATCCCGAGCTGGCGAAGATGCTGGCAGACGGCTCGCTGACGGAGGCGTTCTTGACCGAAGTGCATCGTGCATATCGCACGACCTATTCCCGCATCAGCTCGCTGTGGTACGACGTTCAGGCCGCATTCCGGAACGCGCTGCAGCAGGGGCAAGGGACGGCCGCGGGGATCGAGTTCACGCGGGATACTTCCGCCGTGTACGCACAGCTGCCGTCTGGACGCAAACTTGTCTACCACGAGCCCGACGTCTCACTGTCGAATGATATGCAGTACATCGGCGGAAAACTCTACGGCGGCCTGCTCGTCGAGAATCTGGTGCAGGCGATGAGCCGCGACATCCTTGTCGAGGCAATTCTGACGCTCGAAGACCTCGGCCATCCCGTCGTGCTAACCGTCCATGATGAAGTCGTCTTGCGGGTTCCAAACAATCATGCGGAACAGGCGTTGTGCGACGCGAAGCGTTGTCTGTCAACTACGCCGGATTGGGCCGCCGGTTTGCCGTTGGCCGCGGAGGGGAATGTAGCGGAGCGGTATGGAAAGTGAGAAACGATCGACACAATCCTGCATTCATGATGATGCTTGGCCCACCGTTGCAGAGAGCCGGCATGGTACCGCCGGCCGGAAGATACGTCTTCGACTTTGTCGCCGCTCGCAGGTGTCAACGCGGCATGGCGATAGGCGTCAACGCCCGATCGAAGCCGCGGATCGCTGCAAAACAGGTGACGAAGGTCGCTGGGGGCGAGGTCGGATACGGTCAATAGCATGTTGATTCTCCTGTCGCACACGGCGCGCTGGCCGTGGGCGGAGTGGGTGGTGAAAAGTTTGGAAAGTAGTTGACGTGATTGCTGTGTGCGGACGGCTAGCCGGCTGTGGGCATTATCGCCGCCCGACGCGCCCGGCGAGTACGAACGCAAGGGCCAGGGCGATGACAAGTTCGAGGATGGCCGCAGAGCGTGAAATCGGCCATAGGAAGACGGCCGCGAACAAGAAAGCACCTACGATGCCGAACTTGGTGTCGGAATTCACTTAGTCTCCTCTATGCTGTCGACGTCGTGTCCGTCGGGATCGCCTTCTTCGACGCGGGCGTGCTGCACGAAGATCACGGACCAGTTGTTTGGGGATCCGCGCGAGGTCTTTCATCGGCTCGACGACCAGATCCGCCACCATGCCGACCCATATGTCGAAGGCGTCCCGAGGCTCACGTTGCCGATCGGTGTGTCGCCGTTGGTGTGGTTTTTGCACGCATCAACCCTCCCATTGCCGGCACGCCGCCGAGAACCCGCAACCGGCGCAGCCCATCGACGAAGGAGTGGGATAGAAGTGACCACTGGAAATTGCCCGCCAGACTTGGCGAATGCCGGCCTTTGTCCTGGCGATTTGTCCCGCATGTGGCGTCAAAGCGTGCCGCTCGACGATGGGCTTCTTGGCCTTGGCGATAACGATCCACTCGATGCGGACGGGAAGATTGCCCAACGCCTTTGCGAGCGGGGCAACAAGATCGGCGTAAAGGAGCTGCTGTGGGGCGGATTCGACGATCTTTACCTCGTTCCGCCGTGACCGCGACGTTTTGAAGTCCGTGATCCGAACTGCGTTTTCATGCAAATCAACCAAGTCGAGGCGACCGAGCACGTCGGGGCATCCATCGATGATCGGCCCGCGGAACTCCTCCTCTATCGCCAGCAGTTGACTGTCCATTTTGGACACTTCGCTTGCCTGGAAGGCCGTCAGCATTCGAGATGCGAGATCCCGCAACGTCTCCTTGGATTCTGTCTTGCCGAACTTGACGGGGGTGTCGGTGTCGCGACGCCACGCCTGCTCGTAGGCTGCCATAAGGCTATCGAGCGACGGGGACGCTTCTCCTTCGAACACCGATCGAAAATGATGCTCGATCGCCACGTGGATGGCGCTGCCGAAGATCAGGTTGCTCGACACGAATTCGCGAACCATGTCGGTGCAGTAGCTGAACTGGTATCGCAGCGGACAGCTCTGATAGGACGAGATCGCTGAGTACGAGATGTAGTCCCTGCCGGTCAACTCGAAGGCGAGATCATTGGGGCTGGGCAGTGTCTGGTTCGTCGAGGTCGTGCCGTGTATCACATTACGCGTCGTTTGGGATTGGCTGCACGTGCCCGCAATCATGGCCGCCCCCCGTTCCTGCCGTCGGTCTGCCCCGCCTTGAGTTCGTCGACCAGGGAGGACGCCTGCTGCAGCGTGAGGTCCTCGACGGTGTTGACCCGGAACCGGTCGGACGCGAGTTGGTCGGCACCGCGGCCCTGCCGATCGCAGATTGCCCGTATCGCCCGAGCCTGGGATGCAGTCGCCCGTCGCGGATGTTGCCGGCCGCCACCACCGTTGTTGAATCGGTCGCGCCCGCCGCCGTTGTCCGGCGCCGGCCCATGACCGTTTGCCGCTGCATTGCCGAGTTCGTCGTCGACCGATCGCTTGGCGATGTCGAACAGACTGCGGATGCGTAGGGACAGGGCATCAGGATCGGCGATGAGGTTGGATTCAAGTTCCAGTTCGACGTTTACGGAAGCACCACGGCTTCCGTAGTTGGGCTCGCCAACCTTGCGGCTGAAGCCTGCGTTGAGCTTAATCATTGCTCTTGTCCTTTCATTCGTGGCGAGAGCGCGCACATCGCACAAGCGGCTACGCGTCCCGCCTATTTGTCTTGGGGTGATGGATGAGAACTTTAGGGAATAGGATGCGGCTCGGGGAGCGACCGTGGAAGTACGGTACCGATGATGGTTCGTTCGCGAGAGTCGTCGACTATCGTCAAGAACTCCTCGGCCGCCGCCTGCACAAGTAGCAGGAAACCGCCGAAGCGGTGCCGCTCGGTCTCGAAGATGCGAAATACGCGTTCTTCGACGTTCGCGAGATGGGCATCTCAGGCCGGTGCTCGCAGCATAGATGTGTGGCCGTCGTGCTTGGCCTGCAGACCGATTCGCTCGCGGGTGGCGAGATACAGGTCGCAAGCACCACTGGCCCGCCGGCCGCTTACGAGGATGACGCCGCCGCGAAACGACTGGCGAATCACGTCCAGCTTCCCGCGGGACCAGTCGCGGTAGTGAATCTGGATAATCGGGGCGGGCCGGAGATTCGGCAGCTTGAGGGTCCCGATGCCGAACCGCAGGTCCTCGGCGGTGTTCTCGTACAACTGCTCAAGTTCGTTGTTCATCAGCGATTCCTCCGTATGCAAGATGGCCTACCACCGTCTGCGGCGGGGCCGTCGGCGGTTGTAGCGGTCGACGTAGCGAGGTCTGTGTCGCGACCATCTCTGGCCGAATGCTTGCTGCTTGGTGTGGGGGCGGATGCCTTGCCGAGCCCGTAGTGACCGGCACAGGGCATCGATCAGACATTGGAATATGTTCATTTTGCTTCCTCGTTGAAGGGTGAGATCGCGGGACGTGGGGTCAAGGCGGTGGCGGACCGATACTACAATGCCCCAGGACGCGCAGCGCGCCCGTCTGCTGCGCTGAATGGAACGAAACGGCTTCTGACTCATAACGGGGCGTTGCGGCGCGCAGAAGCGCCCGGAACGCGTCCTCGGCGATTTGGCTTTCGGCGGCGCGAGCGTCGTCGTCCAACGGTCAATCCGCTGCCGTCAGCCGACCCATCCTTCGCCACCCGGCCCGTAGTACGCCCGTTCCCAATCGAGTGCATCCTGGCGAGTTCGAGCCCAGCACAGGATTTCGCCGAACGGCCGGCCTGAAATATGTTGCAGGACGCGACGAATCCAGCTTCGCGGCCGGCCCGCTCGCACGTACCACTTTTGTCTGCGCGAGCAGAACTCGACGTGCGACGCGCGGCGAACAGACATGCAGCCAATAGCGTGCCAATCCACGGCGTCTGACCACAAGCCACGGATCGTCCCATCTTCGCTGATTCGGAGTTTCATCGAGCCTGCTCCCTTTCTTCCTGCCCACGGCGATGACGGATGCGGGCCTCGGGCTTGAGATGTTCGTGATCGATGTGACCGCCCAAGGCCGCCGTGATCTCCTGCGTCGCGACTCGACATGACGATCCGGTGAAGTTAATGGCGTCGACGCTACAGCTGCCATCGACGGCGATGATGAGTCTGACGTGTTTGCCTCGCAGCATGGTTGCGTTCTCCTTTTCTTTTGCCATCAGGAATCGGCAAGCGATTAGCGGTAGCCTCCGATCACAACTTCGAGCTCACCACTCGGCAGTCGTTGCCGCTCGACAGATCGCCCGAGGGAGCGCTGCTGCCGCACGATGACCTGATAGGCGTATTCCTGCTTGATCTGGTTCTGCAATGCCAAGTTCAACCTGGCGACATCCTTGCGGTTGCCGTATCTGCCGACACCGGCGTCGTACTCGGAAATCCAGGCCCGGTATGTGCCGTCGGGCTGGCGCTGCCATCCAACGTCATTGGCGCCGGTGCCGACGTGTTGCCGGCGGATGACGATGTGGGCGTTCTGCGGGCGGACATCGCCCTGATAGCCGTACAACGGTACGGCTTCGGCGTGGATTTCGATCTGAGATTCCAGAAGACCGCATTCGACGAGGGCCGCGACCAGGGCCCGCGGATCACGGAATTCGGTCTTACACTCTACGAAGTGGGACATGATTGACCTCCAACATGTGATTGGCGTAGGGAATTCGGAATGTGTAACGAGCGTTAGGTCTCGCGGGCCACGGCTCGCCGCTCAGGCCGGCACCCGCGAGATACTGGACCTGCGAACCGGGGGCATGGCCTACGCCAAGATCGGCGAACAGCTTGAGACGATGGGCCACGTCGGCCGCAACGGGCAACGGCTGAGCGCGAAGGTCGTTGGTGATATTGTTAGACGGGCGGGGTAAGATTTTGAGTCCCAAACCCCAACCATCGCCTGCGAGACGCTGCGCGACGGGCGCGGCTCTGATTTGCACATTCTCGAATTGGTTGTAGAAACCGAAGGTGAATTGCGGCCACCCTTGCCGGGGGGCGATTGTGATGGGAGCGCGAGACCGTGCTGAGCGATGCGCCTTGTGGCCAACCCGAAGCGAGCGATGAAGACCGTCCTGGACGGTCGGATGTCGGACCGTCGACGAGGAGGCCGTCGAACCGTGGCTATCGGCGTCTTCACTGGGCGTCCTTCGTCGTCGTCGCGGCGATGCTGTGCTACGGATTTGTCGTGGCGCGGTTTGTGGATACGCCGCGGGGAGTCGGTTTTCGGATGGTCATCCTGATCATCCTTGCGTTCAACGTGCTATGGTGGACGGTGGCGGACCGGCGGTTTGCGCGGTATGTGCGGTCCGGCCGATGGTCCCGGCGGCTTCGATGGGGAGTCCTGGCGTTCACACTCCTGCTGAACGTGCCTGTCATTCAGATGTTCCTCGCGGCCCGTATGCCTGGATACCTCCACACGGCTCCGACGTGGTACGCGGCGGCATTTACGTTGTGGCATCTCGGGCTGGTGACGACCATGCCGGTGGTCGCCATCGTGCGGCTGGCGGGTCTGGCGGGGCTGTATGCGTTGCGGATGGTCCGCCATCGGCGGCGCGGCGGGCCTCGTCCCGCCTTTGTGGGTGACTGCGATCACGGCCGGCGGGCGGTGTTGCGGACGGCCTTCGCGACGGTGCCGATGACGCTGCTCGTTGGCGGGGCCGCGGCGGGGCGTTCGCAGGAAGCTCGTCTGGCGGTGAAGCACCATGTGCTGCCCGCGCCGTGGCTGCCGGATCGTTTGTCGGGTCTGACGATCACACACATCAGCGATCTGCACGTGGGGCGGCTGTTTCGGCCGTGGATGCTGCGGCAGGTGGTGGACAAGGCCAACAGCCTCGACAGCGATATCGTGGTCGTCACGGGCGACATCGTGGACCACTCGATCGACATGCTGCCCCCGGCCCTGCACGCCCTGTCGCAACTGACGCACCGCCACGGTCTGTTCTGCTGCATCGGGAATCACGACCAGATTGACAGCCGCGCCGAGTTTATTCGCCTGGTGCGGCGGCGGTTTCCGCTGCTGATCAACGAGCATCGCGTGCTGGATATCGGCGGGGAGCGGGTCAGCATCGGCGGGCTGGATTATTCCAGTCGGATGCGGCTGGCCGGTCGTCGCGGAGGGCATTGGGAGAACGTTGCAGCCACGGTGCGCGGGCATCAGACGGATCGCGATGGGCCGATGATCGTCATGTCGCACCACCCACACGCATTCGACGCCTTGCCGGCCGTGGCGATGCCGTTGTTGCTCGCAGGCCACACGCACGGGGGGCAGTTGATGTTCACGGAGCCCGGCCGGCGGCCGGATATCGGCATCGGCCGGCTGCTGTTCAAGTACACGCGGGGCGTGTACCGCCGCGGCGGCAACACGCTGTTCGTCAATAGCGGGGTGGGGAACTGGTTTCCGTTCCGGATTTACGCCCCGGCGGAGATTGTGCAGATTCGGCTGCTTGTGTGAGCGAGCCCGCGGATGGAGCGTGATTCGACGGGTTGCGAGTACAATGTCCGCATGAGCCAGCATACCCGAATCCGCCGCATCGCCAAGTGGGCCGGGCTCGTGGTGTGCGTGCTGATCGTCGTGGCGTGGGCAGCGAGCCTGCGGTGGTATGTAACCCGGTTTGGAACGTATGTGCGCGCCGACCTTTGTGTCGGCTCCGTCAGAGCAGCGTGGCGCACCGACAGCCGGTTCAGCCGGTTCAGGCGGGTACGTGTGGCCAGATGGGAGGTGTCCGTTGTATCTCCCAGCAGGTCGCGGTATGGATTCCGTTGGCCAACTGCAGAGTCTCAACCGTCCTTAGAGATGTCCTGGGTTAGCTTGCCGCTCTGGCTTCCCCTACTGGTCATCGCCACACCCACCGCCATCCTGTGGCGTCGCGACCGACGCATCCCGCCGGGGCATTGCCAGAAGTGCGGCTACGACCTGACCGGCAACGTGTCGGGGCGGTGCCCGGAGTGCAGAACGGGGGTCGGGGCTGCGTGCCCTGACAAAGGGGTGTAGGGGTAACAGGGATCGATCCCTCGCTGCGCTCGGATAAAGCGTAAAAGGACATGGTGTATAGGCTTACTCAGAGTCTCAGGGCCAACCGGAACCCGCCGTAGTGACTCTGATAGTCGGGGTACATGCCGACGCGGTACGCACAACGGCAGCCGCCCGCGTTGCTGAACCAACAGCCGCCGCGCAAAACACGCTCCGTGCCCGAGGTCGGCCCGTGCGGGTTGCTGTACGGACTGCTGCTGTAGTACGTCTCGCCGTACCAGTCATTACACCACTCCCACACGTTCCCCGCCATGTCGTACAGGCCGTAGCCGTTCACGCTGTTCGTCGTCTGGTGGCTCGTCGGCGAACCCGGCCAGCCCCAATCCGCCTTGTACTGAAGCGTCCCCGTGAAGAAGCCCACGGGGCTTGTCCAGGGGTATCCTCCGACGCTCCAACAGGGGTGGTAGTAAGGCGTCGGGCTTGTGTCGTAAGGGTAATACGGAACCCCGCCCGACCAGTAGCTGTAGTAGTTCGCCCGCGCGTGCTGGATGGTGTCCGTATCCGACCATGGGAACCGGTGGCCGGGCGTACCGCCCCGGGCGGCCTTCTCCCACTCGGCTTCCGTCGGCAGCCGATAGCCGCTGCCGAAGTTGCAGGTCCAGGTGGAGAGGTCGTAGCACAGCGGCTTGCCCTCCATCGCGCTCCGCCAATTCGCGTATGCGACCGAGCCGTACCAAGTGACCTCTACCATTGGATGAGCCGCACGGCCACTCTCGACGGTGAACGTGCTGCCGCTCCACACAATGCAGCTATCGCCGTGTGCGGAGTTCGTGGCACAGTACCGGTAGCTGGTTCCGCAGTACTTGTACACCACGCCATTGATGACGCAGATCAACCCTCCCTGGGCGTAAGCCCAGTTCAGCGCGTCGGCGTACTGCTGGTTCGTCACCTCGTACGTGTCCATGTAGAAGGCGTCCACGTAGACCGCGTGGACAGGCAGTTCGTCGGAATAACCCTCGCTGAAGGTATCGCCCATCATGAACTCGCCGGCGGGGATCAGGACCATGCCCGGCGGCAGGCACGGATTCGGATCGCAGTCGGTGCCGGCGCCCTGCCACGTGCCCGTGCAGTCCGCCTCATGAGTCACCGCGCAGGTCCCATCCGTGTAGCAGCACGCCCCGCATGGCGGGCAATTGCCCGTAAGCAGGCAGTCGACGAAGCTGACCATGTCGTCCGTGTCCCCCACCCCGTCGCAGTCGAAGTCCGCGTTGCTCAATTCGCAGTTCGGGAAGGCCGTCTCGTAGCCGGCCGGATCAAGCAGGCCCAGCACGAAGGGGGCGACGTCCCGGCCGTTCACCGCAGTGTCGCAGTTCATGTCGCCCGGCGAAAACTGGGCCTGCGCCGAGCCGGCCGCCACAATGACAACAACGAGTCCGGCCAGGACCAATGCTAATCGGTTCATCGTGGTGCCCTCCTCTCATCGCCAGAGATGTGTGGGGATTCCTCAGAATCCCTCCGTTCGGGCTTTCAGGATACCACAGGGCACGATACAATTCAAGCCATGCCCAGCCCCCACGTCACCTAAGCCATCCTCGACACAATCCGCCGTGCGGGCTTCCACATCGGCGAGACGGTCGTGCTGTCGTTGAAAGACGGCCATCCCCGTCAGGTCGCCAATGCCATTGACGCGAAGACCCGGCGGCCGGTTTCGTGCGCCCACGAATCCCGCGCTCATCTTTCGCTGGAACGCAACGCTCCGGTTCCACGCCGAGTCGAACATCCCTCCGAAGGAAAGGTGATCGCGATTCCTCAGGTCGGCGGCCTGCACCACCGATACACGCGGGCTGCCTGAGCCAGCCAGCCATCCCGACATCCGGTGACAGCGCGACGACCACGTCTCACGGGCTGGCCGGGCGCCGACTCCGGCGGAATCCCCCGTGCTGGCCGTTTCCAGTCCGCATCCCAACATGGCTCATTCGGCCCACCCGACAGGTTTGAGCCGTCGTTCACGGTTGAACCGCCGCGGATGGAGTATTCCGCATGGACAGGGCGTTTCCGCCCCGGTTACCGGCGGAATCCGCCGGTCGCGCTTGCTGTCGAGACCCGAATCCTGGTACCATGGTGGTCATGGACTGGGCAAACCGGAAACGTCCGCACACGGCAATTCGACCCTTGCGCCCCGGCATAGCCGGGCGAAGCTTGTCCGGACAAGCCTACCTACAAGCATGCTGGAGGGGTTCGCTTAGCAATGTTCCCCAAGTGGAAATCATAGGGGGAGAATCGCAATGCACGTGAACAATGTAAGCTTGCGAACGTGGGGACGAGTGATGGTCGCCGCGGTGCTGTTGGCTATCGTGGCATCAAGCGCGGATGCCGGCGGCGGCAAAGGGGAAACCGACAGATCCGGCAACTACATGATCATCGCGGCGGAGGACTATTCCGGCAGCCTCCCGCTGGACCAGTTCGTGGCCGCCAAGGAGGCCATGGGCTTTGACGTGACGACTTACCCCGTAAGCTCAGGGACTTCCAACACGACGATCAAGAGTTGGGTTCAGGCCCTGTGGGGCACGCCGGACGCTCCGGACTACATCCTGCTGGTCGGTGACACCAGTGGCTCGACTTCCACAGCTACGACGGTTCCTCACTTCATCGGCGGGGGCAGCAAGAGCGCTCCCACCGATCTGCCCTACGCCTGCATGGACGGGGGTGATGATTGGTATCCGGACATCGCCATCGGACGCTTCTCGGTTACTTCGGTGAGCATGTTGCAGATCGTGGTGGACAAGAGCCTGTTCGTCGAGGCGGGCAACTTCTCCGATCCGGAGTATGTCAAGCGTGGCGCCTTCCTGGCCAATCCGAGCACGTACGGCATGGCCGAGCCGACCCACGACTGGGTCATCGAGCACTACTTCGAGCCGAATGACTACGTGGGCGTCAAACTCTACTCCTCTGAGGGCGCGGGTACCCAGGACGTGACCAACGCTATAAACAACGGCTGCCTCTGGTTCGGTTACTACGGTCACAGCGGCTCGTCCGGATGGTGGGATCCGTCGTTCAGCCAGAGTGACGTACAGGCCCTGACCAACGCGGGATTGTACGGCGTGGGTTGGAGCTTTAGCTGCAACGTGGGTAACTTCACCCTCGGCGAGTGCTTCGGGGAAACCTGGGTCCGGGAGGTCGACAAGGGGGCAGCCGCGGTTATCTTCCCTTCGGGCTACATCTATTGGGGAAGCGCCGAGGCCTGGGAGCCGTCCACCGTACTCGAGAAGGCGTTCTTTAGGTCCTTTTTTGAGCGTGGCATTTGGGAAGTAGGTCCCGCCTGGCAGGCCGCGTTGTATAACTTCCGGGAGAAGTTCACCGGCAGTACGGACATCGAGCGGAACTTCTTCGAGCTGTACAATCTGTTGGGTGACCCGGCCCTGCTTCTACCGCAGGCCTACGGCTTCACTCTCGTCCCGGATCCGGTTTCGCACGATTTGTGCTGCCCGCCGGCCGACCAGGCCGTGTATACCATCGAGGTCGGGCAGTTGGGGGAATTCAGCGAGCCGGTCACCCTCGGGCTTACCGGGGAGCCGGCCGGGGCCACCGTCGACTTCAGTGTTAACTCGGTCCCCCCACCGTTTACGTCGGTGATGACCGTCGACAATCTCGCTGGAGCTTCCGCCGGTGATTACGCCCTCGTGCTTTCCGGCACGACAGCCTCAATGCAGCGGGCCACCAGTCTGGGATTGAACATCGCAAACGGTGTTCCGGCAGTGGTGACGCTGATCAGCCCCCCGGACGGGGCCACCGACGTCGCCCTGACGCCAGAGCTGACCTGGGAGCCGTCAACGGGGGCCCAATCGTACGACCTGGAGGTGGCCAGCGACCCGGCGTTCACAGACATCGTCTACAGCGCGACCACCGACGGCGCTAGCCACACGGTGGGCACTCCGCTGGATATGCTCGGGACGTATCACTGGCATGTTCGCGGCGCCAACGCCTGCGGAGACGGCGATTTCTCCGAAACCTTCGACTTTACGACGGTGAACATGATCGCGCCCGTAGCCTACGACATGCTCAACGGCGAGACGGGCACGTACACCTACTTCGACGACACGTATGATGGCGACGGCGATCCTGGCGTGGCCCTGTCCCCGCTGAGTAACGGTCTCGGTGATCTGACCGACGGGGTGAGGGCGAGCGACAACTGGGGCTCCACCCCCGTCCCGTATGTCGGGTGGCACACCATCGATCCGACCATCACCTTCCACTTCGCCGAATCGGTGAACATCGACGCGGTCACGATTCATGTGGATGACTCCAACGGTAGCGGCGGCGTCTACCCGCCGGCCGACGTGGTCATCGCCATGGGTGGCGTCGTGCTACCGTTCCCAGTCACGGATCCGTCTGGCGGCGAGCCCTTCGACGTCTCCTTCATCGACCTGGGTCTGTCCGGCGACACCCTCGAACTTACCCTCAATCGCACCAGCTCCAATTACATGATGCTCAGCGAGGTCGAATTCTTCGGCGGGCCCACCTATGAGTCCGCCTGTCTGATCATCAGCGAGGTGGTCCAAGGGGCCGAGAGCGGCTCCTGTCCGAGGTGGATCGAGATCACCAACACCGGCCTTAACGACTACCTCTTCGACGAAGGCGGCATCATCGTCCAGATGGATGAAAGCAGCGATGTCGTGGTCGACGTTGACCTCGGCGGTCAGACTATCCGCGCCGGCGAGGCCTACGTGGTTAACTCCGACTACGAATGCTCGGGGGCTTTCGATTTCATTTACCAGGAGGAGGCCGACTTCTACACCATGGCCGAGCTCGGCCAAGGGGACGACCGGTACATTCTGACCGATACCGCCGACGGCTCCAACCTGCTCGACATCTACGGCGAGTTCGGCGTCGACGGCACCGGCGAGGTGTGGGAGTACACGAACAGTTATGCCTACCGCCTGTCCGCGTACAACATGGGTAGTGGGCAAGACTTCGCCTCCGACGAGTGGTTCTATGGCGGTGTAGACGCCCTCAAAAACGGCGACCCCACACAGCTGCTCCTGGACTACACGAGTCCGGGTGTCCACATTTATGACGAAGACTGCACCGGCAGGCCCGGTGACATGGACTGCGACGGCGACACGGACCTCGACGACCTTCCGCATTTTGTCGACGCCCTGCTGGGTAACCCCCCAGCGCATACCGGCATCGATCAGAGCTGTGCGGACATGGATGGTGACGGCGACCGCGATGGCCAAGACATTCACCTGTTCGTCGAGGAGCTCGTAGGAAGCTAAGGCCGGGTGCTGCACAAGGGGCACACTACGTGGCGGCCAGCGCCAACAACCCCGAAGCCTTCCGATCCGCCTCACTCCAACGTGTCGGGTGTGTGTCCAGAGTGCGGCACGGCGATATGACAAAGGGCGTGACAGCCTCGTTTGGTGGTCTGCTCTCCTGCGGCAGGCACTGGTGAAAGGCGGACCGGCCCCCCGCAGCCACCACCTAGACGATGGGGAGAGCATAGCGATCTGACGAACCTCACATGAGGGGACTACCACGCCTAACCGCTGATGAGCGCCAGCTGGAAACCATGAATATCCAGGCCGTCTGCGTGGCCGTCGCCATTCATGTCGGACGTGGCGATGCGAGCCGGATCCATGTCGAAGCCAAGTAGCACGTCGATGAAGACGTCGAGATCATCGAAGCCCACATTCCCGTCGCAGTCGTAATCTCCCGCCAGACACGTTCCCAGAATCGTGAACGGCTGCGGCGTTATCACGCTGACCGCATCGAGCGTGAAGCGGAGATAGCAGTCGGCCGAAGTCTGTAGTCCAGTCGTCAGCAGCCATTGATACCGTCCATTGTTCGGCACAGCCGCAGCGATGGACAGCCACGGCCCGGCGGGCCCAGCGAGCGAGAGGTCAATGCTCATCGTCGGCTGCCCCGGCCCGGGAACGGCCGCGCACCATTCGATGAAACGCACCGATCCCGCGATGAACGTCTCGCCGCCACGCGGATACTGCGGATGAACCCACGCAGCAGAAGGCGTCGAGCTCTCGGCGTAACAGTACAACTTGTTCTTGTCGATCCAGATGAACGGGGGGATGAAGTAATCCTCCTCCTGCACGACGACGACATCGGGGTAGCCGTTATGGTCGACGTCCGCGCCGACGCGGAGAGTGGAATACCCGTGACTTTCCGGCGTCGCGATCGACGCGAGCAGTTGCCAGTTGCCGGCTCCATCACCGCCGTAGACTGCGATGGTCCCCGGACTGTCGGAGCCGGGATCGAACGCCACGACGTCGCCATGTCCATCGAGGTTCATGTCGGCGATCTGGGTGAGTACGAAACCACCGGAGCCTGGCAAATTGCCGGAGAGATCCTGCCACGCGCCGGCGCCCGTCATGGCATACACCTCGATTCCGCCGCCGGCTGTGACATACGCCACGTCGTCTCGGCCGTCATCGCTGACGTCGCCAAGGGAGACGCCCGCGCGGGACCCGGAGAGACTCGCGACAAAACCGCCGGCACCGTCTCCGAGCCCGACGGTAGCGCCGCCGTAGGCGGCGGCGAAGTCCGCACATCCGTCACCGTTGATCTCGCCGAACTCGAAGAGCATGCTCGAGCTACCGCAGGTCGAGGCGGAAGTCTGTATCCAGGTGCCGTCCATGTTGTTTACGTAGATCCGGGCGCCGTTGGAGCCGCCGAAAGAGGCTGAGCCGATATCCAGATCG
>JAUVGW010000386.1 GCA_030593565.1 Phycisphaerae bacterium | reverse complement strand
ACAGGATCAGCTTGAAACGGGTCAAGGTGATTTGGACCTCAAGTAACGCCTAACCACGGCCCCAACGGGGCCTTCCCAACGTCAACGCCCCCCTTTGGGGGGCTTCCTAAAGCCTCCCGCTTTGCGGGAGGTTGATTACTTGCCACGACCGGCATACTCCGTCGATGAGCAGAAGCCTTCCTTGGCATCGGACCAACTCCGCGGGTTGGAGTTCGGATACGACTTCATCGAGAAGTTCATCCAGGTTCCCTTCATGGTTCCTTCTCCCACGGAGGATCAGATCAGGGCGTTACTGTTTCCCGAGGTGGATGAAGATGGCGGCTTGCGTCCGGTTAGTACCGTCGTTCAGCAGCCCAGTGGCACGAGTCACCGAACGGAGAGGATCGAGGGGGCCGAGCCAGAAACCGGCACGCTGGTCGGCGATGCGGGCTCGGTAGGGAGAGTCTCCGGGGCTCATCTCAAGGCGCCGGATGCAGGAGCAACCGCCGCCGAACGCGAAAAGCAGCGGAAGCTCCGCACGATCCGGCTCTCGTATGATCGAGACTCAGAGCGGATTCGCCGTATCTGTTGCAAGGTGGCCGCGCCGGCACTGGGGCACAATCCCAGACGCCTCAAGCAGTTTCTGAGCCTGCTGCGGCTTCGGTTCTACATCGCCGTCGAGACCGGGCTATTCGACGTGGAGGTTGGCAAAGAGACTGAAACGAGATTGACGCTGGAGCAGCTTGGCAAGTTCATCGCGCTATCGTTACGGTGGCCGTTACTCGTGGCAGACATCCAGCGCGATCATGGCCTTCTCAACAAACTCCAAGCAGCAACCTTAGACACCGCAGGACGCATCGAATTGACACCCCTGATATCCAGGTGGCTCGCACATCCTGGCATGCGAAAGTTGCTCCTATTCGGGTGTGTGAAGAGGGATGCTGCGGGTGTTTATCAATCGGATGACCAGCAAAACTACATTCTGGAAGATGACGTCGTTCTGCGAAGACACACGCTTGCCGACGTGAATGTCGAGAGTCTTCTGACCGTGTCCAAGCCGCCGCCGCCGGAGCAGTTGATCGAGTATGGGCGCGAGGCACTCGACAAATGGCGGACCTCCGAGGACGGCACGGAGATACCTTCGGAGTCGGACCTAATTATAGATGTTCCCCCGGATACGCTTGTCGAGTCCTCCGCCGAGAAACCCGATCGCGATCCAGGCCAAGCGGAAGCAACGCGCCTGAACCAGGAAGGGAAGGCACTGGAGGCAAAAGGCGACCTGGAGCGTGCGGAAGCGATGTACCGTAGGGCGCTGGAGATCGCCGAGAAACTCGACCAGCCCGAAACAGTGGCCGCCGAGTACGGCAACCTTGGAAACGTGCTCCAAACGCGCGGCGACCTGGATGGCGCGGAAGCGATGTACCGCAAGGCGATGGAGATCTTCGAGAAGCTTGGCCGCTTGGAGGGGATGGCCGCCGGCTACGGCAACCTCGGGAACATCCTCCAAAAGCGCGGCGACCTGGACGGCGCGGAGGCGATGTACCGCAAGGCGCTGGAGATCTTCCAGAAGCACGGCCCACTGGAGGGCAAGGCCGTCAGCTACGGCAACCTTGGGGCCGTGCTTCAGGCGCGCGGCAACCTGGAGCAGGCCGAGGAGGTGTACCGCGAGGCACTGAAAATCGACGAGAAGCTCGGTCGGCTCGAAGGTATGGCCGCCGACTACGGCAATCTTGGCACAGTCTATCAGGCGCGCGGCGACCTGGATGGTGCGGAGGCAATGTACAGGAAATCGCTGGAGATCAACGAAAAGCTCGGGCGGCTTGAAGGCATGGCCATTCAGTACGGCAACCTCGGAGGAATCTACCAGACGCGCGGCGATCTGGACCAAGCCGAGGCGATGTACCGCAAGGCACTGGAGATCGATGAGAAGCTCGGGCGGCTCGGAGGCATGGCCGCCAACTACGGCAACCTCGGGGTGATTTACCAGACGCGCGGCGACCTGGTCGGCGCGCGGGAGCACTGGACCAAGGCCCGCGACCTCTTCAAGCAGGTCGGCATGGTACCCGAATTGGAGAAGGCCCAGGGAATGCTTGACGGATTGGAGGACTTGAAGGGCGACCAACGGGCGAAGAAAAGGAGGAGGGCGGAAGGATGAAGCCCCAACCGCTCGACTAGCCGCATCACCATGCGGAACACTGATCAAGACCACCAGTTGAACACAAGATCAGCCCCGGCCGCCGTCTCGCCCCAGGCGGGGCCAAAAGTTTGCGGCAGTTTGCGGCGGTTCGCATTTTTCTTGCTGCAAACGCTACGAGGTGGGCGAGTTCAAAGGCTGAAACACGTAGATTTCGCAACGAATCACGCGATCTCCCCTTGGACCGAGTCCCTTGGTTCGATAGGATGCTCTCAGAAGTCCGGTGAAACGAGAGACGCCGAGTGACTCGGGACCGGCAAGGGCGGCCGTTGCGTTGTTGCAGCGCACGCAAACATCGAGGGACCGGAAATGGGACGGGAATTCCTCGAGGGCAATGAAGCCATCGCACGTGGCGCCATGAAGGCGGGGTGTGATTTCTTCGCCGGCTATCCGATCACGCCGGCATCATCGATTCTCCACTACATGCTGCAGCTCGTGCCGCAGATCGGTGGCATGGCCATCCAGGCCGAGGATGAAATTGCCTCGATGGGCTTCTGCATCGCTGCGGCCATGGCCGGTCGCAAGGTGTTGACGGCAACCAGCGGGCCGGGGATCAGCCTATACAGCGAGAACGTGGGCCTGGCTCAGATGGGCGAGACGCCCATGGTCATCGTGAACGTTCAACGCCAGGGGCCGGCGACGGGGTCCGCGACGAAGGGCGCCGAGGGAGATATTCAATTCACACGGTGGGTGACGTCCGGCGGGCTGCCGGTCATCGCCCTGAGCCCCGCAACGGTCGGCGAGGCCTATGAGTTGACCTATCGGGCGTTCAACCTGGCGGAGCAGTACCGATCGCCGGTCTTCGTCCTGACCAGCAAGGAAGTCGGCGTGACGCGAGAATCGGTGGATCTGGACGAGATCGAGTTGCCGCCGCTGGTGGGGCGCAGCCGGGTGGGCCCGGTCGAGGAGTATCTGCCGCACCGCTTCGAGCAGCCCGCGGAGGTGCCGCCCGTGTCCGACTTCGGGGGGAGCAACATTGCTCGCTTCACCACATCCACGCACGATCAGGCTGCCTATCTGACGACGAAGCCTGCCGTCGTGCAGGAGATGATCGACCACTACGTCGCCAAGATCGACACGGCGGTCGACGACATGGCCTTATTCAAGGAGGACGTACAAGAAGGTGCTGAAATTCTCATTGTCAGCTACGGCATCATCTCGAGGTCGGCCGCGGTGGCGGTGAAGGAGGCGCGGGCACGTGGGATCAAGATCTCGTCGCTTGTGCTTCAGACCCTTTGGCCATTGCCTAAACGGGCCATCACGTCGGCGCTCGATGGCATGAAGAAGGTGATCGTGCCTGAGATGAACATGGGCCAGTACATCCTCGAAATCGAGCGGCTGGCGCCGCCGGGTGTTGAAGTGGTGGGCGTCAACAAGATGGATACCACCCTGATCTCCCCGGCGGAGATCCTGCGGGTAGGAGGTCTGTCGTGACCGCCAACGAAGACACCACGCCGGATCACCGCGCCACGTACATGACCGACAAGCTCGGCCCGCTACCCTATTGCCCCGGGTGCGGGCACCATGTCGTGATCAAGGCCCTGGACAGGGCCTTGGCCAAGCTACAGCTCGACCCGAAGGAGGTCGTGATTATCACCGACATCGGCTGCATCGGCCTGTCCGATCGCTACTTCAGCACGAACGCGTTTCACGGTCTGCACGGGCGATCGATCACGTACGGCTGCGGGCTGAAGCTGGCGCGGCCGGAGTTGACCGTCATCGTTTTGAAGGGTGACGGCGGGTGCGGCATCGGCGGCACGCATCTCCTCAACGTGGCTCGGCGCAACATCGGCATCACGTTGATCATCGCGAACAATTTTAACTACGGCATGACCGGCGGGCAGCATTCGGTGACGACGCCGACCGGCGGCGTGACATCCACGACACCGTGGGGGAACGTCGAAGGCCCGATGGACCTGTGCGGGACCGCGATCGCCGCCGGCGCGGCCTGGGTGGCCCGGTCGACCATGTTTGAAAAGGGCCTGCCCGACACGCTGGCGGAGGCCATCGAACAACAGGGCTTTGCCATGCTTGACATATGGGAATTGTGCACCGCGTACTATTCTCCGCGCAACCGGCTCAAGAAGAAGGAACTGGGGGCATTGCTCGACAGGTACGGGTTCAAGCTGGGCCTGCTGGTCGACAAGCCGCGGCCGGAGTACAGCGCGAGCTATCGCGAGGCGTACGAAGCCGGCAAGGGAGCCATCAAATCCAGACTGCCGATCGAGCAGAAATACGGCAACCACATCACCAAACAGACCGGCATCGTCATCGCGGGCAACGCCGGACAGAAGATCAAGTCTGCCGCGACGCTGTTCGGCCAGGCGTCCATGTTCAGCGGACTCGAGGCCACCCAGAAAGACGACTATCCGATCACGGTCATGACCGGTCACTCGCTGGCCGAGATCATCATCAGTCGGGAGCGCATCGACTACACGGCGATCGACGCGCCTGACTATCTCCTCGTGCTTTCCGAGGAAGGCCTCAAACGGGTTCGCGGGGGAATCCCGGATTTTCCGGAGACCTGTACGATCTATAGCGACGAGCCTCTCGAATTGCCGAACACAA
>JAUVGW010000116.1 GCA_030593565.1 Phycisphaerae bacterium | reverse complement strand
GTGTGGCTGTGGTTCCAAGAAGATGACGCGTGTTGGTCGGTGTGTGGAATCGAGACCCCACCTTGAAAACAAGGTGGCCACCCGACCTGCGGCAACGGTGGCTTGACAATCGCATACAAATACCGGATAAGTATCATCATGGGAAAACGAAAGACACCGACGCCAGTCATCAAGCCGACCGAGTTTGACTCCATCGAGCAGATTGATAGGGGCATCCGGAAGTTCCGACGCCTAATCGGCAAGGTAAACGCTCTCGATCCCAAAGCAATACGCTACGATGACCAAGAAATCGACAACGTTGAGGCCGATATGCACAACACCCTTATGGACGTGTTTGGCCTAATGTCTCCCATGTTTCAGAAGCTCCAACATCCCCACATTTGGCATGGCGGTCATAACACCGGGGATACCGAGTATGACCGACAGGATAAGTTCGCTGCCGGTATTCCACAGACCGTCAAGAAGCTTGAGGGGTTGATTACTCACCTGGAGGAGCAGAAAGAAGATTTCATCCTGCCGGAACCGGAGCGCCCGGAGCCACAGCCTTCCAAGCCGTCTGCGTCGCATGTCAGCATTCACGGAAACGTAAAGAACCTGTCGCTCGGTGATCTGACTGAGCAGAACATTTCTGCGGTGGTCATACTGAACGTCATGGCCGACGCAATCGAGCAATCAACGGACATCCCGGAGGCCGAAAAGAAATCGCTGCTCCAGAAGATTCGAGGACTGGCCACGAATCCATATGTCGTCAACCTTGGCTCCCACGCGCTCATCGAGCTCCTGAAGGGGCTATAGCGTAAGCTCCGTGCCTTGACGCACCATTCGGGCGGGTGGCACTGACGGTGTGCCACTGCTCTTGAGCAGTGCTCATGCTCAGACGAACGGGGCATCCATGCGAATAGGGGAGGTAACTCCGATGCCGCCTGACGCAACGCAGATGAATGACCTGATAACCCGATACTCCGATCCGCTGGTGTTAATCCCGATGGCGGCGATGTTCATCATCATCTTTGGGATCGTGCTGCGGTCAATGCGCGAGATGGCTATGTTTGAGGGCGGGGCGAAGGTCGTCATCGCCCTGTGCGTAACGACCTTGGCCATGTATGGCATGGACCGAACGCTCGTCCGGGCCGTTGTCGACCAGTACACGTCCATGGGAGTAGCCATGCTGTTCGGATTGGCCAGCCTACTGCTTTTTGCCTGGATCGGCTTGACCGTCAAAACGCGAAAGCGCATTCGCAAGTTCCGGCACGACGACGAGGCGAGAGGAGATGGCTGATGGTGCGACAAGAGATGTCACGGCGTGGGTGAAGCTATGGTTTTTGAAAGGGGACGCAGCTAGTTTTTCTGACCGAGTTGCCGTCCTCGCCAGGTGCCATGCTCATCCCGAAAGGTGAGCATGGATGAGCGAGGGACTTAGCGCTACAGAGCAATGTCCTTCCGTCGCCGCCATTGGGGGCTTCAGATTCCGTGATCCGGTGACCCAGGGCTCGCTGCGCTTCGCCCTGGGCTTTATTCCGTCGCCGCTCCGCGGCTGAATTCGGCTGGCGCTCCGCGGCTGGAATCCGGTGAACAAGACGGCTTTGCGCTGTGGGCCATGCCGGTCGCATATGGTTTGCGCTCTGCAAAACGAGGTGCGTGCTTTGGGAAAGCCCTGCCTATGCAGTGAGCGCGTCGAGAAGATCCTGAAGCGTTGAATCCCAGATCGCTTCAAGCGTCCGTGCTTCGCTCCAGAAATCATGTCGAGGCAACAATGCCGACGCCAGATGAATAAGACTATCACAAAGCGGTGTCGCTACTCCGGTGGCTCTACCGAGCGAATGAAGAAGGCCGAGCCCCATGGGCACGTCTTCAGTAATGTAGCGATGCTCCACCACGAATGGGCCGTCAGGTGCTTCGCTGGCATAATGTTGGAAGCCCAGGAAGCCGTCTATGCTCGTGTCTTCGAATGTCCTCAAGCGAAACTCATCTACATAGGGGATCCTGGGAGCACCGAGCTTCTCCAAGACATCCATTTTCTCTTCGTCCAGCTTCATGGCTACGTTCCACACAGGTGGTGGAAATCCATCACGGTACATCGAAAAACGCCATCGCTCACTCTCCACCATGGCGGCATTCAACAGCACGCCGACCGTATGAATCACAAGGTTTGGATTGTGCAATGAAACTTCGAGTAAGTGTCTTCGGGGGACGCACTCTCCGAGGATCGGCTCCAGGCGATCCACCAGTTCGGACGATCGACTCGCCGGGAACGTGGCAAAGGGATGCCGTATGTTCCGTGACACGATGTCCACACTCCCATTCGATCCCAGTCGGGATGAATACGGCAATGTCTCGAATTCCGATAGCAGCGGAGAGGCGTGATTGCCCTGAGCTCGCATTTCGCGCAAGAAAAGAAGACTCCCACAGTAGCCGGGGTTCAAGACAATCATCTGCTCATCGGTGAAGTACTTGGCACACTTCTTGGCGACCATCGGATGATAATTGGCCACATAATACACGAGCAACAGATCGGCTCCAGGAATGACCTCCTTGGGATCATGAGAAACGCAACGAAGTGGAAACTCCCCACTGCCTTCTATGCCAGTGAGGTGAATCGTCTTTCGCGAGCGTAGCTTTTGGAAGTTCTCTTGGTGTATCGTGTCGCTCAATTTCAGGATGCTGACTTCGTGTCCGCGCATGGTCAAAACTGCCGCCATCGCACAACCACCATGCCCGCTTCCAATGATCGTTACTTTCATGTCGAGTTCCTCCAAATACTGGGGGTGCGCGGCCTGACGCATCCGGTCGGACCGCCGCCGATGAGAACGGTCTACCTCAGCAGCCCGTGATGAAAGTGAAAACAGTGGTCCGGAAACACCATTTTCCATTTCACCACGGCCTGCTAGCCGTGTCAAGAGGCTTCGATCTCGTTTCATTCTCTGAAGTTCTTGCCCAAGATCTGGGCGAATGGTGTTCTTGGGCAGATCGCCAAACGAAAGGCTCACGATCCAACCCGATTTGGGAAGCCTTTCGATGGAATCTGTGGCCGGTGCCGGTGCCGCACACTGTTCATCGTGTTCTGGCCGTCGATGAACCCATCGGACGCGCGCAAGACCGAAGTCCTTGCTGGGCTGGGCGTTACGCCCTGTTAAGCCGGGTAGGTCGCACACGTAGGTCGGGCTCTGCCCGACGCTTGGCGGCTTTGGCCGCCAAGCCCTCATCGTGGGGTACAACCCCGCAATGTCACTGGCGTTTCACTGGGCCAGGTGGGGCCAATCGGGTTCCGTCCCTTGATGCACCACTCGGGCGCGGCCTCGGATTCAGTTTCGTAGGTTGGGTCAGCAGACCCGACACACCGTCTCACTCCCGCATCGGTCGTCCTTCGCCCCTGCCGGGGCTTTGGGGAGTTGCGGGTCTTGTTCCCAGGGGTTCCGCTTCGCTTCACCCCCGGCTACTCGCCTTGGCCCCTCCGGGGCCGAACCGCGGATGTACTACAAACAAGTCTTGATAAAACAGAGCCCCAAGCGTCAGCGCGGGGTCATTACGCCGTCGTGCGACAAACCCGTCGCTCACGCTCCGGGCTCTGGTCCAATCCCCGGATTTGAAACGGGACGGTTTTTGAAACGGGGACGCATTTTTGAAACGGGGACGCAGCTAGTTTTTCTGACCGAGTTGCCGTCCTCGCCGGGTGCCATGCTCATCCCGAAAGGTGAGCATGGATGAGCGAGCGTTAGCACTACAGCACAATGTCCTTCCGTCGCCCCCGTTGGGGGCTTCAGATTCCGTGACCCGGTGACCCAGGGCTCGCTGCGCTTCGCCCTGGGCTTTATTCCGTCGCCACTCCGCGGCTGAAGCCCGTGGCTACTCCGTTGCTGGAATCCGGTGACAAGACGACTTTACGCCGAGTGCCGTGCTCATCCCAAATGGTACGCATGGATGAACGAGGGACTTAGCCCCGTCAGGGGCGATCGAAAATAGCCCAGCGATTTATCGCTGGGATTGTGAGGCAAAGTGCGGCCGGTAGTCCCGGAGGGACGACTGAACGAACGCGGCGTCTGATGACGGGTTCGGTCGTCCCTCCGGGACTCAGCGCAAGCGGCGCTCCGTGACCCAGCGATAAATCGCTGGGCTATTCTCGGCGGTCCCTACGGGACCAGAAAAAAGGTGCGTCCGAGACGCACCCTACGTGCTTCGGGATGAGCATGGCACCCGGCGCCCCCCAACCTTTGCTGCCGCAAAGGATGCGGCACCCAGCCAGCCACGGAGTGGCGCAAGAAGACAGCCCACGGCGCGAGCCGTGGGATCGCATCGGCACGCGCTTTGCTCAGCCCCAGCGGGGCGAAAGATGCCACCCGGCCTCCTCTTTCGCCCCACTGGGGCTCGCTAGTTAGCACACTCCAGTGCCCCACGGCTCGCGCCGTGGGCTATGCCCTTACGCCCCTGCCGGGGCTTCGGCACTCCCCGATAGCCTCTGTTTGAAAGAATGGGCACACCCTGACCTCTTTGCTGCTCCTGATGATCGAAAATCCGGGAAATGGAGAATCCCGGACGAATATTTGCAGGCGGGTACCGAATACGAATAATTGGGGGACCGACCGGCGGCCTGCTTGTTCGGCCCGGTATGGATTCAGTCTCAGGAGGATCATTCATGCTCGCAGAGCAATTTTGGCACGGACTCTTCGAAATGCCGCAGATCGCGATCGTCATGGGGTGCCTTGTCGGGCTCCTTATCCCGATTGCCGGCATCATCGCCTTTTACTGGTACAAGGCTCAGCAGGTGCGGTCTGAGAACGAGTTGAAGCGAACGATGGTAGACCGAGGGATGTCTGCTGACGAGATTGAGCGAGTCATCGCTGCCCAAGGGGAAGAACCGCGCGATCCTTGACGTGTAGGGTGCCCGGGTGCCCCATTCTTTCTGAAAGAAAGGGTGGGAGGCTGACGCGTGGTGGATTCCCACCTTTTGCTTCGCAAAGAAGGGGCACCCAGCCATATAAGGTCCAGAGCCCAAAGAAAAGCCCTCGTCTTTCCAAAGAAAAACGAGGGCTTCTCGATACACCCCCACGGGGACTCGAACCCCGGTCTCCAGGATGAGAACCTGATATCCTAGGCCACTAGACGATGGGGGCCGGATAGACTCGGCGATCACCCCGTGATCCCGAGCCAGACTCAAGAGGGACATACATTAGAAATGGCCGGGGCCGGATTTGCAAGTGCAAAAAAGAGGTGCCGTCGTGTTGCCGCTCAACGGATGGGTGGCACGGTCAAGCGACGGCTTGACGGGTGGCCCACTGCTTTTGGGCCTGTCGATTTAATTGGAACGGTCTTTGCTACTATTGAGCTTTGGATGGCTAATGAAACATGCAGCAGGCCCATGGATCGCAATCCATGGGCCCCTGATGGAGGTCGAACGTTTCTTTGACCATGTAAACTTCAATAGTGCATCGCCACGCGAAAAAGTGCGGGTACCGTTCTGCCACGCGCGTCTTTGATGTGGGTTGATTGACGACCTTTCTGTGCCGGCTGCTCAAGCACCATTCATCCCTATCCGGCCCAGGGGCGTGCCGGGCGAGGCTCGTCCGGATTGCAGCCATTGCGCCCAGTCGGCACGCTCATTATTGCGAGCCACTGTGGCGGCGGCTTCCCAGTTGTATCGAACCGCGACGTTCTCGACTTGCCAGCCCGCCTGGCCGCACCGAACAATGCTGTAGCGAGCTTCGGGAGTTCCCGCTTCCATCACATGTGGATAGGGGACGTCATCATAGTACGCCGGCAAGCCTACGCTTCCGGGGTTTACAATCAGCTTGCCATCGGGGAGGCGAACAGTGCGCGCAACATGGTCATGTCCACAGAGCAGGACCGGCTGCCGAATCGATCTCAGCATGGCCATGAGCGTCTCCGCGTCTCTTGCTCGCACGCCGTCTTCGCTAACCTCGCAGAGCATGTACTCGTCGTCGTGGTCGAGCGAGCCATGGCACAGGTAGAAGGACTTGTACGCGATCGCAGTGCGCTCCGATCCAGTTAGCCATTCCAGATGCGCCTGCGTCAATTGTCCTCTGACATAGCTCAAAGTGGGTGCGTTCGCAGTTTCATCCTTGGCCTCCGTAACCAGTCGGTCTTCGTTTCCGCGGACAGTTGGCATGTCGAGGCCCATGAGCATGTCGGCCGTCTCGGCCGGGGCGAGAGGCCCGTACAGGCTGTCTCCTAGGCTGACAATCTCCCGGATGTCGCGGCGATCGATGTCTTCCAGCACGGCTTCCAGCGCCCAGCGGTTGCCGTGAATGTCAGAAATGACGGCCACTTCGATCTCGGCTGGTGACATGACATGCCCCTGTCAACTCGCGGGCGGCGCACCGTCGGGAGTATGACCTTGACATTCGTCGCCGTGCTTGCACCACTTCGCGCAGCCCGTGTCGATTTTCGGATTTCGAACTTCTTTCTGGCAGGAAGGGCATACGCGGGTCGGCTCGTCTTTCCAGAACTCGATCTCGTCGCCGCAGAACGGGCACTTGGCAAAGAATATGTCCTCCGGCTTCCAGTAACGCTGGTCTTGGCCGGGGCAGTTTGGGCTCATCGGGGCGCTCCTTGACTTCGTCTGGACGCCAACGCGGTCTTGACGGTCGGAAAGCGGTCGATATCGGTGTGCGGGAGGAACAGGGCGGCCGTGTACTCGCTCATGTACGCGGGGTCGACGTTGAGTTCCAGGTATGTCATCCGGTCGGCGATCCGCGCCGCGCTGTCCCTGGCGGACGCCGAACACAGCATCGCCTGCGCGCCGCTGAGCGCCGAGTTGCCCAGGTAGGTGAAGCGTTCCAGCGGCAGGTCCGGCAGCAGGCCGATGGCGATTGACTTCTCGAGGTCGAGGAATCGGCCAAAACCGCCGGCGACATAGACTTCCGCGACAGCATCGAAATCGAGCCCGAGCGACTTGAGCATCACCGCGCACGCGCTGTACACCGCCGCCTTGGTCCTGAGCAGGTTCTGGATGTCGCGCTCGTCGATCACGATCGGCTCGCCCGTTTCAGTCTCGGCCTGCGGAACTACCGTGTAGGCCAGATAACGGCCGCCACCCCGGGCCGGGCCGATCCGGCCGTCGCCGCGCGAAGGATCGAGCTTGCCGGACTGATCGAGCACATCCCCGGCCCACAGTTCCGCCAGCAGGTCGATCATGCCCGAACCGCATGTGCCGCGCGGCCGACCGCCTCCGATGACGCTCACGTGCGCCTCGCCCGTTTCGGGGTCGATCCGAACGCGCTCGATGGCGCCGCTGCCGGCGCGCATTCCGCAGCCGACGCCGCTGCCCTCAAAGGCCGGTCCGGCGGAAGCTGCGCAGGCCATCAACCACTCGCCGTTGCCGACGACCACCTCGCCGTTGGTGCCGATATCAAGGAACAGGCGGATGTCATCGTTATCCTCGGCGAGCGCTGTCTGGAGCAGGCCGGCCGTGATGTCGCCGCCGACATAACTGCCCACGCCGGGCGCGAACAGTACGTAGGCCTCCGGGTTCATGGCCAGGCCGACCTCGCGTCCGCGCAGGCGCGGCGGGCAATTCACCGTCGGCGTGTACGGCTCCAGGCGGATATACTCCGGGTGCAGGCCGAGCGCCAGATGGACCATTGTGGTGTTGCCTGCGACGACCGCGTTGTCGATCTGGGTCGTGTCGACGCCGTGCTCGGTGCAAAGCCTGTCGATCAGGCCGTTGACTGTGCTCAGTACGAGGCCGCGCAGCTCATCAGCGCGCTCGGGGGTCTTGGCATAGCTGATGCGGCTGATGATATCCGCCCCGCGCGCGAGTTGGCCGTTGTAGTCGGCTGCCGTACCAAGTACATGGCCGCGTGCCAGATCGACCAGGCTCACGGCGCAAGTCGTGGTGCCGACGTCGATCGCCAATCCAACCTGCGTGTCCTTCGTATCGCCCGGCTCGACGCGGACAATCTCAGCCGGCCTGGCGTCGTTGCCGACATCGACCGTGACTGTGACGCGGCCTTCCTTCGCGCGTAACGCGCCGGCCAGATTACGGAGGACAGGTAAACCGGCCGTAGCAACTTCGACGCCGGCATGTAACTGCAGCGCGCGAGCCAGCCGTGCAAAGTCGCTGAAAGACTCCCCCGGGGCGGGAGGAGACATTTCCAGCAGATGCTTCGCGGCAGCCGGCTCGGACGCCGGGATCCGGGAATGCCTATAGGTAAGGCCACCCGCCCCTTCGGTGACGATCTGCTGCACCGCGCTGTTCTTTTCTGCGGCGACGCGCACGGTTACGTCCCCGCTGATGCGGCTGCTGCACGCCAGCACCCATCCGTCGGACACCTCGTCGGCCGACAGGCAACCGCGGGGAACGCGCTCGACGGCACCGGATTCGATTTGCGCGCGACACTCGCCGCAGGCGCCCTCGCCGCCACAAGGCGCTTCTATAGCCACGCCTGCCTGGGCGGCGGCATCCAACAGGGATGTGCCCTCGGCAACGGTGGCTGTTCGGTCGGCTGGACGGAAGGTGACGATGGCCATGGATGGCATTATACGCAGCAGAGCCGGGGCGTGTCGCCCCGGTCACCGGCTCGACACGAGCCGGCTCTGATGGCGTGTCGCCCCGGTCCGGCTCGGCACGAGCCGGCTCTGATGGCGTGTCGCCCCGGTCCGGCTCGGCACGAGCCGGCTCTGATCGCTTGCTTCAGTCCATGCTCACGTCAGGACGTTCTTGACGAAGCTCTCGATATCACCCGCCTCCTGTGGGCCGACGATGACTTCCCAATCGGGCAGAGCTTCCTCCAGTTCGCCGGATATCTGGGCCACATATCCCGGAATCACGATCTTTCGGCAGGCGATACGATCGCCGAGACCGCATTCCTTCACAAACGCGCCTACCTTGTCGCCGCCGAACTTCCCGGCCGCCCAGGCGGTCAGGACGCTGAGGCCCTCGCACTCGGGGACGACCAGCCAGGCCGAGATTCCGGAGTTTTCGATCTCGCCCGAGACGATGAAGTATGTCAGCGAGAAATTCGTCGTCACGAAGACCGCGCTGTTCTCGTCGGGCTCGCCAACCGGATATACCTGCGGCTCGACCTGGATAGGCTTCTGCGGGTCCGTGAACACGTTCTGTCGAAGCGCCAGCAGCGGCGTGAAGTCAGCGGGATCAAATGTCGGGAGGATCGCCAGGCTGCCGTACTTGGCGATTTCAATCCCGGCCTCGATAGCATCGTCGATCGGGTTGCCGGTGTCGATGTACTTGAGGATCGGATAACCCAGGTTCTTGAGACCGGACTTCAGCGCGCCGCGGCGGATGATCGTGTTGTTCTGATAGTGTTCGCACAGGCTGTCGGCGCGCAGCTCGAGGAAGACATCACGCAGATCGCTGTCTCGGCATTGGTCGGCCATCGCCACGAGATCGTCGAAATTGTCGGCGGCCAGAACCAAGGCCGATTCGGTGTTCTTGGCAACTGCGATCATATCCGCAACCGTTGCCGGCACAGCGGAGGCCAGTAACGGGCGCCGGCCGCGCAGCATTTCCGCTGCGGCGCGCAGGGCGGATGCATCGTCGCTACGAATGACGACGGCACGCGGCCAGATCGACACCACGCTCTTTACGGCTGACAGGTAGCGATCCAGCGAACCACTCTCAAAAGCGATGCTGACTGCGTCCGGCCGCAGCAATTCACCGACGCGTTCTAATTCGTAATCGAGCAATGCCCCGACCCGTCTATGAAGCTCGTCATCGTCCAGGGAATCGTCGACGGCCAGTCCAACGCCGGTCTGATTCACAAACGTCTTCTCGTGTCGGAACACGACCGTCTCGCCGCCGGCCTTGAATGCGTGCTCGCCCTCGCCGATGGTCACGGTGCGGATCGGGGGTTCGGCGGCGGCGCCGAGAACCGCCTTCGCCTCGTCCGAGGCATAGGGGCACTCCGCCAGTTCGGCCTTCTTGGCGGCCAGCTTCATCGCGAACGCCAGGCATGTGCTGCAGCCGCATTCCTTGCAGTTCGTCTTGGGCAGCAACTTCTGTATTTTGAGTCCGGTCAGAGCCATTTGCTCAGCGTCCTTATCTTGCCGGCGCTGGCGCCGGCGCTATTCTACGGTCGGCTGTGTGCGGCGAGCCGGTTCACATTGCGGCGGATCGCGGCCAGCGACTTGGGATGGTACAAGACGACGAGGTCCGCCCCGGCCAGCACCAGCGGCATGGCCGTCTGAACTTCCCACATCATCGCCCGACGCGCGAGATCGCCCCACGTCGGGAAGGCGTTCTCCGGCGCGGCGGCCTCCTTGGTCTTCCAGGCCTCTTGTCCCACGCAAACCAGCATCGGGAACGCCAGAGCGCTGTCACCGCTGAGCCCGGTCAGCCGGATTCGCTCCATCACCGAGTACGTGTATTCCAGCCCATAGCCAAGCGCGCCCACCAGCGGGTCCATCACGATTCGATCGCGCGGGAGGTCCATGTTGCTCAATAGGATGTTGAGTTGCTTGGCGAGATTCACGTCGATGGGCGTCTGCGCCACCACGCAGTGATCGTAGGCCAAGGCGACGCCCGCGATCGTGCGGTAGTTGTCGGCCTCCACCCAATTGAGCAGCAACCGCTCGCCTGCGCAGCCGGACGCGACTTTCTTCATGACTTCATTCGCCGATTCAAAGTGGTTGTGCGCCGTGATGATGAGCGGCACATCCACCGCCGCAAGGACCTCCTTGACCAGGGCGAGCGACTCGGCCGGGCTGCGATTTCCCTTTTCGGGGTGCGTGCCCTCGAGACGGACGGAAATCGCATCGGCCCCGTGTTCATTGACCGCCTTGCGCGCCATGTCCACGGGCCGGTCGAGCAGATCGCCCCACGTCTCGCGCAAGGCCGGCGAGATCCTGTCGCTGACCTTGTCGAAAACCTCAATAGCCAGCGCCGGCATATGCGGAACGGCACCCTCGAAGGCGTGGAAAGGCAGACAGTTCTGTCCGCCGACCGTAACCGTTCGCCCGCGCGTTCCGCCGTTCGCCTTCGTCGCCCCGAGTGTAATCAGCTCGATCGTCTCGACCGGTTTTTCTTTCGGTATGGCGAAGGCCGTAACGTCCGCCAGTTTCTCGGCGGCATAACGCGCCGGCGTAGCGGGCTCCTCGACGGCGGGCCCGGCTTCGACGCCCGACGGTGCATCCTCGATCTCACGTGGGGCCTCTGTACGCCCGTCAAGGAACCTGTCCTGCAACGTGCCGATCAACTCCGCCACGACGTCACGCGTGATTTGTTCCTTGAGCTCAGCCTTCAACTCGGCCAGCAGGGCCGCTTTGTCAACGACCACGGCCGACGTCGCATCGCCGCGCGGTTCGATCAATGCGGACTCGTCAACAGCCGCATCAGACGGAGGCGGCGCTGCGATGGCATCGGTTGTTTCTTGCGAAGTTGCGGACGACTCCTCCGGATCGCTCCAGATCGAGGCCATGTCGGGCAGGTCAATCGCGGGGTGGCCCACCTTCTCCAGGTGCTTGCGAATCTCGTAGGGTTCGGTCGCGATTGATTCGTCGGCGATCTTGTCAAGCAGGTCGGGATAGCCCGCCTCGGCGGCGCGCTTGGCGAAATCCTCGCCGACCATCTCCTTCAATTCCTTGGTCATCCAAACGATGCGTGGATAGCCGCCATCGGCGGCGAGGAGCTTCCGGCTGGACAGAAACGCCTTGCCCACCCCCATGAAGCCGGGCGTTTGCACGCCGCCGCCGACCGAACCGGCCAGCGAGCTGAACGGCATGCCGACGGGTGTGTCGCCGGGGAACTCGCGGTTGACGATCATGACGCCGTTGCACTCGGGCACATAGCCGATGATCGCCTCGAAGCAGCCGCAAGAAGTCATCGGCTGGTCCATCAGGCTGTAGGCGGTATAGCACGAGACGGTGCCGTGCGAATTCTTGTGCACGTACTCGTTCACGCCGTCCCAGATCCCGCGGACCGAATCGACGCAATGGCCCTTGGCGACCGGCTGGTTGGGGCCGGTCTCGTCGATCTCGTATGCGGCCTTGCCATCGAGCCAGTTGTACGCACCGCACAGCCCGAGCCGCTCGGGCGTGATCATGCAGACGTGGTCGGGGGCGAACGACTGACATAGCAGGCAACTGTAGAACGTGTCGACCGATTCGTCGGTCATCGACTCCATTCGCCGATTTCGTTCTACATACACCTTCCTGGCGATCGCCAGACGCCGCTCGACCTCGTCCTTCTCGGTAATCAGCGTGACCTTCACCTTGTCGACGATCGCGGGATATTCGTAAAGGAACTTGGCGTGCAGAATCTCGCCATAGTGCCGCAGCCGCAGTCCCCGCTGATATCCCTTCTTGCTGATTCGCGTCCAGACGATGTCGCGCTGGCCCATGTGCCAGATGCCCTCGGCGCCGTTGACCAGATGGTGAATCTGTCGTTCGAGGATCGGCTCGAAGTCGGGCTGCATCTTGCGCCCGGCAACCTCGACCCAGATCGCCAGCGGCAACGCCGTGCCCTCCTCGATATCATCCACGTCGCGCCCGATCACCTCGATCTCGCCGTCGTTGATTTCGTCCATCTCACGCATCTGGACAAATTCGAAGGCGGTGGTGACTTGGCCGCCGAACTCGGCCCGCGATTCGTTCTTTCGAATGCGCTCCCCCTCAAAAGCCGGGCCGTAGGGCGTCGGGATCGGCACCTTGGCGACCTTGACCTTGCAGCCGCGCACTTCCAAAGCGCGCTCGACAATCGCGTCGAGCGGCACATTGCCGACCACGTGTTCATACGTGCAGACGCCGGTTGGGAGAATCTCCGGGATGTCCGTGTCGGCGATGGTCGGGAAGCCGTAGTTGATCGCTCCGGCGGCGGCGGCGTATTTCTCCTGGGTCACCTCACCCAGCGCCAGCACGAATGCGAAGATGCGGTTCTGGTTGTAGCGCAGGTTGCGCTTGAAGTCCCCCGGAGCCACGCCCCCAAACGACAACGCCGCCCGATTGGCGAATCCCAGCGAGTAGATCGTCGCCGAGACGTCGCGCCCGAACGGCACAAGACGCGTCTCCCAGCCCAGTTGGACCCCCTCGGAGTGAAGCTGCTCGGCGAGGGTTGTCCCGTTCGAATGGCCGGACATGAAGACGTACAGGTTCTTCTCCTGCAACTGCGTGGCGATGCGAACAGCGGCGGCCGAATCCGGCGCAGCGCCGACCACGGCGGCAAAACCCGGCGCCGTCCCGTCCACAAACTCGATGCCGCGCTCCCGCATGATCACGTCATCGGCCGCGCCCAGCCAGATGCCGTTGACGGGATGGGGACCGACAACGGTCTTGCACGCCTCAATCGTCTCGAACGCAAACAGCGTCGCCATGCCGGCGTCGAGCGCATCGCCCAGGTACGGCAACCAGACTTCATCCGTCGGCGGATCGGGCAGCAGTTCGTCACAGCGTGCCAAGACCGATTGGAAGTCCGACAACATCGCGACCTTCGCGCCGAGCATCGAGTGAATCACGGGCATGTAATAGGCAGTATCGGGGAAACTGACCGGATGGTCGGCGCCCTTCGCCCGAATCGCGCCGGCGAGCATCGCCTTGGCCCTGGATACGGCGTCTCGCGCGCCTACGATCGCGTCGGTGGCGATGGCCTTAGACATCTAACTCCCTCCGATCCTTCATGTCGAGGAGTTTCCTTTCCGTCTTTCGGTTGATGCCCAGCGCGTCACGCTTCGACTCGATATGGGCGCAGATCGTCTCGACGGCCTGCTTGACATCCGAGATGTAATGAAACTTCGCGCCGACGACGTCCTGCAAACCCTCACACAGATAATCCGTCAGCGCCTGTGATCCGCCCGTGTGGAACGGCCGACCAAGCACGACGTCGATGCCCGATGCCACGAAGTAGTGGCCGATCGCGACGGCCTTTTCGCTCATCCACTCCGGCGCCGCCCCAACCGCCGGAAGCTGCGACAGGTCGTTTCCAAGCCCGCCTTCTTCGACCACGTACGTTGCCGCCATCAGGATCCGCGAGTTATCCACGCATGATCCCATGTGCAGCACCGGCGGAATGCCGACCGTCTCGCACACCTCGCGCAGCGACGGCCCCGCCAATTCGAGCGCCGCCTCCGGCGTCAACAGTCCCTGCTTGCCGCACGCCACCGCCGCACACCCGGTTTGCAGGACGAGGATGTTACGGCCAATCAGCTCCTTCGTCAGTGTGACGATGTAATCATCGACGCGGTCGCGAGCGTTCGTGCAGCCGACGATACCCGCCAGACCACGAATGCGACCGGTGATGATGGCGTCGTTCAGCGGCCGGAAGCTGCGCCGGAACGTGCCGCCGAGCATGTTGAAGATCGTCTCGTTGCTGAAGCCGGCCACCAACGGGCGGCTGGCGTCCGGAATGCTCACCTTCTTGGGATCGCGGTTGGGGAAGTTCGTGATCGCCTTGTGCAGAATCCGCCGGGCGCAATCCAGTGCGTTGGATTCATCAAACTCCAGACGCTCGGCTTCCTGGCTCCTGGCAATCGGGTTTGTCGTGACGACCTTGGTGTGATAGCAGCGAGCCACCGACGGCAATGAAGCCATGCAGCATTGTACATCGGTGATCATCAGTTCGACGGCCCCGGTGACAATCGCCAACTCTTGTTGGAGGAAATTGCCCGCCACAGGAACGCCATGCCGCATCAGTACCTCGTTTGCGGTGCAGCAGATGCCGGCGAGATTGATGCCGTCGGCCCCGACCGCCTTGGCCTTCGCGATGATCTCCGGGTCGCGCGATGCGGCCACCAGAATCTCCGTCAGCGCCGGCTCGTGCCCGTGAACCAGGACGTTGACGCTGCCTTCTTCCAGAACGCCGAGATTGGCGGCGCCGCGAATCGGCTCGGGAGTGCCGAACAGAATGTCGCTGACGGTCGTCGCGATCATCGAACCGCCCCAACCGTCGGCGATCGCCGTCTTGAGCGCGCCGTGAACCAGGTTGCGATAGTCGTGATCAACGCCTATGTGTGTACGGTGCAACGCCTCGACCACCGATGCGTCGATGCCGCGCGGCGCGATTTCCAGGCGATCCCAAATGCCCTGTCGCGGTTCGGGAGCCATCGACAGCGTCCGCAGCTTGCCTTCCTGCAACGAGAATTCGCCTT
>JAUVGW010000440.1 GCA_030593565.1 Phycisphaerae bacterium | reverse complement strand
AGCGGCCGACCCCCGTGTCGGCCGTCGGAAACCGTTGGTGTTCTACGGCCGACACGGGGGTCGGCCGCTACATCCGCCATTCTTGCGATTGCCCTGGAGCGGAAAAAGGCACAAAACAGGCGGTCTGGATTCTCAAATGAGCTTCTGGTATAATTGTCTCTTGCGGCGAGCCGACCGGGCGACCTGAGCCCGCTATTGCCTCCCCCGGAACACGAGGGATTGCAGGCATACACCTTAGGAGAAGAGCCGCACAATCGCTTCTCACATCCAAGGAGACGAAACCGTGATGCGCACTATCCACAGCCGAAATGCATCGATCACCACCGCAGTGCTTGCCCTGACCCTATTGGCCGCCGAGCCCGCCGCCGCAAGTGACGACTCGGCCTCCTGCGTCGCTGTCACGATTCGGGTAGGCGAGTACCAGATCGAGAACACCGACGGACAGCACGAGATCATCGCCGAGGATCTCGGCCGGCTCCTCGTGCCTGGCACGCCCAGGCTACCCTCAAAGATATACGCCATTGCGATTCCGCCGGGAACCGAGGTAACAGGTGTCGATTATGAAACCGGTGACGGCATCGTTTTGCCAGGCAGGTATGACATCCGACCCGCGCCGTTGCCGCGGGTCATCGGCGACGAGAATCCCGCCGTCCACGAGCGGGAACAGCAGCAGTACGAGGACAATTACAGGGCAGTGTTCGGCAGCGACGAACCCTATCCACAGGCTGCGGCGGAGTTTGTCCGCACGGCGGGCTACCGCAAGTACAGTTTGGTGGACGTCAGGGTCACGCCGTTCTCGTATCGTCCTGTATCCAAGCAGTTGACATACTACCCGGAAATCACGGTGAAGGTGGGCTATCGGTTATTGGAGCGGAGTGGCGAGCCAACGGTCGACAGCCTGTCAAGAACCGAGCATGTCGCGCGAGACATCATCATCAACTACGACGAAGCGCAGGCCTGGCACCCGGGGGCGGGCCGCACAGAACGTGGGCTTCATGATTTCGTCATCATCACCCTTGAGTCGCTAACGTCGGCGGTCGCCCCATTGGTAACGTGGGAAACCATCAAGGGCCGGACCGTCGAAGTGGTCACAACGAACTGGATCAGCACAAACTACAGCGGCTACGACCTGGCCGAAAAGATGCGGAACTTCCTCCGAGAGAAATACCCCTCAATGGCATGGGGTATCGAGGACGTGCTGATGGTCGGCCATTACGACGACGTTCCGATGCGTCGAACTTGGCAGGACACAGGCTATGGCAAACCCGAAACCGACTTCTACTACGCCGAGTTGAGCCTGCCCGACGACGAGTCTTGGGACGCGGATGGAGACCACAATTGGGGTGAGGACTCGGACCCCATCGATTTCTATGCCGAAGTCAACGTCGGCCGAATACCGTGGAGCGATCCGGTGACGGTACAGCACATCTGCGAGAAATCCGTTGCCTACGAAGAAAACGATGATCCGGCCTTCAAGAAGAACATCCTGTTATTGGGCGGGTACTTCTGGGCCGACACCGACAATGCGGTAATGATGGAGGCAAAGGTCGATCAACTCTGGATGGCCGATTGGACCATGACGAGGATGTACGAGCAGAACTCAAGCTACTGGTCCGACTACGAATGCGACTATCCACTTCTGCACGACAACGTCATGGCTGTCTGGCCGGAAAACACATATTGCTTTGTCAACTGGGCTGGACACGGGTCTCCGACGTCGTGCCATATCTACGGTCTGGGGGCGCCGGCCTTCATTTCCTCTTCCGACTGTCCGCAACTGAATGACGATTACCCAGCGATCATTTTCGCGGATGCCTGCAGTAACTCGGATACGGACGATCTCAACATCGGACAGGCGATGTTGGAGCAGGGAGGAGTGGGCTTCGTGGGGGCGACGAAGGTCGCTTACGGTTGTCATGCCTGGGATAGCCCGGACGACGGCTCGAGCCAGTCGCTGGACTATCTCTTCACGACATACGTAACGTCCGAACAGTATACGCAGGGGGCAGCCCTCCAGGAAGCCCTGCGTGAGATGTACGTCAACGGGTACTGGTACTACGACAGGTACGAGACGTTCGAGTGGGGTGCCTTGTGGGGAAATCCGAACCTGGGCGTGGGCGCGCCTCCGGTGTTGAGCATCCTGTTTCCGAGCGGTGTGCCCGAGGTGTTGCCCCCCGAGGAACCTACCGAAATCGTCGTGGAGGTTTACGAGGGCGGTGAAGAATACGTCCCGGGCTCGGCGATGATCCACACCATGTATGACGATGGCGACGTGTACGAAACGTCGCCGTTGGAACCGCTGGGGGAGGGCATGTACCTCGCCACCCTGCCCGCACCCACCTGCGCGGACGCACCGAAGTTCTATTTCACTGTCGAGGGCACGCAGAGCGGCACCGTGTACCAGCCACTCGATGGCGCGCAGGCACCCTTCGCCGCGGACGTGGGTGAGGTGATTGTCCATATGGACGACAACTTCGAGAGCGATCAAGGCTGGGTCGTCGAGAACTTCGATATGACATCCGGAGCGTGGGAGCGCGGCATCCCGGTCGGCGGGGGCGAACGCCAGGATCCGCCCAGCGACTACGACGGCTCAGGACAGTGCTACCTGACCGGGAACGTCGCGGGGAACTCGGATGTCGACGGCGGTCCGACCCGGCTGATCTCGCCGACCTTCGACCTGAGCAACACCACCAACCCGATCCTCCGGTACGCCAGGTGGTGGCTGAATGACGATCATGATGATGATCCGCTGGACGTTGAAGTCTCAAACGACAACGGTGATTCGTGGGTTCTGATTGAGCGTGTCGTTGACGAAGAGGAGAATCCGGCAACCGGCTGGGTCCATCGAAAGATTTACCTCAGTGGCTACATTACGCCCACGGCGCTGGTGAAGATTCGCTTCTGCGCGATGGATAATCCCAACAATTCGATCAACGAGGGCGGGATCGACGCCGTCACTATTGAGGATATCTTCTGTGGCCAAATTGCGTGTGCACAGACGGGGGATTTGAACAACGACGCGGCTGTCAACGGTGATGACATCAGCGCGTTCGCAAGCTGCTACATCAACGGGGAGCCTGGCACGTCCGAATGCGTGTGCGCGGACATCAACTCCGACGGAGACTTCACGGCAGACGACGTGTCGGCGTTCGTGACCTGCCTACTGGAGGGTGAATGCCCACTTGGGTAGGATCTGAGGTGCTTGGCCATTTAGAGCATTTCACGCTTGTCTGTAGCGGCCGACGCCCCTGTCGGCCGTGGATTG
>JAUVGW010000338.1 GCA_030593565.1 Phycisphaerae bacterium | reverse complement strand
CGTATCGAGCCGCGTTGCATCAAGCGCCGGCCCAAGCAGTACGCCCGCATGACGCAACCACGCGAAAAACTGCGAAAATACCTGCGAAAACGAGGAGATGCAGCTTAACTTAATGGCATTCTAGCCTGACCCCTTTTTTCCGGTGCCTCGATCCCCCGGTCCCTCGGTCCCTTGGTCCCTTCATCCTTCACCTTTGTTCTTTGGCCCTTGCATCACGCCACAGGGTTTCCTGCTATACTGTACGCATTGCGTGCCGACGAACAGCCTATCTTCGGGCGAATGATTGGCAGATATTTCCACGTCACGCGGTTGCCCCCCGCGTGGGTCGTTTAGACGGCTGATCGATCGGCGGTCCCAGACATACGATTCATATTTTGGGAGTTCATACCATGCTTCATCATTTCCTCCGGGCATTCCTCGTGCTGGCGATCCTGGCGGTCGGCATGTCCTACGTCGAAAGCGGCACGCTCCTGCCGGCCTATCGGATGGTCCTGCTGATCGGGGCACTGATCCTTGCTCTCATCACCATCACAATTGAAATTGCGCTGCCGCGGAAATCGCTGCAAGCCCTGGGAGGCGTGTTCTTCGGACTGACGGCGGGCCTGCTCATCGCCTATGCCCTCACACTCGTGCTGAACCTCGTTGCCTCCGGCGTCCTGCCGAACCGGCTTGCCAAGGTGCCGGCTTTTCAGGAAGTCGAGACGCTGGTGCAGGATGCAAACGGCAACCCTATCCCCGGCGAACACGGTTTCCGCACACAAAAAACAAAGATTCAAGTCGGCGAAAAGGACCACCCCGCCATGGCCCTTACCAAGGTCCTGCTGGGCATCGTGTGCTGCTATTTCTGCGTCAGCTTCGTCATGCAGACCAAAGATGACATCCGATTCGTGATACCATATGTCGAATTTGCAAAACAGATAAAGGGCGAACATCCGCTCATCCTGGATACATCGGTCATCATCGACGGGCGTATCGCCGACATCTGCGACACCGGGGTGATCGACCAGCGCGTCATTGTCCCACGCTTCATCTTGCGCGAGTTGCAGGCCATCGCGGATTCCAACGACAAGCTGAAACGGGCCCGCGGCCGTCGGGGGCTCGACATCTTGCACCGTCTGCAAACCACCGAAAGCGTCGACATCCAGGTCATGGAAGCCCGACTGTCGAAGGCTGAAGACGACGAATCCGTCGATCTCAAGCTGCTCGCCCTCGCACAACAACTCAACGGCAGCGTGGCGACCAACGATTACAACCTCAACAAGGTCGCCAAGCTCCGTAAGGTCCGGATCATCAACATCAACGACCTCGCCAATGCCCTGAAACCGGTCGTCCTGCCGGGTGAATCCATGACAACCAAGATCATCAAGGCCGGTGAGGAGGCGGGACAGGGAATCGGCTACCTCGATGACGGCACCATGGTCGTCGTCGAACATGGCCGCAGCCGAATCGGCGACACCGTCGATGTTTCCGTGACCAGCGTCCTGCAAACGTCCGCCGGTCGCATGATTTTTGGGCGACTCAGTGACGATGCCCCGCCGCGCCGCCGCCCGTCACCGCATCGGCGTGCATGATTCGTCACACGGAGTCCCAAGGCGGTATTCGGCCGCAACAAAAGGGTCCAGGGATTAGGGTTCAGGGTTTCGGTGTCTGCACCCTTGACCCTGACCCCTGAACCCTGGACCCCAACAACGCGGCCTTCGACCGCAACCGAAGATGCTCGCAGTTTACGCAGAAGTCACGGAGTAAGAACCCATTTTCCATGGCAGAGTACACACGCAATCAGAAGAAGATCATCGAGCGATACTACGATCAGCGCGACACGATCATGCTCGGGAAGCTGTCGGAACTGGTGACCGAACTGTATCTCGCCGACGGCGAAAGCCAGCTCGACAAACTGTGGGATCGCGCCGGCAAGGCGATGAAGAACCTGAAGATCAAGGAATCCATCAGCGCGCACATCCTCCAGCAGCGCAGCCCGGAGGTCCTTGCCAAGCACGTCAAGGATTGGATGGACCGGCCGCCCAGCAAATGACGACGCCGCAAGACACACCCGGCAGGGGTCCGTGGCAGATTCGGCGGCTCGCGAAACAGCGAAGTGTTGCGTGACATCACCCGCGTCGGGTACCGGATCAGAGCCCCGAGCGTAAGCGAGCGGGTCCGAAGTCCAACGGTCTGCCCACGAAGACCCCGCGCTGACGCTTGGGGCTCTGATCAGCCCCGCAGATGGTGTCACGGACACACTCGGCGGCGAGAATGACAGCTCTGGTTCGCGGCGATACCATGCTGCGAACGCCGACGGCGGCATCGGGGTGACAACGATGAAGTGTCCAAAGTGCAAGGCCGACATCGAAGCCGATAGCAAGTTCTGCAAGGACTGTGGAGCACCGATCGACAAGCCGGTTGAGAAACCGGTCGAGAAATCGGCCGAGGAACCCTCGCCCGCCGACAAGCTCAAGTCCGCCGCCTCCAAAGGCGCGCCCGACAACAAGGACGGCGATATCTATCGCGATCCGAAGTACGAGAAGCAGGTCTGGCAAGGCCGGCCCGCCTGGCGATCGTACTATGGTCTGTGGGCAATATGGGCGCTGCTCAGCGCGATCGTCCTGGGCGCTGCCTACAAATGGGCGGACGCCGGCGAGCCAATCGTCTTCCTAGCCTGGGCCGTGGTGCTCGGGGCGGGCGTGGCGATCCTGGTGCGCGAGGCGTTGTTTGTCGTGTCGCTGCGCTACCGGCTCACGACGCAACGGCTGTTCATTCATCGAGGCATTCTGACGCGCACGACCGACCAGACGGAGCTGATTCGCATCGACGATGTCCGCATCAAACAGGGCGTCGTGGATCGCCTCGTCAACACGGGCGATGTCGAGGTCATGGGCACCGACGAGACGGACGAGGTCGTCAGGCTCCAGTCAATCAGCGCGCCGGCCGAAGTCGCCGAAGCGCTCCGCACGCATGTCCGCGGCGCCCGCAGCAAAGGCAGCCTGCTCATCGAGGAGATCTAGCAGCCCGTGGAAAAAATAATGTAGCGGCCGACCCCCGTTGCGGCCGAGCCCGTGAGCGGCTGTTTTCCCGTACTCTACGGCCGACACGGGGGTCGGCCGCTACAGTCCATGGGTGCAGCCGACTTTTGCCACGGGCTGCTAGGCTCTGTCGGAAAACTCCTGTGGCGTCCGACCCCCGTGTCGGACGTAGCATCATCGAACAATCCACGGCCGACAGGGGCGTCGGCCGCTACAGACAAACGTGAAATGCTCTAATCCGGTCGTCACTCCGGCCCTCGACCGTGTGAATCGGGTGTCGTCCCAAGCGAGTCAGCCATGCGAATCGCCATTCTCACGACCGGCGGCACGATCGAAAAGACCTACAACGAGTCGGACGGCACGCTCGCCAATGTCGGTTCGGTGTTGCAGAACATCCTCGGCAGCCTCCGGCATTTCGAGCACGACATCTGGCACGTTCCCGTGATGTCGAAGGACTCCCTCGACATCGACGACGCGGATCGGCAGACGATCCTGTATGCGGTCAAGGCCGCGCTGCCGCAGAATGACGCCGTCATCATCGTCCATGGCACCGATACGCTCGCGGCGACGGGCGAGTACCTTCACAAAAGCCTCCCGGACGCGGCGATGCCGATCATCCTGACCGGCGCGATGCGGCCGTACGAGTTCCGCGACACTGATGCGATCCAGAACATCACGGAAGCGCTGCTGGCGTGCAACCTGCTGTCGCCGGGCATCTGGGTTGTCATGCACAGTCGCTCGCTACGATTCCCCGGCGTGACCAAGGACCGCAACCGAAGGACCTTTGTTTCCGCCGGCGAGTGACGGCGTCGCGAGGATCGCTTCCTGGCAGTGGCTGGAAGCCCGCCTAATGCTCCACGGCCAAGCTCCACTCGTTCCAAGTTACGCTTGACCGTGCCACCCTCGGCAGACACGACGAACCTGGCTACGACCATTGCCTGACAATCTCGGCAAGAATTGCGCTATCTGGCGCAAAGTTGGACAATCCGCGCCCTTCGGGCATCGGGAGGCGGTGGAGTCGGCGCAGAATTCGACCGATAAACAAGAGAGCAGGCCGCCGGGATGCGCCACGGCGCGGTGATGTCGTATGTCCCGCCAGAAGGGGCTGTCAGGCGGCTGATGCGGATGTAGAAAATCATGGCCGCGGAAGAAACCAAGACGGAGGCAGCGGAGGGCGAGAATGCCGATGCGCCGAAGCGTAAACGGTCGATGGCCTCGATCGGTGTGTTCGGGGGCGTAATGTTGGTGGAAGGTCTGGCTATCTTCTTCTGCATGAAGTTCCTCGGTAGCGATCCTGATCCGACACAGGGGATGGTTGAGGCACCGACCACCCAGGCTTGGGCGGAAAGTCGGGAACTCGACGTCGCCGATTTGCGGGTCCTCCACAGAAGTGAACATCGGACGGTGCTGTACACCGTTCGTGTGGTCGTCACGATCAGCAGCACCGACGAGGACGTCATGAAGGACGTGGAGGGCTTCTTGGAGAAACGAAAGGGAACCATCGAGGATGCCTTGAGCCGGGTGATTCGCAGCGCGGACGAGAAACACCTGGACGAGCCCGGTTTGGAGACGTTGAGGCGCCAGTTTCGGTTTGAGCTAAATGAACTCATCGGAAATGAGACGACGTTCGAGAATGTCTTGATTCCGAATTTCACGGTGGTCCCGACCGGATTCTAGTGGTCTGTCGTAGCTCAAATGACGAGTGCCACTGGCGGCTGGCCCGCCAGTGTTCGCGGGCAGACAGGCTGCCCGTGGCACCCAACCGGGTCCATCAATGTGACGGAAGACGGAGCACTAGTACGGACGCGGGGCGGTGCTTCAGAATCGTATGCCGGCGGCGGCGGTTGACGCGGGGAGCCGCGGCTCGCGGTCGGCCGGCGTGAGACGCGTTGGGCATGGATGCCACCCTCTGCCACGGAAGGTAGGAACGTATGTCCGGGGAAGATCCCAACGAACAGGACGGCCTGTCGCAAGACGACATAGACGCCGCGTTGAATGCCGCGGGCGGTGGATCCGACGGCGCGCCGGCGGAAGGTGACGGCGCCACGGACAGCTTGCCAAGCACTGATTCGCCCAGCACTGACGGATCCGCGGATGAAACGTCGGCGGGTCTGCCGCAGGCGGATAATGATGCGGCGATGGGTGCGGCTGCGGGCGAAGCCGCTGCTTCCGCCGAAAGCGTGGAAAATGCGGAGTCGTCGGAGGCTCCTCCGGCTGCCGACGATAGCGCACCTGGGCTGACGCAAGCCGATATCGATACCGCACTTCACGGCAATGAGGAAGCGGAACCTGGTGCGGAGCCAACATCGGAGCCTGCCGCGTCCACGGGAGAAGACAGCGGGGGAGGGGATGCGGATGCTGCCACATTATCGCAGGCTGATATCGATGCGGCCCTCGGGGGAGACGCTGCGTCACCGGAGCCGCTGTCCACGGCCAATCCGGACGGAAGTCCCAAACTCGATTCGACGGGGAAGCCATTTGACGAAGCCGCCGCGATGATGGAGGCGGCAATTGCCGAGGAGCGGGCAGCGACGGCCGCCCCGCAACCGGCCGCGCCGGCGGCCGCAGCCGCAACTATGCCCGCGGACACGCCTGCCGCGCAACAGGAGCCGCCTCCACCCCCTGCCGGTGCGATTCCGTTGGAGCTTCCGGATTTCACGGCCA